>JAITKV010000050.1 GCA_031278215.1 Spirochaetaceae bacterium
GGGGGGGGGGTAAGAGTAGCCTAACTTTTCTACGGGCTCAAGGACATGGTATGGTACGGCCAGTTGATGCTTCCAGATGGTGGTTTTGCCTTTGAATTGTAAGGTTGGCATTGGCCATTCTCCTTCTATAAGTTATAACACGGAAGGTTTTTTTTAACAGAGCGTGGAGGACAAGACTGATGACAACTCTTCATGGCGTCTTCCTCATTCCCCCGATCAAACCGTCAATGTCTTCCGCTATGGCTAAACCGCCCATTGTGTGCAGGGCATCGTAACATGAAACAATATAATCAATGATATTATATTTCTTAAAGAGGTCAATAACTTCTTTGCCGGTCATGGAGTTCGCGGCCTTGTATTCTTCAATACAATATGCGATAAATTCGGCGTTTCCTGTCATGCTTCCTCCGGGAAACATATACTTCCGGTTTCAAGCTCTTCATTTTGACCGTGGAAGTTATTAGCCAGCGCCTGTAACACAACCGGAAGCACTTTTTATCATTCTCCTGCTTTGTACAAGTATACCGGAAACTTCAAAAAAGTGATACCGCCGCATGGCCCCTCCGTATCGGACGGTTCCTGTACAAGGGGGCCGAAAGGCGCTATACTATTGGCGCGGGTATGAATGTTGATGGCGGGCATTATAGGACTATTTGGCTTAAGGAAAGCGACAACCGGGTTGTTCAGATAATAAACCAACAAGTTCTGCCCTTTAAATTTGAAATCCTTGATCTATGCACCCTGGAGGACATGCGCAGGGCCATTAAGGATATGTATGTCCGGGGGGCGGGACTTATCGGCGCCGCAGCGGCCTATGGAATCTACCTGGCCGCGCTGGAAGCGGAATCCTTTGCGTTTGACCGGCATCTTCTTAAGGCGGCGGCGGTCTTAAAAAACACCCGGCCCACCGCAAGTAATCTGGCCTGGGCCGTGGATCGCATGCTTTCAAAGCTGCTTTGTAACTCTTCCGGCGCCAGGGAAAAAATAGAACTTGCCAGAATCGAAAGCCAAAGAATAGCCGAATCCGACGCCGAGGCATGCCGGCATATCGGCCTTTACGGCCTTGAACTGATAAAAAAAATTGCCGCAGAAAAAACCAAGGGGCCGGTAAATATCCTAACCCACTGTAATGCCGGCTGGCTGGCCTTTGTTGATTACGGCACGGCCCTGTCGCCGGTCTATGCCGCCTTTGACAGCGGTATTGCCGTCCATGTCTGGGTAGACGAAACACGCCCCCGCAACCAGGGCGCAAGCCTTACGGCCTGGGAACTTGGAGGCCACGGCGTTCCCCACCATCTTGTGGCCGATAATGCCGGAGGCTATATGATGCAGCACGGCCTTGTGGACCTGGTTATTACCGGCGCCGACAGGGTTACCCGCCGGGGAGACCTAGCCAACAAAATCGGCACCTACCTTAAGGCCCTGGCGGCTAACGAAAACAAGGTTCCCTTTTACGCGGCCCTGCCGTCTTCGACCTTTGATTTTACCATGGAAGACGGCCTAAAAGAAATTCCCATCGAAGAACGGGACGAAGCGGAACTGCGGTTTGTTCATGGCAAAGGTCCCGGCGGCGCTTGCGGGACCCTGCAAATATGTCCGGACCACACCCCGGCGCGGAACTGGGGCTTTGACGTAACCCCGGCCCGGTACATCCGGGGCCTTATCACCGAACGGGGGATCTGCGCCGCCTCGGAACAGGGGATCCGTTCCCTGTACCCGGAATGTTTTACCGCCGGAAAGGAAATTCCCGGGCGGGAACAGCCGGAAGAAACTCCGCTCCCAAAGGAGAAATTATGGCAATAATTGGAATCATCGGCGGCAGCGGGCTGGATAACCCCCGGATCCTATCCAATCCCGGGGACGAAAAAGTTACCACCCCCTATGGCGATCCCTCCGCGCCCCTTAAACGGGGAACCATCGGGGGCGTTGAAGTTGTGCTTCTTGCCCGGCATGGCCGCGAACATACCATTCCCCCAAGTCAGGTAAATTTTAGGGCGAACATCAGCGCCCTAAAGACCGCAGGATGCACCCACATTTTGGCAACCACCGCGGTGGGGTCCCTGCGGGAAGAGATCCACCGGGGAGACCTGGTAATAATTGATCAGTTTATTGATTTTACCAAACAGCGAAAAATGACCTTTTACGAATCCTTTGAACCCCACAATGCGGTTCACTGCCCCATGGCAGACCCCTACGATGAAAATTTGCGCAGGCTGTTGATACAAGAATGCCGCGCCTTAAACTATCCCTGCCATGAAACAGGGACGGTGGTTACCATCGAAGGCCCCCGCTTTTCCACCAGGGCCGAATCCCGGATGTTCCGTTCCTGGGGGGCCGGCATTATCAATATGTCCATTGCCACCGAAACCGCCCTGGCCAACGAAGGGGGAATTCCCTATGCGGCGGTTGCCATGAGTACCGATTATGATTCCTGGCGCCACGATGAAGAGCCCGTAACCTGGGAGGCCATATCCAAAGTCTTTGCCGAAAACGCCGCCAGGGTAACGACCCTACTGGCGGCGGTAATTCCGAAGATCTAGGATCCGGTGAACCGGACAATAGTACAGCGCGCCATGCGTTTGCGGGGGCCTTGGCGCGGGAGGTTCATTTCCCGCCGGCGCGCGCCGGCGCGCGCCGACGCGACTATGAGGGGGCTTTAGGTACAGGGTTTAGGGCGGCCTTCATTTCGCCCACATACCGCGCCACGAAGGGGGCCGGATTATCCCGGTGTTCATCGATGATTTTAACGATGGCGCTGCCCACAATAACTCCTTCGGCAAATTTTGCGATGGCCGCGGCCTGGGCGGGGGTGTTAATGCCAAAGCCCACCGCGCAGGGAAGCCGTTCCGCCCCAATCCCCGCGTTCCGTACCTCGTCCACGATGACCTTTACATTGCTTTCGATGGAATCCCGAATGCCGGTAACGCCCAGGGACGAGACGATGTACAGAAACCCCGAAGCGGCTTGGGCGATGTGGCGGATCCGCTCCTGGGAGGTGGGGGCCACCATGGAGATAAGGTCCACCCCCCGGGGCGCGGCGGACCTTCGCAGTTCCCCCTGTTCTTCAAAGGGCAGGTCGGGGACAATGATCCCGTCTACCCCCGTTTCGGCGCAGCGGGCAAAAAATGCATCGTAGCCGTATCTGAATACCGGATTTAGGTAACTAAGAAATACCAGGGGGATGTCCCGGCGATCCTCCGGCAGGGATCGCAGTTTTTTTCGAACCGAACCGGCAAGGTTAAAAATTTTTTCTACCCCGGCGCCGGCCTTAAGCGCCCGGATATTTGCCCCCTGGATAACCGGCCCTTCCGCAATGGGGTCCGAGAAGGGGACGCCTATTTCCACCAGGTCCGCCCCGGACCTGATCATCTCTACGATGCATGCTTCGCTTTGTTCCATGGACGGATCGCCGCCGGTAACAAAGCCGATAAAGGATTTTCCCCCGGGGCGGGCGGCGTTTTTTCCAAAGGCGCCGGCTATTCTACCCATATACCCCTTTCCCCCATAATGGCAATGCCCCTACTCATGAATATTTTTCCCCCGGTATTTGGCGATGGAAGACACGTCCTTGTCTCCCCGGCCGGAAAGGCAGATAATCACGGCGCCGTCCTTTGGAAAGCCGGGGACAAGTTTACGGGCATAGGCCACCGCGTGGGCGCTTTCCACCGCGGGGATAATGCCTTCTGTTCGGGACAGATACTCAAAAGCGTCCACGGCTTCGTCATCGGTAACCGCCGCATACTCCGCCCGGCTCGTATCCCGAAGCATGGCGTGTTCCGGCCCCACCCCCGGATAGTCAAGGCCCGCGGAAATTGAATACACCGGGGCGATCTGCCCTTCGTCGTTTTGGCAGAAGTAGGACTTCATCCCGTGGAAGATCCCCACCCTGCCCTTTGTCATGGTGGCGGCGTGCTGGTCCGTATCCACTCCCCTTCCTGCGGCCTCGCAGCCTATAAGCCGGACCCTTTTATCTTCGATGAAGTGGTAAAAAATACCCATGGCGTTGCTTCCCCCGCCGACGCAGGCGATTACCGCCAGGGGAAGTTTTCCTTCCCGGTCAAGGATCTGTTCCCGGGCTTCCTTTCCAATCACGCTCTGGAAGTCCCGCACGATAGTAGGAAAAGGATGGGGGCCCATCACCGTACCAAGCACATAATGAGTGTCCTTAACCCGGCCCGCCCATTCCCGCATGGTTTCGTTTACCGCATCCTTTAAGGTTTGGGTTCCCGAGGTAACGGGATGCACCGCCGCGCCAAGAAGTTCCATGCGGTAAACATTCAGGGCCTGGCGCGCCGTATCTTCCTTTCCCATAAAGATTTCACATTCCAGTCCCAGCAGGGCCGCGGCGGTGGCGGTGGCAACGCCGTGTTGACCCGCCCCGGTTTCGGCTATGACCCGTTTCTTTCCCCGTTTTTTTGCCAGCAGTACCTGTCCAAGGACATTGTTGATCTTGTGGGACCCCGTGTGGTTAAGGTCTTCCCGCTTAAGGTATACCTTGGCCCCTCCCAGATCGGCGCTGAGCTTTTCGGCAAAATAAAGCAGGCTGGGACGGCCCGCATAATTCCGTAAAAGCCCGTCCAGTTCCGCGGTAAAGGCCGGATCTGCTTTATAGTGGTTATAGGATCGTTCCAGATCGATGATTTCGTTCATCAGGGTTTCCGGGATGTACTGTCCCCCGAATTCCCCGAATCTTCCCTTGCTCACTGCACTTCCTTTTTAGGCAAGCCGCAGCATTCCGCCGCGGGGTTTAGCCGCGGTATGCGCGGACCCTCTGTACCAAGGCTATCATCTTTTTTCGATCTTTTATACCGTCCGTTTCCGCCCCGCTGGAAATATCCACGGCGTAGGGCTTTCGGGCCAGGGCCCCGTCTATATTGTGGAGGCCTATACCCCCGGCCAAAAAGACAGGGCGCCCGGCGGAATTCGGGTTTTGCAGCATGTCCAGGAGCTTCCAGTTAAAACTGCGGCCCGTACCGCCGGTTCCGCTGTCCAGCAAAAGGTATTCGGCCTTTGCCGGTCCACAAAGGGGAAAAGAACCGGGCGCCCCTTTTTCAAGGCTTTCCGCGCCGGCGGCCCGGACAAGCGGCGCACCGCAGCGTTCCCGCAGGCGGTCAATGTATTCATCCGTTTCCCCGCCGTGGAGCTGTACCATGGCTATGACCCCGTCCCGGTACAGGGCGGCGATTTCGTCCACCGCGGCGTTGACAAAGACCCCCACCGGGACAATTCCTTCCCGGAGTTTTTCCCGGAGCGCCGCCGCGCCGCCGGGGCTTATCCGCCGCCGGCTCTTTGGGGCGAATACAAAGCCCACGTAATCCGGAACCGCCTCGTTGGCGTAGTCTATATCCTTTTCGCGGAAGAGCCCGCAAATTTTAATCTTTACCATAACAATCCAACAATCCAACAATCCGCCGGGCGCCGGGGAAAAAGGGGCGCCGGGAGCTTTTTTAGCATGGAGAAGCCCCTTGCCGCCAGAATACTATACGGGGCCGGGGCTGTAAAGTTTGCGCAGGGGGTATTTCCCGGCGGTCCGGGTCTTTCCGGTGGGGCGGCGCCGGGCCGGGCCTTCCCGGCGGCCCCGGCGCCTGGGCTTACGGAGCAAAATTCCGCTTCCATGGAACCGCCTCACAAATTTTTAAAAAAAGCTTGACAGATTTTTAAAGGTCCGGTTACACTTAAATCAGGCGGTTAAGAACGCCCAAAAATGAAACCGGTTTCATAACGGTACCGTATAAGGATGTTTTATGGCGGAAGTATTGCTGCAGGTCAAGCATGTCAACAAGGCCTTTTCCTGGGTTCCCGCGTTAGAAGATGTGCAGTTTGACCTAAGGTCCGGCGAAGTTCATGCCCTGTTGGGGGAAAACGGGGCGGGAAAATCCACCCTGATGAAGATTATTTCCGGGGTCTATACCCGTGATTCGGGGGAAATCTTTATCCGGGGGAAGAAAATCACCCACGATTTAAGCCCCCAATTGGCCCAAAACATGGGTATAGGCATTATCCATCAGGAATTGAACCTGTGTCCCCACCTGACGGTGGCGGAAAATATTTTCTTAAACAGGGAATTCACCCATACCCTGGGGGTTTTGAACGAGAAAAAACAAAACGAAGCGGCAAAAATGTACCTGGACCAGCTAAATCTGCACATCGATCCCGCCACTCCCACCAATAAACTCCCTGTTTCTAAGCAGCAAATGGTAGAAATTTGCAAAACCCTGTCCATGAACGCCAATATTGTCATCATGGACGAGCCAACCTCGGCGTTAACAGAAAAAGAAATCGAAGACCTTTTTTCCGTTATCGCGATGCTAAAAAAGAAGGGCAAGGGGGTTATTTACATTTCCCACCGGCTGGAGGAACTTTCCCGGATTGTAGACCGGGTTACCATACTGCGGGACGGCAAATACGTCAAAACCCTGGAGTTTATAAAAACCAGTTTGCCGGAAATTATCGGCCTTATGGTGGGCCGCGCCTTGAATGAAAAATTCCCCCGCATTGAGGTTCCCCGGGGCGAAAAGGTTCTGGAAGTTAAGAACCTTTCTTCTTCCTTCGGGGTGGGGGTAAAAGACGTATCCTTCGACCTTTACAAGGGAGAAATCCTGGCCTTTGCGGGACTTATGGGCGCGGGCCGGACCGAAACAATGCGGGCTATTTCCGGGGCCGACAGAATGAGCCGGGGAGAGCTTGTCCTTAACGGAAAGCCGGTACAAATCAAGTCTCCCAAGGACGCCATATCCAAGGGGCTTTTCTGCGCCCCCGAGGACCGCAAGCGGGACGGCCTGTGCGTCCGTATGACCCTGGCAGAAAACATAACCCTTCCAAGCCTGGATATTATTTCAAAATTCGGGGTTATCATAAACAAGCTGGAAGACGAAAAATCCAAAAAAATGATCTCCAGCTTAAGAATTAAAACCCCCAGCGCAAATCAATATGTGCGCAATCTTTCCGGCGGGAATCAGCAGAAAGTGGTGGTGGGAAAATGGCTTATGCGCAACGCCCAGGTGGTGATCTTTGACGAGCCCACCCGGGGCATCGATGTGGCGTCCAAGATAGAAATTTATAACATCATCAACGATCTTAAGAGAAGGGGCATTGGGGTTATGTTTGTTTCCTCTGAGCTGCCGGAAATACTTGGCATGTCGGATCGTATTATTGTCATGTGCAACGGCAAAATTACCAAAGAACTCTTTACAAAAGACACGAACCAAGAAGAAATACTGCATTATGCCACACAATACTAAGAACGGGGGTTTTTAATGGGTACTATAGGAAGTCTAAGGTTTAATTTATCCCGATCTCACCAGCAAATTTTGTCGGCCCTGATCGGGTTAATAGCATTAAGCTTGTTTTTTACGATATTTACGCCTTTTTTCTTTAATGTGGACAACCTGCTTACGGTGGCCCAGCAAACTACGGTTATTGCCATAATCGCCCTGGGGCAAACCTATGTCCTTATTACCGGGGGCATTGATCTTTCCATAGGATCAAACATTGCCCTGGCCGCCATGGTCGCGGCCATGATGATGGTCCACGACCCGGATGTGGGAATTCACCCGGATTTGCCGATGTTTATAGGTCTTTTGATGGGCCTTTTAACCGGCGTGGCCGCGGGGGCGGCCAGCGGCGCGATGATTGCCTTTGGAAACATACCGCCCTTTATTGCCACCCTGGGAACCATGACGGTGGTCCGGGGGCTGGCCCTGTGCATGACCCAGGGCTACCCCATCAGCGCCCTGCCCGATTCGTTTACCGCCATGGGCACCGGATACAATTTTGGCCTGGGCAATCTCTATGACATTAATATGGGCGGGTACTATGTCCCCGAGGGGACGCTAAAAATTCCTAATATAGTGATGATCATGATCCTGACGGTTGTTTGTTTTGGTTTTATTCTGCAAAAAACCAAATGGGGCCGTCATGTATACGCGGTGGGAAGCAATTTTGAAGCGGCCCGCCTTTCCGGGGTAAACACCAAAAAAACTATCATGATGGTCTACATTTTTTCCGGGTTCTTGGCGGCCCTGGCGGGGTGCCTCCTGGCGGCCCGAATTTATTCGGCGGGCCCCGCCGCGGGGGACGGCTATGAACTGGACGCGGTGGCTTCTTCGGTCATAGGCGGTACCAGCACCATGGGCGGCGAGGGTACGGCGATCGGCACTTTTTTGGGGGCCTTTATTATCGGCGTGCTGCGCAACGGGTTAAACCTTATTGGGGTTAATCCCTTTGTACAAAAGATCGTAATCGGGCTGGTGATTGTAAGTTCCGTATTTGTAGACCGTATACGGAACCGGAATTAAATCGGCCGCAAAATGGTGATTTTTACGCTCGTTTGGGCGTCTTAAAATAATAGAACAGGAGAAGAAAGATGAAGAAAAGAGTTTTGTTTGCCGCTGTTTGCTTTGTGCTGCTGTTGGCCATGCCCGTATTCGGCCAGGTAAGAAGCACCCTGCGCCAGGGCGAAACCGTTAAAGCCATGTTTATTGCCATGGATTCCATGGACCTGCATTGGCTTAAACTTACAAGAGGGGCCCAGCAGCAGGCCGCCAAACTCAAGATCGATTTTACCAACAACGCCCCCGCGGGCAAGGTTGACGCTGCCCAGCAAATTGCCATTATGGAAGACGCCATTACCGCGAAGTATGACATTATTCTTCTGGCCCCCTTAAATGCCAACGCCCTTGTTCCCGTGGTAAACAAGGCCAAGGCCGCGGGCATTAAGGTGGTTCTTGTGGATTCCCATATCGGCGCCGGCGGAAATTTTGACGCCTTTATCGGCACCGATAATGCCGCCGCGGCCCGGACCGCCGCCGACACCCTGGCAAAGGCCATTGGCGGGCGGGGCAAGGTGGCCATCGTAAACGCCCAGGCCGGAGCGGGCACCACCATGATCCGGGAAAACGCCTTTAAAGAACAGATCGCCTCCAAATATCCGGGCATTACCATTGTGGGAACCCAGTATTCAGACGGCGACAAGGCAAAGGCCCTGAATATCGCCACCGACTTTATGCGGGCCAATCCCGATCTGGCCGCTATTTACGCGTGCAACGAAGGATCCACCGTGGGCGTCGGCAATGCGGTAAAACAGGCCGGAAAAGCCGGCAAGGTCGTAGTGGTGGGATGGGACAAGAGCCCCGAATCCCAGGCCCTTGTTCTTGACGGCACGATTCTTGCGGTGATGGTCCAGAATCCCGCGGCCATGGGGACCATGGGAATTCAGGCGGGGGTGGATCTGATCCAGGGAAAAACCGTCCGGAAAGAAGCCGATTCAGGATGCACCGTTGGAACCAAGGCGAATATTGCACGGCTTTAGGGCTAAGAACAAGAGCCCGTTCCAAAACTAAGGAAGCGCCGAGCGGCGTTATTTATACACAATAGATTTTGGTTTGCCAGGGAATAATCAGCGTTTCCCTAAAGTTTTGGACCGCTCTATCCCTTTTAGTTTTATACGCCCGGACTTGAATGTACCGGGTAGCGAAAGGGGCCATAAAACCTCTAGGGGGTTTTATGGCCCTTTTTTTCGCCGCCGGATTTACTGGTGGATTCCCGCACAATTAAACGGGGTTCCATTAAATGCCGCACCGGCTCGGTCTTGCCATGCTGAATTTGCTCTAAAAGGGCCCGGGCGGATATACGGCCCATATCGTACACCGACTGGGATACGGTGGTTAAGGGAATACGGCACAGAGTGGAAATTCGTATGTCGTCAAAACCCGCTATCGCCGCCTGTGCGGGAATGGTAATGCCCATTTCAAGAAACCGGGTGATAAAGCCTATGGCCACATAGTCGTTGGTTACAAAAAGGCTGGTCTTTTTTGTCTTAATAGAATCGCTTTCGGCCACCAGGGGGGCAATGTCATATCCATCCTGATACGTTTTGGCGTTGGAATACCGGGTAACGCGCACCGTTCCGGTTTTTAGATGTTCCTCGAATCCCCGGATCCTGCCCCGAACCGATTCATGGTCAAATACCGATACGATAATTATTTGTTCATGTTCCAGGGTGTTAAAATATTCCGCCAACAGGGCCCCGCCTTTGTAGTTGTCGCAGCTTACAAAAGAAACAGCCGGATCCGCGGACTGGCAGTTCATCAATACAAAGGGAACCCCAAAGCGCTTAAGTTCCATTACCGCCGGAGAATCGGCGGAAACCGGCGCTATTAATATGCCGTCCACACGGTTTTTAATCATGGACCTAATGCCCGCCAATTCCCGTTCCGGGCGCCATCGGGAGCTCATAACCTGGAAGGTATAATTATTGGCGGTAATGACGCTGTCAATGCCGTCGGCCATATCGATGTAAAAATTGTTGGGAAACTCGTCCACCACCACCCCTATGTTTTTTGTGGGCATTCCCGCCAGGCCCTGGGCCAAAACATTGGGAGTATAAGAATATTTTTCTATAATCGAAAGGACCTGTTTACGGGTTTTTTCTTTTACCAGATTGGGCCGGGAAATAACGCGGGAAACCGTAGATTTGGACACCCCCGCCTCGTGCGCGATGTCGTCGATGGTGATATGCTTCATTGGCACAGTATACACCCATTGCTTGAAGAATTCATTCCCCCTGGGCTATATTTAGATCATGTTTTTTTGCTCGACGGTATATAAAAATATGCCCGGCGGTAAAACGCCGGCGGTTCCCTTTAAAGAAGCCATACTTCAGTGCCTTCCCCAGGGGGGGGGGCTTTTTATCCCCGAATCCGTTCCGGATCTGCGGCACCTTCTTCTTCACATGGGGGAAGAAACCAGTTACCCGGAACTTGTGGCGGCGGTAAGTTCCCTGCTTTTTGAAGGAGATTTAAACCCCTTTTCGGCTTCCCGGATCTCCGAGGGGGCCTTTACCTTTGAACCGGAACTGCTGCGGCTGGATCAGAATTTTTCTGTACTAACCCTGTACGGCGGGCCCACGGGGGTATTTAAGGATTTTGGCATTACCTTCCTGGCGGCCCTTTTGGAAGAGCTGCTCCACGACGACACGGCCATGGTTATCTCCGCCTCCCGGGGAAAAACGGGGGTTAGTATTGCCAGGGCCTTTCAGAACCGGCGGAATATCATTAGCGCCCTGCTGTATCCCGACGAAAACATATACGGCCTTGCCAGGGAAACTTATGCGCCGGAGGGGGGGAATGTAATTCCCATTAGAATTAAGGGGACCCTGGACGATTGCCAAAGGCTTGTCGGAGAGGTAATTCGGGACCGGTCTTTTTCGGAGCGCTATAAGGTTACCAGCGCCAACGCCATTAATCCGGGGCGGCTTTTGCCGCAGGCGTTTTATTTTTTGTACAGTTTTATCAAGCTAAAAAAACATATTACCGGGGAACTTTTGTTTAGCATTCCTTCGGGAAATTTGGGGAACCTTATTGCCGGCCTTTATGCCTGGAAGTTCGGCATGCCCGTCAACGGATACATCGCCGCGATGAACATAAATAATCCATCCGGGGAGTTTATCAAAAGCGGCAATTTTGAGGATCTAAAAAGCGGCCCCATTGTGCCCACGGTATCTTCTGCCCTGGATATAAGCCGGCCCGCCAATTACGAGCGGCTGGTTTCTTTTTACAAAGAATCCCCGGCGGTGATGAAGAACATGGTGTATACCGAAACCGTTGATGATAAACATACCCTGGAAACCATGGAAAGGGTCTGGAAAAAATACCGCCTTTACCTGGACCCCCATGGGGCGGTGGCTTTTGCGGCCGCGGAAAAAATGGCCGCAGACCGGAACTTTGACGGCCATATTGTAATCTTGGCCACGGCGCATCCGGCAAAATACGCCGAAGAAACACGCAGGGCCACCGGCCAAGACCTTGAGCTGCCGGACAATCTGGCCTCCCTAAGCCGCCCGGCAGAACCGGTGGCAGAAATAAAACCGAACCTGGAGGATCTGGAAAGCGCCATCGCGGGCTACTCTTGTGCGCCATAGATAAGGGGCCGGGCGCCGGTGTATAACAAAACCGTTCTTTAGGATAATATAAACAGCATGGACTGGTGGAAGCGTTTAACGGCGATAATCGTAGGGGATGCCTCGAAATTCAATCTTACAATACGGCTTTGCATCGCGGCGGCCTTTGTCGTGGGCCAGGTTCTCCTAATTTGGCTTACGGTGTTTTTCTTCCGGTGGTTCCGAAAAAAAATAACGGCGCTGGTAAAAAAACACGTTCCTTCTCTAACTATTAAAAAACTGCGAATCTTAGAAACCACCCAAATTCTCGACAGCTGCTATCTTGTAATCCGGATTTTAAAATACCTGCTGGTGTTTATCCAGCTTTTTCTTACCATCCCTTTGATATTCAGCCTTTTTGCGCTAACCCAGAATCTTGCGGCGACTCTTTTTGGCTACATCCTTACTCCCCTAAAACAAATACTGCTGGATTTTATCAACTATATTCCCAACCTGATTTCTATTATTCTTTTTCTTGTAATTTCAAAGTATATAATCCGTTCCCTTAGATTTTTTTCTACTCGGATTGAAAGGGGCAAGCTTGTTGTTCCGGGGTTTTATCCGGACTGGGCCCAGCCCACATTTAATATATTGCGTTTTATTATTTATGCGTTTACCGTGGCAATAATTTACCCTTACCTGCCCGGTTCAGATTCCCGGGTCTTCCAGGCCGTATCGGTCTTTGTGGGAGTTATCTTTTCTTTTGGATCCTCCTCCGCGATTAATAACCTGGTCGCGGGGATAGTGCTTACCTATATGCGGCCCTTTAAGCTTGGGGACCGCATTCAGATTCAAAACGTTACGGGTTTTGTGGTAGAGAGATCCCCGGTTATTATCCGGCTGCGGACCCATAAAAATGAATACGTTACCTTTCCCAACAGCATGGTCCTTACTTCCAGCATTATCAATTACCACACTTTTACCGAGGAACAGTCCCTTATTATTTACGCCGAAATAACCTTTGGATACAGTACCCCATGGGAAACAATACACCGGCTGCTTATCGATGCGGCGCTTAAGACAACCCATATACTCCATGAGCCGGCGCCCTTTGTGCTTCAGACGGCCCTGGACGATTTTTATGCCCACTATCAAATTAACGCGTACATCCGGGAAGTAAACCTTATACCGGCCATTTATTCGGAACTATTTGCCAATATCCAGCGCTGCTTTAGGGAGGCGGAACTTGATATGACCGCCGCTCACTTTAGGATCAACCTTCCCCCGGGGGCGCAGAAATTTCCGGCGCCCCCGGGGTAAGCCGGGGAACGGACTGCTAATGCGGGCCGGACGCCGTCTGCGGGCGCGCTATTCCTGCGGACGCCCCTTACTTCTGCCGCTTATTTGCGTTGACGGTTTATCCGGTTTTTTTGCCGCCGGGGCCAGGGCTTCGATAAATTTAATTAAATCGTACCCCGACTTTGCTTCTGCTTTGTGCAGCGCGCCGCATACCTTTTTAACCAGGGAAAATTCGCCGCTTTCTATGGCCGCAAAAACGGCCCCGAATTTTAAGGCCCCTTCAAAGGATTCTTTGTTAAACCAGGTGGTGTCGTTAAAAATGTTTATTCCCAGAATACGGCGAAAGTCTTCGGCGCCGTAATTATCAATAATAATTCCCCGGGCCAGGGCCTTTGGGGATCCGGACGCGGCCGCCGGCGCCCGGACAAGGACCGCCTTCATCAGTTCAATTCCGTATTGAGCGGTATGGGAATCCAGCCCCAGGGATTCTAAAATTTCCCGCAGTTTCCGGTCAAGCTGCCAATGGCTTGCCAGGGAAACGGCGTCCGCTCCGGTGGCTTCTTCGCCGATAAGGGGCCTAAGCATGGACAGGGTTCCGTAGGCATAGGCCAGGGCCGCGGAACCGCTTTCCGCCAAAGATCCAAGCGGGGCTTCCGCGGCTTCGAATTCCAGGGGAACCTTTTTTATCCGTTCCAGGGACGCCGCAAAGTGATCCCATACCTGTTCCGGGGGCGGCTGCTTGCCCGGAGGCCCGGCCTTGGTCTTTTTAAGGTCCGCGGTTTTTTTCGGGGCCGCGGCGGCTTTTGAATCTTCTGTCTGTTTTAGATCCCCGGCCCCCCGGATCCACGGCTCGTATATTCCGGCGCCGTCAATAAATTTTCGGCCCGTTTCAACAAAGGCCTTTACCGAAGGCTTTAACAATTCCGGTTCCATGGGCGGTTTAAAAATTTCGCTAAAGCGGTAATAGAGCTCCCCTAGGATAATATCTGTTTTGGCGGCTCCTATGTCGGGAACCCCCCGGCCGTTCAGGTCATGATTCAGCCGGGCCCACCAGCCCCGCCCGTCGTCCTGAACTTCATGGATATCCAGAAACACCTGGGCCTCGTACCCTTTAAGGATCGCAAAAAGCCCCCGCTCGGCCACATCCTTTGATGAGCGGATAAACCACAACCCCGTCCGCTGTTCCCGCATTAGAACAAAGCGGCCCTCTTCGCCGTAAAGGCCCAGGGCGGAACAAAGACTGTCCCGGCGGAAACTGCCGTCTTTTTGGGGTATGGCCGAAGCCCCGTCCTTAACCCAGCCCGCAGTCTGGGAGTAACTGTTATTGTAAAGGATCAGGGCCCGTTCCTGTTCGAAGCAGTTGGAGTAGGCAAATACGTTTTCGTTTAAAGAACCGCCGTCAAAAAAATCGTAAAGGCAAAAGCCGGTGCTGCCCGAAAAAAGATAGCGCTTTTTCATCAAGGGAAAGATTTCCCGTTCGTGGCGATCCACCAGATATTGATCGGACTTTTCGTCCCGGTACGATCGGCGGTATTCCATCCCGTATTTTTCTTCAAACCCTTCGATTTGGCCGTGCCCAAACATGGGAAGCCCCGGCATGGTTACCAAAAGGGTACAGATGCCAAAGTACTTGTCGCCCTTGCCAAACTGGGCCACCGCGGTTTCTTCGTCGGGGTTGTTCATAAAATTAACAAACCGTTTAAGGATTTCGGGATCAAATTCCAGGGTATTTTTAATGGTGGCCCGGTATTTATCGTTTTCTTCGTTTTTAAGCATGTTCATAAAGGCCGAATTATACACCCGGTGCATCCCCAGGGTGCGGACAAAGTACCCTTCCATCATCCAAAAGGCTTCTGCCAAAAGCAGGGTGTGGGGGGCTTCGGCGGCGCAGCGATCTACCACGTCCCGCCAAAATTCGCTGGGTATGCGGCGGTTAAATTCATCGGCGCTTATGGCATGTTCCGCCCGGCTGGCAATGTCGCCGCCCCGTCCCGGTTCGGGATACCAAAGCCGCTGTATATGGCGCTTTGCCAGGGTCATGGCGGCGTCAAAGCGGACGATGGGGAATTGCTGGCATACCCCCACAATGGTTCTAATTACCGCTTCCCGGGCCTCGGGGTTAAGGAAGTCGATTTGCGCGGTATCGTTCCAGGGCATAGAGGTGCCGTCGTTGCCGTGGTAGATGTAGCAGGTTTCTCCGGTGCGGTTATCGATGCGTTTAAAGACCACCGCGGCATCGGTGCGGGTAAAGTAATGTTCTTCTATTTGGATTGTTATATCGTCCCGGCCGGAAAGGTTCCCGCAGTTAAAATTGTATCCCGGAAAGGGCGGATAGGGAAGCTTAAGAAAACGGCCGGGGTGTTCGATTATCCACCGGCTGTCAATGCCGGTGTGGTTGGGAACCATATCGGAGCCAAGCCGAATTCCCCGGCGAAAGCAGCGTTCCCGCAGTTCGCCCAAAGCCTCCCAGCCCCCCAGTTCCCCGGCTATGTCGTAGTCGTACAGACTGTAGGCGCTGGCGGCGGCCTCGGGATTGCCGGTCCACTGTTTAATGGTCTTGGATGCATTGCTCCGTTCCCAGACGCCGATAAGCCACAGGCCGGTAAATCCCCGGCGGGCCAGTTCGTCCAGTTCTTCATCGGGAATTTGATCCAGCCGGGTAATTTCCCGGTGGTACTTTTGGGAAAGCTGAAAAAGCCATACCAGGGTGCTCTTGGCGATCAGCACCGTCCGGGGCATCCATTCCTGATCGGGGCTAAAGCGCTCGTATTCATTTTCCAGGTACCCGTAGGTGTAGGCCTCGCTGGGGCCGGGGCCAAAAAACACGGGCTTTTCTTCTTCTTTAATAACATCCAGCCCCATAAGAAGCCGGGCCATATATTTGCCCAACAAAAGCCCCCAGCGCTTCTTCATAAATTCAAGCTGCCCTGCCAGGGAATCGGGGGAAGCCAGGGCGGGGGCCCGCAGGAGATCCCAAAGGTTCTGCCCGTCGGGGCCAAAGGGGGGAAGTTCCGCAAAGAAATTCTGTAGTTCCTCAATGGCCGCGGGGTAAACCGTTTCCCGGGCCAGATCCGTGTCGTGAAACATAAAAAGAAAGTTTTTAAATGCGGGGTTAAGGTTTGCCAGCGCCAGCAGCAGCATTTCTTCGATAGAAAGGGCCTTACAGCTTTCGCCCCCCTCGCTGGAGGCAAGGTAGGTTTCCACGGAACTCCGCCCCGCATATACCGCCTGGGGAGGGAACTGGCTGCTAAAACTCCGGAACATAAGCTCGATACGGCCCGTGCCCAGCCTGCTTTCCAGCCGGGAAACTGCCAGTTCAAACGCATCCCGTTGAACCTGTTCCCGGTACAGGGCTACCATATAGTGGAGGATCTCGTCAATTAATCCCATGGCATTCAGTTCCCCCGCCTTAAGCCGGTTTGGAGCTTCCAGGGAGGCGTTCAGTTTTGACGTAAAGGCCCGGACCTGCCGCAGATCTGCCAGTACCACATTCCCCGTAAGGGAAAAAAGAGCCGCTTCCAGTCCGTGCTTTTCCCGCAGCTCCCGGCGTATGTGGAATTCCATTACCGCCCGGCGGGAGGCGGCCCAGCCGGGGCTTTTTTGTTCAAAATTCAAAAGGCCTATAGTTATTTTTTTCATGGGCTCCTCAAGTTTAATACGAAAACTCAGGATTGTACAGGAGAAATTTATAGAAGAAATTTACCACCGGGGCCGGCTACCTTATCCTAAAACTAAGGGGGTACCGGTAATGGACCGATACCGGCCGGCCGTTTGCTTCCGCGGGGATGCACCGTTGTCTTTCAAAGGCCCTAACCGCCGCTTCTCCAAAACCCCTGCCCGGGGGCGTCTCTTGCAGCACGATGATCCGCTGAACCCGCCCGGTCCGGTCGATGAACAGCTCCAAAATGACCCGGCCCTCAATGCCGGAACGGCGGGCAATGGGGGGATACACGACGGCCTGACTTATTGCCGTTTCATCAAATTTCGGAGGAACCGAAACCCGGTGCATGGGGAGAAAGTCTTCCCTTGTATTTTGAGGGAACTGCAGGGTTTCTGTGGCAACCATGGTTTGCCCGGGAACCACATCGGTTTCGATCATGGTTTCCGCAATGGCTTCAACGGTACTTTCCCGTACAGATTCCGGGGACGGCGGCGGGGCCTTCTCTTCTATATCGGTGAGCTTCATGATCCGGGCATTTTCAGAGAAGGGCTCTATGGCGACGCTGATATTAAAGGCAAGAAAAAAAATTAAAATTCCGTGAACCGCGGCGATGATGAAGAAAAGGATAAGCCGCAGTTTAGTTTGAGAGGTCATGGTTCTTTTACCACAAAACTCACGACCCGGTATTGGAGGATCTGAAGGATCTCCAGGACCCCGTTTATTTTTTCATAGGGGGTGTTCCGGTCGGCGATAATATGAAGACGGGTATCCGGCGCCCGCCGGTAGACATCGGCCACCGCATCTTCCACATCCCCCAGTGCGGCGGGGACGCCGTCCAGGTATAGCCCTCCGTCCTGGTCTATCCATATCTCAAGGTTTTTTTTCGCACTGGTCCTAAGGGCCGTATTCGCCTCGGGGTATTCTATCTTTACCTCCCGGCG
Source organism: Spirochaetaceae bacterium (assembly GCA_031278215.1). Lineage (GTDB taxonomy): Bacteria > Spirochaetota > Spirochaetia > Treponematales > Breznakiellaceae > JAISLT01. The sequence continues at coordinate 17,780 of JAITKV010000050.1, forward strand.
GTAATTGATCAGCGCCACCAGCATAATAAAAATCAAAAGGAGAAAAGCCACATCGGACATGGAGTTGAGGGGGATAAAAAATCCCTTTTTTCTGCTCCGGTTCAGTTTCACGGGGCGGCGTTTCCTTTTTTTAGGGTAAAGGAAAAAGAATCGATTTTAAGATCCTGGGCCAGTTCCACAAAAGACACCACCCGCTGCCAGGGGGAGCGGGGGTCTATGGTCAGGAGCACCGCAATGTTTGGGTTGGCCGCGGCGGCGCTCCGTATTTCGCCGGCGGCGAAAGCCCCATCCCGTATCTGGTCCTGATAAACGATCTCCCCCAAGGCATTGAGTTCAAACCGCAGAAGGTCTTCCCGGAGGATGAGCCGGGTAGAATCTTTTGCGGGCAAATTCATCAGAAAACCCTTGTTCACATTGAAGCCGGCGATCACGATAAAATAGATGATCAGCAAAAACGCGATGTCGCTGGAGGCGCCGGAATCGTTAAAGCTCCGCCTAATCCGCCCTTTAAGCTTCATGACGATCCGCTATGGTGGTAATTAGTTCGGAACAGGCCTTTTCAACATCCGCGGCGAATTTGTCTACGATGTGGGAAAAGATTGAATGGGAAATCATGGCGATGATGGCGATAATAAGGCCAAAGACCGTGGTGATTAAAGCCTCGTAGATACCGTTGGCCACGATCTGGGCGTTCACTTCGGTGGCCTCCGCGATGGACCGGAAGGCGCCTATCATTCCCGAAACGGTTCCTAAAAAACCCGTCAGGGGCGAAAGGGAGCCTAGGGCGGTAAGGAAATTAAAACCGTTTTCCAGGGAGTTAATGTTGTTCATGGTCTCGGTCTCCACCGCCCGTTCAATCCGGTGTTCGGAAAATTTCCGCCTTTCCGCTCCCCCCTGATTTTCTTCCAGCCCCGACCGGTTCAAGAGGATAAGGAGGATCCGCGCCCCCATGCGGCGGACGGTAAGCCCCGAAAGATACTCCCGGGCCCCGGTTATGTTGCGTTCGTCGATGTACCGTTCCACTTTTTGAGCAATATCATCCATCCGCAGATTGTGGTAACCCAGGTAAATGGCCCGTTCCAGGGATATGGCGATTACGGCGATAGAAAAAAAGAGCAGGGGCCACATAAAAATCCCCCCCATCTTAAATAGTTCCAGCAGGGAAAATGATACGGTCCCTGAGTCCATGACGCTACCTCACTTTATACGCTTCATCGTTATTTCACCGGAAAGGGATCCTCCGATTCTTTCCCAGGCATATTCAAAACATATCCATTGGAAGGCCTCTTCCCAATCCCGAAGCAGGGCCCCGGAATCCCGGAGGATCCGGAGACCCTCGGGTAGAAGGCTTTCGGTATAGGTGATGTTCCATTTTACATCCTCCGCCCGGACCCATTGGGCGTTTTCCTTTTTCCATTCCGCCGGCCGCTTCTTTTTTGATACGGTTTCGGGCAATAAAAGGGGCCGCCAGTATGCGTCAAAGGAATCTGGATTATCATACGCCGGCGCCCCCTCGCGGCCCCGCATCCATTCGGTCAAGGCCAGGATCCGTTCATGCCGGTGGCGAAGGCTGATCAAGGCCTCGCCGCCGATGATCCGGTTTCCATCCCGGCGGATCTTACCGGAAGAAATTTGGCCCGGCTCGGGCGGGGCAGAAAACATCAGCGCCGCGGCCCCTTCCGATTTAACAAAGGTTCCGGCGCCGGAAAGTTCCAGGGTAAACTCGTTCCACCCCGAAACATTCCCCCCCAGATAGTTAAGGCCGGTAAGGTAAAAGCCGCCGCCTTCGCCCGGGGCGGAACCGCGGAACCGGAGCGCCGGAAATTCCTCCAGCGAAATCGCCAGGGATCTTTGCCCCTGTTTATCGATCAACTCCCGGACTTCCACATTTGCCGCCGCCCCCTCGTCCTTCCGGGCGGTGTAACGGCCTACGGTTTTTTCTGCAAAGGCCGATCCGTCCAGAACCCGTCCGCCCTTTTCGACAATGTTTACACAGCCCCCCAAGATTAAGCAGCCGCAGAAAATTCCCCCATAGAGAAACCCCTTAGAACTCCTCACGCCTCACTCTCCTCTTCCTCCTCCTCGCTAATAACTCCACCTAAACCCAAAAGACAGTATGGGGATGGGTATTTCATAGGTTGCAGACATGCTTCCCGAATCGTCCTCCCCCGTATAGGAATTAAAGCTGGTGTTTCCCCTGCCCGCCCCCAGCAGGGACAGCGCCCCTTCCACCGCCACATACACCTCGTACTGGGCTTTGCCGGAGCGGTTAAACCCGAAGATAGACAGCTTGATGTCCAGCGGAATTGACCAGGTGGTCCGATTGGTGTCGGAATACCGGGAATCCCGGGTCCATATTTCAATCCATTCTGTGGTAGGGCTTCCGTCTTTGTTGAGTCTTTGTACCGGGATGCTTCTTTTTTCGCCCGCCTTGTTTAAGGGCGCGCCGCTGGCCAGGCCGAAGCGGGTGTAGATGTTTATGGTTTTTACCGGCTTGTAGTTGAGGACCAGGTTGAGGGTATGGAAGCGGTGAAAATCGGGGTAATACCAGTTATTTCCCCGGCCCGAATCTTCGTTCAGATCGATTCCTTCCGGCGCCGCGTGGGGGTCCCGGTAGCGGGCGTAGTTAAAGGAATAGGAGATCCAGCCGTCCCAGTACCGGGAGGCCATTTTTTGAAGCTGGAAGTCAAAGCCCCCCACGTGGCCTATGCCGTCGAACAGCAGTTTTCGCTCCACCGTAGACGCGCCGGAAGCCACGCCGGTGGAGGTATAGGCCCGGTCAAAGATGTATTTGTAGTACCCTTCGATATTAAAACTAATCCCCCTTGAAAAATCAATCCTGGCGCCCAGGATAGAAGTGAGGGACCGGTTCGGTTTTAGGTCAAAATCGCCGATGCCCATACCCTTTTCCAGGGCGTCGAGGCCGTCGTACCGGGAAGAAAATAATCCCGTCCCCAGGGTAAGGGAAAAAGAATCGATGGGCCCCCTGTTCTGTAAAATGCCGAAGTCCAGATTCAGCCGGGGGTTCCAGGCCGGTTTTGTTTGGACATCAAAGTCTTTGCCGGCAAAGTACAGGTGATCCAGCCGAAGCCCCAGCTCGGCGCCGAATTTTTTATCCTCCCGGGAATATTCCAGCAGCGTATAGGCGGAACTGCTGTACTGCCGGCTGTTTACATCGATGACCGTTTCAATGTATTTGTTCACATAATGGGGAGGGGAAAGGGCGGGATCAATAACATTGGTCCAGGTGGACATGGATTGATCGGCGGTCCAGCGGGAATAGAGTTCCTGGGCCCCCAGGGCAAACACAAAACCCCGGCCCAGGTCCCAGTCAAAATCAAGGCGGCCCTGGTAATTCGCCATGGTAGAGACGCCGTTTATCAAGGTGTCCTGCTCCGCGAGGCTGTACGTTTCTTTGCCGCCTTTAAGAGAGTCCGGAAAAGAATCCGAATATTTGACGGTGATGTCGTTATCGATCCCGCCTTCTATAAATTGCTGCTGAAAACCCGCCCCCGCCAGAGCCCGCAGGACCATGGTGTTCCGAAGGTTCCAGGTAAGGCCCGCGGAAAAAAACCCCAGCCGGTTTTCCCAGTCAAACGTCATATCCGTTCTAGTGGTCATCCGGTTGGTTTTGGTTTTATTTTCAAAAAAGACCCCCACGCCGTCGGCGCCGAAAAAACCAGCGGTTTGAACTTCCAGATCTCCGGTAAAGCGGTAATTTGCGTTTAACGCCACGTTGCGGATATAGGGGGCCTTCCGGATGTAGTTAACCACCTCCAGTTCGTCGATTGATTTGGCAAGTTGTTTTGCCGCCCAGATTGCCGGATCGTAATAGGTTGTCCTTCCCATAACCATAACCCCGCCTTTTCCGAACAGGGGTACGGAAAGGTTGAAGTTTGTTGCGCTGGTGGAAACCGCCACCTCCAGTTCCGTCTCTGTGGGGGAGGGTTTCTTGGAACTGATCTCCAGAATGCCCGAAATGGTATGACCGTAGCGGGCGGAGAAAACCCCGTGGGAAAGCTGGGCGCTTTGGAGCATTCGGGGATCGAAGATGGAAAAGCCGCCCCCCCAGTGGTAGGGGTTTTCGATGTAGAAGCCGTCCAGCACCGCCATAAGGTCGCCGGGGCTTCCCCCCCGGATGCTGGGCATGGCGTTAAACATTCCCGAATACCCCACGCCGGGAAGGAGCTTGATGGTGGTCATCACATCTTCGATGACGCCAATTTCCCCGGTTCGGGCAATTTCCCGTTCCGAGACCGCCACGCTGCGGCCGGTTTGGGTTTCGCTGATTCCCGGTCGTGAAGTCTCTATTACCAGTTCCCGGCTTTCCATAATGCCGGAAAGCTTAAGGCTTAGGGTAAACCGGTCCCGGTCGAGGTTTACAAGCAGCCTGCCGTTCTCATAGCCCGGATAGGCGCCCTGGATGAGTACCGGACGGTCGTCGGGGACCGTTAAAACCACCCGGCCTTCCTTGTCGCAGGGATATTCCTTCCCATCCCAGGAACGGATAAGGGCCCCCTCCAGGGGCAGGCCAAGATCGAGATCCTCAACAAGAATCTCCACCTCCCGGGAAAAAAGGGAAAAAACAGCAATAAAAAATACCGTTATCCCCAGAAGCAGCTTTTTTTTACCGGTAAATAACATCCTTATCCTTCTATTTTAAAATAGTAAAACCCCATGGGAGCGGTGTTTTGCCCCTTAATTTGTTACCTTACAATAAGACTTTCGAGATTAAATGTAAATAACCGATTACGATTTAGAACGATTACGAATATAAAGCGCGAGTATTTTTAAAAATAACAGATAGAAGCTGCTCTTGCAGCAATTGCAAGAGCCGGCAGGCGGCTTAAAAAGAAAACGCTGCGGAACCGCAAGTTTGTGAAGTTCGAGGCCTTCGTGGTTAAGCTCTTCCCTTCTATTTCCAGTTTGGCGGAATACTGGGATAGTCGCTTAAACTGGTACAGTCGTAAAACGTGCTCCTGGGGCTGTAAAGCGTCGCCCCCGCAAAGCCGGTAGCGATAGCGGCATTCCCGGAACCGGTTAGCTTTTTGCAGTTGTAAAAAGTCCGGCACATATTATACGTGCCGTTTAACTGGGCGGTGTTCATGAGCGGCCCGCTAATCAGACCGGTAATATCAGCCTCCAGGCTGCTGCAGCCGGAAAACATATCGCAAAAAATATAGATGGTCCCCTTGGGAACCGCAGGCAGGCTGAACCCCGCAGGCAGGCTTTCAAGGCTGCTGCAGCCGTAAAACATCATTTCAAAAATATAGCTGGTCCCCTCGGGAACCGCAGGCAGGCTGAACCCCGCAGGCAGGCTTTCAAGGCTGCTGCAGCCGTAAAACATACGGCGAAAAATACAGCCGTCTCCCTTGGAAACCTCAGGCAGGCGGAACCCCGCGGGCAGGCTTGCAAGGCTGCTGCAGCCGTAAAACATATCGGCAAAAATATATTCGGTCCCGTTAGGAACCTCAG
>JAITKV010000022.1 GCA_031278215.1 Spirochaetaceae bacterium
TCCTTTAAATTTTGTTTGCCGCGCCGTAGTGCAACCGGAGATATGCCCTTACTTAGCAAACCCCTATAAAGTGTATTCTACAAGAGAGGATTTATGCTCCCTGAATGTAGTATAGTACCAATATCGTGGTGTTGCTTTAATAAGTCAAGTAGGCACTTTTTTATTATATAGTATACTTTTAGTAACTATTGACAAAGAAGCATTGCTGTATTATGCTGTTATATAGGTATCTTTTGGTAACCGGAGGAGGTTTCGCATGGTAACAAAAGAAGAATTACCCGCCTGTCCCGTTGCCACCACGGTCAATTTGATTGGCAACAAGTGGAAAATTCTGATTTTACGGGATTTGCTTGCCGGCACGAAACGTTTTGGCGAATTACGGAAGGGCGTGGCCGGCATCAGCCAAAAGGTTTTAACCGATAATTTGCGGTCTTTGGAAGAAGACGGCATTGTGGCGCGAAAAATCTACGCGGAAGTTCCTCCCAGGGTTGAATATTCGTTAAGTGATGTGGGGGAAACGCTCCGGCCCATTATTGAAGTTATGAAAAAATGGGGAACGGCGTATAAGGCGCGGTTTAAGGCTATATGAAAAATATTTCATGGCGAAGGCAAAGTGTATGATTTTTTATATACGCCCGCCCTCTAGGTGTATAAAAAAAGATACATTTTTGGTTTGGGCCGGTTTGTATGTCTGCCGGCCGTTTTAATTCGTTGTAGTATAAGCAATTAAAAATAAAAAAAAATCCCTAACTTGGTACGGAATTTGCTTACATAATTCTACGGAAGTACTGATTTATTCAATAGAGCTGTTTAAAGCCTATGGAAGGGGAAATAATGGACGACAAGGCTAAGCTTCTTCAGATTTACTTTACCCAAATAAAGGCATACCGGCTGCTGAGTTTTAAAGAGGAGTTGGATCTGGCCCAACGCATCCGCTGGGGCGAAGGGCAGTGCCGGCAGAAACTTGTGGAATCGAATCTTCGGCTGGTGGTTAAAATAGCCCGTTCCTTTCTTAGCCCGGATATGTCCTTAATGGACCTTATCCAGGAAGGCAACCTGGGTCTTATTCATGCTGCGGAACTTTACGATCCCGCCAAACAGGTACGGTTTTCTACCTATGCTAACTGGTGGATCCGGCAGGGGATACTCCGGTTTTTGGTAAATAAGCGCCGGATTATCAGGCTTCCTCAGCGTAAAGAAGAAATCTTAAAGAAAATTCAACGGGCCTATCATACCCTTACCCAGCAGCTTACCCGCAAGCCGGTTCCGGAAGAACTTGCCAAGGAGATAGGGGTTCCGGTGGAGGATGTTAATACGGTGCTTTCCATGACCAACGGAATTTTATCTTTGGATTCGGAGGGGGATGATTCCAATTCCGAAAGTATTCTGGATTACCATGAAGATTATACCTATAACCCGGAACAGGTTTTTCTGCGGAAGGATTCCAAGGCCGCCACCCTCAAGGTGCTTAACGGCCTTAAAAAACGGGAAAAAGACATCCTTATGTACCGGTATCAATTTAACGGGGAACGGCATACGCTCAAAAAGATAGGGGCAAAAATGGGGATCTCCCCCGAAACGGTGCGGCAGATTGAAATAAAGGCCCTGCGGAAAATACAGAACAACCCGGCCCTGTACAACTATTCCACCTAGGTTTTGCATCCGGGTTTTAAAAAAATCACTCCGGGCCCTTATTTTTTAAAAATATGCTTTTTACCGGAGGATAATTTCCCGATTATGTTAATACCAAGTGAAAACACAACAGAATCGGACAAAAAAACCTCCCAGGGAAGGGGCCCGGAAAAAACTGCGTTTTGAAGACGGCGTTAAGGCCGCGTTTATTGCCGCGGCGGTGATTTGCGCGGCGGTTCTGGGGCTGGGGGGCTTTTTTGCGGTCCGCTCGGCCTTTTTCAGCGATTTCAGCCCCCCCGTATCTTCCGCGGCGGACGATGCGCCGAAAGAACCGGGCCCCGGGGGGGATGTATTTCCTTCCCTGCCCGGCGCTGGGGACGGCATGGTTCCGGGGCCGGATCAGGCCGTGCGGGATCCGGAAGCGGCGGACTCCGCCGGGCCGGAAATCCCGGCTGCCGGAACCCCCGCTGAAGCCGGAACCCCCGGTGAAGCCGGCGCCGCCGGCGCCGCGGCCCCAGCCCAGCCGGATGGGCGCAAAGCCCTGCTGGCCCTGGTTATTGACGATGCGGGGAATAATCTTCGTGAACTGGATCCCTTTCTTGCCTTTCCGGGGCCTTTAACCATCGCCGTACTGCCGGGGCTTCCCAATTCGGTGGAGGCGGCCCGCCGGGTTCGTTCCGCCGGGAAAGAGCTTTTTCTTCATCAGCCCATGGAACCTCTGAATGGCCAGGATCCAGGACCGGGGGCGATTAAAACCGGGATGAACGCCGCCGAAGTTAAAGCCATTCTGGTACAGAACCTTAACGAAATCGGACCGGTTACGGGGTTTAATAACCATGAAGGATCCCGGGCCACCATGGACCCGGCAATTATGAGGCCCCTGTTGGAACTAAGCCGGGACAGCGGTCTTTATTTTCTTGATTCCAGAACCATTGCCGATACGGTGGGACCCAGGATCGCAAAAGAACTGGGGCTTGCCATAGCCCAGAGGGATATTTTTCTTGACAATGAGCAGGACCGGGAGTCGATCCTGGCGGCCCTTGAGGCGGGGTGCAAAAAGGCCCAGCAAACCGGAACTGCCGTTCTTATAGGCCATGCCTGGTCGCCCCGGCTTGCCGCGATCCTAAAGGAACTGCACCCTGTCCTGATCCGCCGGGGTTTTACCTTTGTTACTCTGTCGGAACTTCTCCGCCGGGGAAAATGATCCGCCGCGTATGAAAGTGCTGGGGATTGAAACTTCCTGTGACGAATGCGCCGCGGCGGTGGTCGATAAGGGAATTGTTCTTTCCAACGTGGTGGCCACCCAAATTCCCTTCCATGCCAAATACCAGGGAGTGGTCCCCGAGATTGCCAGCCGCATGCACGTCCGGTGGATCTACGGAGTGGTGGACCGGGCCCTAAAAGACGGGGGGCTTAGGCCGGAGGATCTAGAGGGGCTTGCGGTAACCGCCCATCCCGGTCTTCTGGGTTCCCTGCTGGTGGGGCTCCACTTTGCCAAGGCCTTTGCCTGGGCTCGAAATATTCCCTACATCGGGGTGGATCATCTGCTGGCCCATCTTTATGCCGCCCGGCTGCACATAAAAGGGGCCGGGGATTCCGCGGCATACCCGGATTATCCGTTTTTAGGGCTGCTGGTGTCCGGGGGCCACAGCGCCATCTGCCGGGTCGATGACTTTGACAGGGTCAGCGTCCTGGGAACCACCATCGATGACGCGGTGGGCGAAGCCTTTGACAAGGTAGCAAAGTTTTACGGCTTCGGCTATCCTGGGGGGATCGCCATTGATACCCTGGCGCAAACCGGGGACAGCGGGGCCTTTAAATTCCCCATGCCAAACCTGTACAAAAAAGGAAGGGACGGCAAAGATCATCCCTACGATTTTTCCTATTCGGGCCTAAAAACCGCGGTGGTAAACCAGCTTGAACAGTTCCGGGTTAAGAAAGCGGAAGCCGGTTCCGGGGGGCCGCCTGAAACCCCGGCCCCTTCCGGCGCGGAGGCGGCGGATATTGCCGCGTCGTTCCAAAAGACCGCCATCGACATACTGCTGCGGGGACTTTTCCGGGCCGCCGCCGATACCGGCATTAGTACCGTGGTGGCCGGGGGCGGCGTGGCCGCCAATTCCTATCTCCGGGCCCGGCTTGCCGGGGAAAGGGGCCTGCAGACAATCTTTCCGCCCCTGCAGCTCTGCGGCGATAACGGCGCCATGGTGGCGGGCATCGGCGAACGCTACCTTCTGCGGGGAGATCGGTCGTCCCTTAGCCAGACAGCCTCGGCCCGGGTTAGGGCGTTTCGGAAACCGTACCCCTAAGGGCGCGCCCGCAGTACCGGGCCGCCGGATTGTCCGGGGCATATACACCATAGACCTGTAACCGGGTTTGCACGGACCCTTGGAACTTCCCCCGGTAAAACACTATTATGGGGTAATGCAGGCTGCAAAACGGTTTTCTTTAGAAACCATAGCAACCCTTAGGGCGGCCATAGACGATGCCGGGGGAAACGAAGTGTTTGCCCTGGGGTATTGCGGCGCCAAGGGTATGGTAAACCGCCTTGAGATTACCGCCCGGGGAAACAAGGATTCCGTCCTGGCCCTGGGGTTTTTTGACTTTTCCCCCGAATCGGGGGAGACGCCGGACCTGCTTATCCATAACCATCCTTCGGGGTTTTTAACTCCCAGTGACAACGACATGGCTATTGCCGCCAAGGCCGCCGAATCGGGGCTGGGGTTTTACATTGTGGACAACAGGGTCCAGCAGGTCTATGCGGCGGCGGAGCCGATCCGCAAAAGGAAGCGCAAAAAGCTAAACCCCGATAAGCTTTGCGGGGCCCTGGAAGAGGAAGGTTCCATCGCCCGGCGTCTTCCGGAGTATGAACGGCGGGATTCCCAACTGGATCTGGTGCGGCTTATTATCCGGTCCTTTAACGAAGATTCCATCGTCGTGGCCGAGGCAGGAACCGGGGTGGGGAAGTCCTTTGCCTATCTGCTGCCGGCGGTGGAATTTGCCCTGCTTAACGGGGAGCGGATTGTCCTGTCCACCGCGACCATTACTCTTCAGCAGCAGCTCTTTGAAAAAGACATTCCCCTGGTCTTATCGGCGCTGGGAAAAAAAATCAAATGCGCCCTGATTAAGGGAAGGGGAAACTACCTGTGCCGGCGGCGGCTTACGGAGGCTCTGCGGGAGCCCTTCTTGGACGGGGAGGAATGCGGCGAACTTCGTTCCATCGCGGCCTGGGCGGAACAGACCAAGACCGGGGGCCGTTCGGATCTTTCGTCCATGCCCTCCGCCGCCTCATGGTCCCAGGTGTGCTGCGAAGCCGATACTTGCCTGGGGATGCGCTGTGCGGAACGGGAACGGTGCTTTTTTCTGGCCCTGCGGCGGGAAAGCGCGGACGCCCGGATCCTGGTGGTAAACCATCATCTGCTGTTTGCAGACCTGGCGGCCCGGTACGAAGGGGCCGGTTACGAGGGAACCGTGGTCCTGCCTCCTTATTCACGGATCGTCATAGACGAAGCCCATACCATAGAAAACGCCGCGACTTCTTTTTTTTCCAGGGAATGGAGCCGCGTTGGGATTCACCGGGCCTTAAGCCGGCTGTACCGGAAGCGCCGGGCCCGGGAATTGGGATTGCTCCTGCGGCTCTTTGGCGCCGGGCCGGACTCCGGGGACCGGCTGCCCGGGGGGCTGCCCCGCAGGGTGGCGGCGGCCCGGGAAAAGGCGGAACAGGCCGGCGCCGCGGCCCTGGCCCTCTGCGGAAGTGAAGGGCTTTTCCGGCTTACTCCGGATACGGCGGAAGACGCGGCCCCTTTGTTTCTTTCCCTGGGGGAACTCAGGCAGGCCCTGGCGGCTCTGGCGGATCAAATTTTGCCGCTTCTTGAAACGGCGGATCAGGATGATCCTGCGGCTTGGGAAATCCGGGCGATTTTACGGCGCCTTGGATCCGTGGGCGCCGTCTGTTCCGCCTTTCTGGATTATGGGGAACGGGTTAGGGGGGCCCGGGAAAAGGGCCTTGGTTTGGAAGAGGATCCGGAAGAATCCCGGGATGTATTCTGGATGGAACGGCAGGGGGGAACCCTTGATCCCTGGGTTGTTTTCCGGGCCACCCCTGTCAGCGTGGCCCCTTCTTTGCGGGACGCATTGTTCAACAACGCTAAAACCGTGGTCTGTATCTCCGCCACCCTAAGCACCGCCTCCCGGGAAGGGGGCGGCGATTTTCGGTTTTGGGCGGACCGTACCGGGGCGGCCCTGGCAGACCGGGACTTTTTATGGGGGATTTTTCCTTCTCCCTTTCCCTACAAGGAGCATACCCTTCTAACGGTTCCCACCGACGCCCCCCTTCCCAATTTTCCGGCGTACCAGGACTTTCTTGGCCGGGCGATTGCGGAACTGGTTCTTATTGCCGGAGGATCGGCCCTGGTACTCTTTACTTCCTACCAGTCCCTGCGCCTTGCGTTTGAACAGGCGGCGCCGGTACTGGAAAAAGAAGGGATCCGGTGTTTAAGGCAGGGCGATGACGACCGGAGCCGGCTTCTTTCTCTTTTTCTGGGGGACAAGAGCAGCGTACTTTTCGGTACCGATTCCTTTTGGGAAGGGGTGGATGCGCCGGGGGAAACCCTGCGGCTGCTTATAATCTGCCGGCTGCCCTTTAGGACTTTGCGGGATCCGGTTTTTGAAGCCCGCCGGGAAGTCCTGGAAAAACGGGGCGCCAATGCGTTTATGGAACTTTCCCTTCCCGACGCGGTAATGAAATTCAAGCAGGGCTTTGGCAGGCTTATGAGGGGATCTTCGGATTATGGCACGGTGGCGGTCCTGGACGGAAGGATCCTTCAAAAATACTACGGTAAAGCGTTTTTAAACGCCCTGCCGGAGACCAGAATAAGTTTTAAGGATTTTACAGGAATAACCAGGGATATGGAAAGATTTTTCACTTAAAAACCCCATGGCGGCCAGGATTTAATCCGGCATGTAATATTAATTGGGACTGTGCAAAACCTAATCGACCGTGCGCTAAAGGGCCCGGCATAGCCGGGGCGCGGTGCGAAGCTCCGCGGCGCGGCGCAGTGGGCGCAGTGGGCGCAGTGGGCGCAGTTGGCGCAGGTGGCGCAGGTGGCGCTACTTTATTAAAAATCAAATTCATGGTATACTGCGGCTGCGATGTGTATAATGTCTTTTAAATTGATATAGATAATGTCCTTAGCGGGCATGAAAGACTGCCGGCCGTAAAAAGAGGAGCGGGAGTGCGAAAACGAGGCTGCTTTATATGAAGAAACGCATATGGGCAATACCGATTCTCGTGCTGATACTTACGGGGGCGTCCTGCGGCGCCGCGGCTCCCGGCAACGGCGATGAGGCGCCGCTAACGTACACAAATTTTCGCGACATCCCCGGGGTAACGGCGGAAGAAATAGAGGCCATAGACGCCTTGATCCTCAAGTACCGGGATACGGGATTTTCCTACGGGACGTTTTCGAGTACGGAATCTTTTACAAAAGCGGACGGAACCATCGGCGGATACAGCGCGTTGTTTTGCGATTGGATGAGCCAATTGTTCGGCGTCCGCTTTACTCCCGAAACATACGATTGGGATCTGCTCTACTCAGGCGTATCGGAGGGACGGATAGATTTTACCGGGGATCTTTCGGCCACCCCGGAACGGCGGGAAACGTTCTTCATGTCAAGGGCGTTTGTGCAGCGCGCGATTGTGGCTTTCCGGGAG
>JAITKV010000030.1 GCA_031278215.1 Spirochaetaceae bacterium
GGACGAGCAGGAACTGGCGGACGCCTACGACCGGGCGGTGGTTAAGCTTAAAGAAGACGGTGTCCTGCGAAGGCTTGCCCTGGAATTTATCGGCTACGACACCTGGGCCTACGAGGGCGACAATGTCTATTAAAACAGCGTTTTTTAAAACGACGTTTTTTAAAACGACGTTTATTTAAAAAAACTGCATGGGATGGAGGGCAGTATGATCGAACAGTTGGGAAACATGCTTTCGTATATGGCGAAGCTGCTTCCCTATTTGCCGCAGACCTTTTTCTATGTGTTCTTTTCCCTGCTTTTCGGGATCATCCTGGGCTTTGCCTGCGCCATGGCAAAACTGGGAAAGAACCGGATCCTGAAGGGGATCGCCGAAGGGTATACGACCATTATGCGCTGCATGCCCTCCATCACCGTGCTTTTTTTGGTGTACTACATGGTTCCCGCCCTGATGCGGAATTATCTTAATATCAGCATAGACGGCATGAACGCCCTATTTTTTGTGATCCTTACTTTTACTCTTTTTTTAGGAGCCTCCCTGTCGGAGATGATGCGGACCTCGTATCTTGCGGTGGCCCGGGATCAGTTCGAGGCCGCCTTAAGCCTGGGCCTTACCGCCTTTCAGGCTTTTCGCCGCATCGTCCTGCCCCAGGCCTTTTTTTATTCCCTGCCCAATCTGGGCAATACGGTGATCTACCTTTTAAAAGAAGGGGCCCTGGGATATACCATCGGGCTTACCGATGTCATGGGTAAGGCCTATCTAATGAACGCGGACAGTTACAATGTCCACGCCCTGGGGATATATATTTCCCTGGCCTTTATCTACTGGCCCGTGGCGCTGGTTTTGGAACAGATCTTTAAAAAACTGGAAGAAAAATTTTCCTGCCAAAAAACGGCTTCGCGGGGGCCCTTGAATGCATCTTGATTATCGTTTTATGGTTGAAACTTTTTTCCTTTCCTTGAGGGGAATTCCCGTAACCCTGGGAATTAGCCTGGCGGCGCTTGTCTTTGCCGTTCCCCTGGGCTTTCTGCTGGCCATTGCCATCGTAAACCGGACGCCGGTGATTACCCAGGCCGCCAGGGTATATATTTCGTTTATCCGGGCCACGCCCCCCATATTGCAGATCTTTATTATTTATACCAGCCTGCCCAGCCTGCTGGCCGGTGTATTCACCCGCTTTGACGGCGCCTTTGACGTTTTTGCCCTTAATCCGGTGATCTATCCTATCATCGTATTTAGCTTAAGCGAAACCGCCGTCCTGGCCGAGGTGTTCCGGGCCGCGCTAAGTACGGTGGACAAGAGTCAATTTGAAGCGGCCCTGGCCGTGGGCATGACCGGGGGCCAAGGCTATACCCGCATTGTCATACCCCAGGCTCTTAGCGCCGCGGCGCCGGTTTTTTGTTCCTCCGTTACGACTCTTGTTAAACTTACCTCCCTTTCCTTTACCATGTCGGTTATGGAGGTAACGGGGATCGCCAAGGTTCAAGCCGGCGTGGGCCTGGCCTGGATCGAAGCCTACCTGGTGATGGCGGTGATCTATTTTATAATGATATTTGCCGTCGAAAAACTGTTAAAGCTCTTTGAAAAACGCCTGCGGGCTTATGCCGCGGGATAAAAGGGGGACCGTGAATGCTTGAGGTAAAGAATGTACATAAGGCCTTTGGAAAGACCGAGGTCCTTCGGGGGGTGGATATTACCGTAGAAAAAAAATCCGTGGTGGTGCTTTTGGGCCCCAGCGGATCGGGCAAGACCACCCTCCTTCGGTGCATTAACTTTCTTGAACGGGCCGATGAAGGGGACATACGGATCGACGACCTTGATATTCCCTTTAAACACGCGGGCAAAAAAGACATTTTAACGGTAAGGCGGAAGACCGCCATGGTTTTTCAAAATTACTGTCTTTTTAAGAACAAGACGGCCCTGGAAAATGTTACCGAGGGCCTTATCGTCGCGAGAAAAATTCCCCGGACCGAGGCCATAGCCATTGGCAGGGAAACCCTGGACAAGGTGGGCCTTGGCGGCAAGTGTAACGCGTATCCCAACCAGCTTTCCGGCGGGCAGCAGCAGCGGGTGGGTATTGCCAGGGCCATTGCGGTTAAACCCGGCGTGATCCTCTTTGACGAACCTACCTCCGCCCTGGACCCCGAGCTGATTGGCGAAGTGCTGGGGGTTATGAAAAAGCTTGCCAAAGAAGGAATAACCATGCTCATTGTTACCCACGAGATGAACTTTGCCCGGGATGTGGCAAACAAGGTGGTTTTTATGGACCAGGGACAGGTAATAGAAGAAGGGCGGCCGGACGAGATCTTCAGGCAGGCCAAAGAACAGCGGACCAGGCGCTTTCTTCAACGCTTCATCGTTTCGGACGATTACAATATTTAGGGAACCTTCGGGGACCCCGATCCCGCAGGACATTTTAGGAGGAACCATGCAAGAAGGCGCCATTCGGCAGATTGCCATATACGGAAAGGGCGGTATAGGAAAATCCACCACCACCCAGAACCTTACCGCGGGTTTGGCGGAACTGGGAAAACAGATCATGGTGGTGGGCTGCGATCCCAAGGCCGATTCAACCCGGCTTCTTTTAGGGGGGCTGGCCCAGCAGACGGTGCTGGATCTTCTGCGGGAACAAGGCCAGAATGTGGGCCTTGATTCGCTTATGAAAACCGGCTTCGGCGGCATACGCTGCGTTGAATCCGGGGGCCCCGAACCCGGGGTAGGCTGCGCCGGCCGGGGGATCATCACCGCCATTGGGCTGCTCGAAAACCTTGGGGCCTATACCGATGACCTGGACTATGTATTCTACGATGTCCTGGGAGACGTGGTCTGCGGCGGCTTTGCCATGCCCATCCGGGAAGGGAAGGCCAAGGAAATTTACATCGTGGCCTCGGGCGAAATGATGTCCCTCTACGCGGCGAACAATATCTCCAAGGGCATTAAACGGTATGCAGAAAAAGGGGGAGTGCGGCTGGGGGGAATTATCTGCAACAGCCGGAATGTAGATCGGGAACTGGAAGTTCTAAGGGCCTTTTCCGAAGAACTGGGGACCCGGCTTACGGGCTTTATCCCCCGGGACAATATTGTCCAGCGGGCGGAGATACGGAAGAAAACGGTGATCGACTACGACCCAAAGGCCCCCCAGGCGGACGAGTACCGGAAGCTGGCCAGGGCGATAGAAGAAAACCGGAATTTTGCCATCCCCACCCCCATGAGCCAGGACCGGCTTGAAGAGATCCTTATCGAATACGGCCTTATTGAAACGGTGGAAAGCGATTACCGGATCTAGGCGGCGATCTGCCCGCCGCCGGGGTCCGGTTATGCCAACCGGGGCCCGGTTATACCCGGCAAGTTGATTGATCCTTGTCCGCAAGGCCGTTGACCGCCGGGTATAGCTAACGTATAGTTTGTCTATGGACGAGATCGCTCATTTTAACCGGCTTGTGGCGGAGTTAAGCCTGGAAGAACGGGCAAGACTGCTGGAAAAGCTTTCAAGCCAATCCACCCTCTCCGATACCGTCCTGTACGAAGAATCCAAGGATGAACAGGATTTTGATCTGGAATCCCGGTATAAACAACTTCCCTGGTATTATAAGATTTGGTATAAATTCTTAAGTTTTTTTAACAGCCGCAGTCCCGTTAAGCTTTTTGAGGATCATCTAATGATCCGGATCTACCGGGACCTGGAAGGGGCCGCGCCGGGGCTTTACAATTACCAGAAAGACATGCTCCTTTCCAAATTCCAGGAGGAATTAGCTAAACTGCGGGATGGATCCCGCTTCTTCTACACCGCCCTGGACGAAAGCCTTAACCGGGACAAGGGGGGGCTTATGGTTTTTCTGGGTTCCCTGGAAATGCCGGATATTCATAAGTTAATTCAAGGCGATACGGATCCCGCGGTCCTGGCCGGCCATTACCGGGATCTGAGCGAACTGGAGCTTCGCCAGAAGGCCCTAAAGGCCCTGGATGACGCCCTTATAGGGATCACCGAAGAACAGCGGAATACCATGTACCACAACGCCCGGATTTTGTACTGCTTTAAACAGCTTTCTTCGTTTCTCTTTGACCGCGTGATCAATTCCTTTATCTTTGATACTTCCCTCCAGGGGAATGTTTGTCCCGCCGCGTCGGTGCGGGAGCAGCTTTTAACGCTGAACAATATACTGGCCGCCCTTAGGACCCCTCCTCCCATGACCCTTTTGGAATCCTTGTTTATTTTTGTACTTATGGAAAACAGCAGCGAACCGGGTTTTGATATACAGCTGGAAATGCGCAAGCTTTTAGCCCGGGCAGAGGTATCCCTCCAGGCGATTCGGGAATTCAATACGGAAATACCCCTGACAAAGCTGCTGCGCTGCATGTCCCGGAATATGAGCATAGTCCCCCGGAACATCGGGGGAGGGGAGGACTGGTACGCCGTGTACCGGGAGCGGTGGAAAAACATAGTGGAAGAACAGTTCCTGGTTTTTACCAAAACCCGGCGCCAGAACGATTTGCAGAATTCCTTCCGGTATTTTTTTATGGGGAACCATCTAAAGATGCTGGAAAACATGGGTTCCGAGACCAATCCTTCGGGAATACAGGTCCGGGGCAACTTTAGCCTTTCCTTTTTGCAGACTTTTTATTCGGTGGTATTTATGACAGAGATCAATAGGTTTATTAGGCCCATCCTTATTGACGGGGAATTTTACAAAAAAGAAAACAGGACCGAGTTTACCGAAAGTTATAATACCCTTATTAAGCTGGAAGATGTTATTTTACATTACGACCGGGATATTTCCCCCGCGGGAGAATACGGCAGGCGCTATGCCCAGGCCAAGAACGATATGTCTTCCCTGCCCATAAAGCGGCGCAAAATTCAGATAGTGGTGGAAGAAGCCGCGGAGGATGCGGAAAAGATCATTAAAGAAGCCAGGGAAGCCATGGGGCGGATGATCAATGTGCTGGGGGGCATTCTTAAAAAAAGTCCCGATGAAAAGTACGATTCCCTGGCCAATCTGCAGGCCCTTTCCGGCCGGGGAACGGTCTTTGTGGACGGCGTTAGCAAATCCATAAGCCAATTCCGTAAGGCCCTTCAATTAATGGATGAAATCGACGCCATGGAAGCCGGAAAATAGCAGTGCCGTATAATGCCGCCGCCGTTACTACAAGGGTCTTTAACGCCGCTTTGGACCGCGGGGATGTTTTTTTGTATCCCTTTGTCCTGGACTTTTCCGGCGGGGACAGGTACGCCCGGTTTCCGTTCATGTACAACGGAAGGGCCCTGACTTCTTTGCCCGGCGGCGCCCCGGCCCCTTCCTGCCTTGTCTCCGGCCGGGCCGGGGGAAACCTGCGCTTTGATCCCCCCGGTCCCTCCGCCGGCGGGGCCCCGGTCCCGGATGGCGCCCGGGCCGGGGAAGGCGCCGCCGCCGGGGAAGGCGCCGCCGCTGGGGAAGGCGCCGCCGCTGGGGAAGGCGCCGCCGCTGGGGAAGGCGCCGCCGCCGGCGGGTCCCCGGCGGGGCTTCACGGACCGGCGCGGGAAGAATTTTTCCGTTCCCTGGGCCTTTCCCCGGACCGGGTTTACAGTCTGTGGCAGATCCATTCCCGGACCGTGCATGCCCTTGACCGGACCTTTACCGGCGGCCCCGTGGAATTTGCCCGGACCGGGGACGGTATGGTGTCCTTCCTGCCCGGGCCATTCCTGGCCCTGACCGTGGCAGACTGTCTGCCGGTGTTTCTTTTGGATACGGAGACCGGTTATTTTGCGGCGCTTCATTCGGGCTGGAAGGGAACCGGCATAGTTCTTAAAGCCCTGGCCCTGATGAAAGAACGGGGAACCCGGCCGGAAGCCCTGGCCGCGGTGCTGGGTCCTTGCATACAAAGCTGCTGTTACCGGGTAGACCCGGACCGGGCCGCGGCCTTTGAAGCGGAATTCGGCGCCCCGCCCTTTTCCGGGTCCGGAGACGCTTCGTACCCCCTGGGAAGGGCCGCGGTGTACCGGAATGATCCGGCGCCGGATTCGCCCTGCGAAGGGGGCTGGTACCTTGGCCTACAGGCCGCCAATGCCGGACTCCTGGCCGGGGCGGGGGTCCGGAATATTGCGTACTGCCGGGACTGCACCTTTACCGATGAACGGCTTGGTTCCTACCGCCGGGAAGGACCCGGCTATACCCGTATGGCCGCGATGGCCGGCCCCTTTGAAAAGCCCCCGGAGTAATTTTGCGGAACCCCGGTTACTTTTTTTTGTGTTTATGATATGAAAATGGCATGGTTGATTCGCAGGATCTTTGGAAACGCCGCATCGCGGGGGCGGTAAATGTACTACTGGAAGAAGCGGGGTCCCCCCAACGGTTTGACCCCGGCGGTATTATCGCGGAACTTCCCCCCCGGCCCGAAATGGGAGACCTGGGCTTTCCCATGTTCGGGTTTGCAAAACCGCTCCGCAAGGCCCCCCCCGCCATAGCCCTTGAGGTTGCCCGGCGGCTTGCCGGGGAAGGGGGATCCGGCGAAGCTCCCGGCGCCGCCGAGGCGGAGGGGCCCTATGTCAATGTCCGGCTGGACCGGGGGCGGGCGGCGGCGTCCATACTGGGGGCCCTGCTGGACGAAAAAAGACCTCCGGGCCGGCCGGGAAATTTAGCCGGCGCCCGAATCATGGTGGAATTTTCCAGCCCCAATACCAACAAGCCCCTCCATCTGGGCCATCTTCGCAACGACGTCCTGGGAGAAAGTATTTCCCGGATCCTGGCCGCCTGCGGCGCCGAAGTGCGCAAGGTGTGCATCATTAACGACCGGGGCATCCATATCTGCAAGTCCATGCTTGCCTATATGGAGCAGGGAGGCGGTAAAACCCCGGAGTCCGAAGGGCTTAAGAGCGATCACTTTGTGGGAAACTGGTATGTCGCCTTTAACAGGGAATTGAAAAAAGAAACCGATGAACGCCTTCAAAGCGGGGGCCTTAAAAAAGAAGAAGCCGAAGCCGCCGCGCCGGTTATGATCCGGGCCCAGGAACTGCTTCGTAAATGGGAGGCGGGGGACAAAGAAACCGTGGCCTGCTGGGAGAAGATGAACCGCTGGACCATAGAGGGCATGAAGGCCACCTACGAACGCACCGGGGTTTCCTTTGATCAGTACTATTTTGAAAGCGAAACCTACCGCAAGGGAAAAGAAGAGATCCTCCGGGGCCTTGAACGGGGAATTTTTAGCCGTGCCGAAGACGGCGCTATACTGGTGGATCTGGAGGCCGAAAACCTGGGAAAAAAGGTTCTGCTCCGCAGCGACGGCACCTCAATTTACATTACCCAGGACATAGGCCTGGCCATTTACCGGAACCGGGACTGGCCCTTCGACCGGCTTGTGTACGTGGTGGGGTCGGAACAGCAGTACCATTTTAAAGTACTCTTTACCGTTTTACAAAAACTCGGGTTTTCCTGGGCCGAAAACCTGTACCACCTTTCCTACGGCATGGTCCATCTGCCCGAAGGAAAGATGAAAAGCCGGGAGGGGACCGTGGTGGATGCCGACGATCTTCTCGACGCCCTTCGGGACATGGCCCTGGAAGAAATTCGGGAAAAGGAACGGGAAAAGGCGGTGGAAGAGCCCCGGGGGGTCGCGGAAAAGATAGCCCTGGGGGCCCTTCATTACTACCTGCTTTCGGTGTCCCCCGGCAAGGACATGCTCTTTGATCCCCGGGAATCCCTTTCGTTTAACGGCGATACGGGGCCCTACCTGCAGTACATGGGGGCGCGAATTTCTTCCATGCTGCGAAAGGCCGGGGAAATGCAGGTTCCGGATTCTCCACCGGCGCCCCCGGGGGAGGCGCCGCATTTTTGTTCGCTGCTCAATAGGGATCCCGAATGGGAGCTTGTTAAGGCCCTGGCAGATTATGACGGCGAAGTGGCCGCCGCCGCGGCGGGGATGGATCCTTCCCTGTTGCGGAACTACCTGTACAGGCTTTCCAAAGCCTTTAGCCGGTTTTATCACGACTGTCCTATCCTGCAGGCGGAAACCGCGGAACTTTCCGCGGCCCGGCTTCTCCTGTCCAGGGCGGTGCTGCGGGTGCTTAAAGACGCCCTGGGGCTTATCTGCATCCCCTTTTTGGAAACCATGTAGGGCAGGCGGATGTTTTGAAACCCGCCCCGGTTTCCGCCCCTAATCTCCGGGAAAACATTTTTAGAAGGAGCAACATCATCATGAAGGAAGATTCGAAAAACCGGGAACCTAATTCCGCCGGGGGCCGCGAAGCGTCCAAGGTTCCGCTTCGCATTAAGGAACTGCGGGAGGATGAGGAAATAAAGATCCTGGATATAGCCCGGAACATAGGCATAGAGGCCGGGGTATACGAGAAATACGAATCCGGGGAACTGGACATCCCCATCAGCGTATTGTACAAAATTGCCGCCTGTCTGGGGGTGGACGCCACCGTGCTTTTAACGGGGGAGGATCCCCGGATGGAAAGCGCCAGCGTCTGCCGGAAGGGCCAGGGGGTACGGATAGAACGGTACCCCGGTTATGAATTTTCGAGCCTGGCGTATAATTTTAAAGGAAGAACCATAGAACCCCTGCTGGTATCCCTGGATCCCTCCAGGTCCGAGGCCCCCCAGGTAAGTCACGGGGGCAAAGAGTTTAACTACATCATAGAAGGAAAGGTTAAAGTTACCGTTGGAAACCGCGCCTACATCCTGGCGGAGGGAGATTCGATTTACTTTGACGCGCTCCGGCCCCACGGCCAGGCCGCGGTAGAGGGCCCCGCCAAATTTATTACCGTCATCGAGGAGAAATAAAAGCCCATGGATGCCATTCTTTCCCGCTACTGTCCCCGGATCGAATTTGAAAGTTACGAGGACTTTTATGCACACTACCGCGTTAGGACGCCGGAAAACTTTAACTTTGCCCTGGATGTGGTGGATCAGTGGGCTTGCCTGGAACCGGAAAAATTAGCCCTCCGGTGGACAAACGACGAAGGGGAACTGCGATCCTACACTTTTTCGGATATAAAAAAACTTTCCGACAAGGCCGCCAATGCGCTTTTATCCCTGGGTATAAAAAAGGGAGACGTGGTAATGCTGATCCTTAAGCAGCGCCCGGAAGTGTGGGTGCTTATGACGGCCCTGGAAAAAATAGGGGCCCTCTGCATTCCCGGAACCTATCAGCTTACCCAAAAGGATCTGGTATACCGCTGTAACATTGCAGAAGTAAAGATGCTTATTACGGTGGATACGGAGGAACTTCTGGATCATATCGTTTCTTCTTTGCCGGACTGCCGCACGCTGCGGCATGTGGCGGTCGCCGGCAGCCGGATCCCCGGAGGAGGGAATTTTATCGACCTTTGGCGGGCCGTCGACGAAGCTCCGCAGGCCTTCAAGTCCCGGGAACATACCCGGCTGCGGGAACCCATGCTTATCTATTTTTCTTCCGGCACCACGGGAATGCCCAAGATGGTCCTTCATGATCACAGCCTTCCCCTGGGACATATCGTTACCGCCAAGTACTGGCACTGCGTGGAAGAAAATAAAATTCACATGACCCAGACCGACTCGGGTTGGGCAAAGTTTGCCTGGGGAAAAATTTACGGCCAATGGATATGCGGCGCCCCCGTGGGGGCCTACGATACCGAGCGCTTTGTCCCCCGGGGTATGCTGGAGGCCCTGCAAAGGATTAGGCCCTATAGCTTTTGCGCCCCCGCCACGATTTTCCGGTTTCTTATTAAAGAAGATCTTTCCGGCTATGATTTTAGCTTTATTAAGCATACCTCGGTGGCCGGGGAACCCCTTA
Organism: Spirochaetaceae bacterium; assembly: GCA_031278215.1. Classification (GTDB taxonomy): domain Bacteria; phylum Spirochaetota; class Spirochaetia; order Treponematales; family Breznakiellaceae; genus JAISLT01. Next base: position 9,746 of record JAITKV010000030.1, read on the forward strand.
GCCCCGAAGTCTTTACCCAGATAAAAGAAAAGACGGGGCTGGAAATACGGGAAGGGTTTGGCCAGTCGGAAACCTCGGTAATGGCCGCGTGTTTTAAATGGCTTCCGGTAAAACCCGGTTCCATGGGCAAGCCCGCCCCCCTCTTTGGCCTGGATCTGCTGGATGAATCGGGCCGGTCCTGCGATGACGGGATGGTGGGAAATATCAGCGTTACCGCCGCCGGGGCGCCGGGGGTCCTGTCCCCGGATACGCCCGAAGGCCCCGCCGGGACAGCCCCGGCCCCTTCGGTTGACGGGGCAGTGGTTCCGGCGCCCATGCCGGTTCCCGGCCTTTTCCGGGGTTACTGGAAGGACAAGGAAATTACCGGTGAATGCTGGCACGGCGGCGTTTACCGCACCGGGGACATGGCCTGGCACGACGAGGACGGGTATTACTGGTTTGTGGGCCGCAATGACGATGTGATAAAATGTTCCGGCTACCGCATCGGACCCTTCGAGGTAGAAAGCGCCCTGATGGAACATCCGTCGGTGCTGGAATGCGCCGTTACCGCCGTTCCCGATCCGGCCCGGGGGCAGATAGTTAAGGCCACGATCGTTCTTGCCCGGGGATACGCCGCCTCGGACGCCCTGGTAAAGGAACTACAGAACCATGTAAAGCGGGTTACGGCCCCCTACAAGTACCCCCGGATCATCGAATTTACCGGGGAACTTCCCAAAACAATCAGCGGAAAAATCCAGCGCACCGTAATTAGACAGCGGGATCTGAACAGGGAGGCATAAACCGCGGGATCTACAGGCGGATTAATCCGTCCAACAGGCTCCCGATGATCCGCCCCGCCTTGGCCCGGTGGCTAAGGCGGTTTTTTTCTTCCTCCGGCAGCTCCGCCACGGTCCGGCCCAGGCTGGGAATGTAGACAATAGGATCGTAGCCAAAGCCCCCGGTCCCCCGGGCCGCTTCGATATTCGGAACGATTTCCCCCTCCAGGGTTTCCTGGACCAGGTAGAAACGTTCGGGGCTGAACAGGAGGACCATGGCGCAGACAAAGCGGCAGCTTCGCGGCCGGCGGCAGCTTCGCGGCCGGCCGCCGCCTTGCTGCCGGCGGTCGCCTTGCTGCCGGTCGCCGCCTTGCTGCCGGGAAGCTTCGCCGCCGGGGGAGTTTTCCGCATCCCTAAGTTCTTCCAGCAGCAGGGCGTTTCGTTCCGCGGACTTGAGTTTTCCTTCGGGAACCGGAGCCCCCTCCCGGTCCCCGGGGCCGCCGTACCGGGCGGAAAAAATTCCCGGCCGGCCTCCCAGGGCGTCCACGCAGAGCCCGGAGTCGTCGGCCAGTACGGGTTCCGCTGTTTCCGCCCCCATTCCTTCCGGCCCCGCCCATTCCGCCGTCAAGCGGCTGTACAGGGTCCCGGCTTTTATCAACGCGTTCTGGGCAAAGCTGGTCCCCGTTTCCGGGGGATCAAAGTCCCGTATTCCCCCCTCCCCGGGAAGCCGCAGCCGGTGTCCGGGGAGGATCGCGGCCAATTCATGCCGCTTGTGGGGGTTTCCCGAAGCAAGCCAGATAGTCATGCCCCACTATACCATCCCCGGTTCCGCGCTTCCACCCTTCACGCTTCCTTCCGGCTTTGGTATACTGTGGTGGTGAATATAGCCTTTGGCCACTCCAATATGGATCTGGATTGTCTGGGTTCCCTTATCGTGGTAAAAAAACTCTTTCCCGGTTATAAACTAATCCGCAGCAGGCTTATTCATCCCACGGCCCAGGGCCTTTATACCATGTATGAAAAGTATTTTGACTTTTTAAGCCCCCGGGATATAAAAAATGAACGGATAGACCATATCATTATTGTGGATACTTCCAGCGCGGACCGGGTAAAGGAATTTTTTAGCTGCCTCCGCAATTCGGATCCCGGAATTACCATTTACGATCATCATCCCGGAGAAGCCTGCGACATCCTGGGGGCGGATCTGGCGGGGCGTCCCTGGGGGGCGAATACCACCTGTATGGTCAGGCTGGCCATGGAACAGGATATGACCCTGGAAAGCGAAGAGGCCACCATTGCCCTTACGGGGATCTACGCCGATACGGGCCGGCTTATATACGAAAATGTCAGCCGGGAAGATATGGAAGCCGCCGCCTGGCTGCTGGACCAGGGAGCGTCCCTCCGCTTGGTTAAATCCTTTCTGGACACCGTAACGGAAGATCATCAGATGCAGATCCTTAACCAGCTGCTCCTGCTGGCCCGGGCAAAGATCATGCAGGGCCACGAGGTTCTTTTAAGCTATCTGGAACTGGAAGAAAACATCCCCGGCCTGGCCCTGGTGGTGGAAAAGATCATGGATATAGAAAACCCCGACGCCTACTTTGCGGTTTTTTTTGTCCGCAAGAACAACACCGTCATGGTCATTGCCCGCAGCCAGGAACGGCGCATTAACCTGCACGAACTCCTGGGCTTTTACGGCGGCGGCGGGCACCAGCATGCCTCTTCGGTAACGCTCCGTAATCAGGAGGGGCCCGTATTTTACGGCAAATTCGTGGAACACCTGGAAGCTTCCCTGGTTCCCGCAGCCTGCGCGGGGGACATTATGACCAGGAAAGTGTTTTCGGTCAATGAAAACAGCGCGATTTTGGATGCGTCAAAGTATATGGAGGCGGTAAACCATACGGGGCTTCCGGTGCTGGGCGAAGACGGAAGACTCGCGGGTTTTATAAGCCTTAGGGATATTATGAAGGCCCGCCGGGCGTCTTGTATGCAGGCCCCGGTAAAGGCCTATATGTCCAGGAACATTATCAGTTCCCCTCCGGGAATTACCATGCGGGAAGTGGAACGGCTTTTTTACAAACACCATATCGGCCATCTTCCCATTCTGGAAGATCACAGGCTTGCGGGCATCGTAACCCGGTGGGATTTTCTGGAATATAAAAAACGCCGCAAGGGGCCGGAAGCCGGAGAGAGCCGGTGAACCGCAGCTTTTTTGACAATATGGTAAATCCCGGGGACCGGGACGGCATATCGGCGCTGGATCTGCGAAAAACCGGCGCCAAGGTCCTGGTCATAAGCGATCTGCACATGGGCTGCGGAAAGCGGGACGATTTGGCCCCCAACGGCCAGCTCCTGGCGGCCATGCTGGAATACTATTACTACCCCGGCGGCTGGTACCTGATCCTTAACGGGGATGTGGAAGAACTCCAGCGGTATTCCCTTTCTGCGATACAAAAACAATGGGCGGGACTTTACGGGATCTTTGACAAATTTGCCGCGGATCAGCGGCTTTTTAAAACCCTTGGAAACCATGACGAGGACCTGGTCTTTGAAAAGGCCTATCCCTATCCCCTGTACCGGGCCCTAAAGATCGAAAGCTCCCAGCTGCCGATGTATGTATACCACGGACATCAGTCTTCCAAAATGTATACGGATTTTAACTCCCTAAGCCGCAGCATGGTCCGGTACATTTTAAAGCCCTTTGGAATTCGCAATATTTCTTCGGCCCGCAGCCCCCACCGGCGGTTTTTTGTGGAAAAGCAGGCCTATGCGTTTTCCATAGCCCATAGCTGCATTTCCATCATCGGCCATACCCACCGGGCCCTTTTTGAATCCCTGGGCCGTTATGATTTTATCAAATTTGAAATAGAACGGCTCTGCCGGGATTATCCGGCTTCGGAGGCCGGGGAAAAAGAGCGCATTGCCGGCGAAGTGGCGGCCCTAAGGGGGGATCTGGGCAAGCTAAAACGTTCCGAGCGGCGGGACGGGCTGCGCCAGAGTCTCTACGGCGACGACCTTCCCGTCCCCTGCCTGTTTAATTCGGGCAGCGCCATCAGTAAAAAGGGAATTAATGCCCTGGAACTGGACGATCTTTCCATCGCCCTGGTGTACTGGTTTACCGACGGCGGAGGGAAAAAATTCATTAGCCGGGGAAATTACGCGGTGGAAAAGCTACGGGGCACCCGGTACCGCCGGGCGGTGCTTAACCAGGACCGGCTGGATTACATTAAAGCCCGGATAGAACTGTTGGGCTCCTAAGGCCCGCGGTCCAATTGAGTAAAAACCCCGCTTGACCGATATGTAAGAGATAACCATAGTAAAAGTTGGAGAGTAAAAGTTGGGAGGGAGCCCATGTTAGGAAGAATAGTCGTTTTACTGATTTTGATCCTCGTGCTTATAGGCGGGGGCATAGTCTGGTTCGATTATCTTAACGTGATCGACGCCAAAACCGCGCTGGCCCCCCTGTACCGGCTTATAGGCCGGGAAGGCCGCACCCAGGAGGATCTGGGCCCCGACGAGTATCTTAACCTCGACGCCGAACGGCTGGCGGTGCGGCTTGAGGCGGAGGCCCTGCGGGAACTGGACATGGACAAGCGGGAAACGGACATCCAGTCCCGGCTGGGCGAAATAGAGCAGATGGCCCAGGAATTGGAACAACGAAAACAAGCCTTGGACGATGAGCAGAATTCAATAAATGCGGCGGCGGCAGATGCCGAAAATATGGAAAGAAACATTGAAGGCATTGCCCAGCAGCTAACCAATATGCAGCCGGAGCGAGCGGTTGCGATTATTGCGGCGATGAACGATCAAACTGCCGTCAATGTACTCCGAAAGACCGAGGAAATAGCCCAGCGGGACGGAACTAATTCCATCGTTCCTTACTGGCTTTCCCAAATGGACCCCCAGCGGGCCGCGGAACTACAGCGAAAAATGGTGGCCGGCGCCCCCTAGCCGCCCGTGGCCTTGAAGCGCCGCAGGCTGCCAAGGACGCCGTCCTGCTGCCGGAGGCTGTAAATTCCGGGTTTTGCCGCTTTGCAGGGGTCCGGAAGAAGGTTTTTCGGGGAGGGAACCTCGCTTCGGGCCTTACCCTAGGGCAAAGCCCTGACGCAGGTCCCGGAATTCCATAAGGAGGCCGGGCGGCGATGCTAATAGTAGAACAAAATCCCACCCACATTCAGAATGAATCTCTTGGTTCCCGGGATACACCGGGTCTTGACGAAACTTCCGGCGCCGGAAGGGTCCGTAAAAAGGGCCCGAAGTCGGCCTTGGGGGTTTTTGCCGGGATCCTCGCGGGACTTAGGGGCAAAAAAACCGGTCCGGCGCCCGAAAATGCCGGATTGGTTCTAAAAGAAAAGCCGATCCCCGGCGCCGGGGGCCGAAAAAACAAACCCCGTTTGCAGATTCCGGGCTTGGGGGAACTAAAAAAAACCCGGCAGGAAGAAGCCTCGGGTCCGGCTAAAAAAACAAAGCCGCCAAAGGGAGAGGCGGCGGGCCGGGAAACGCTTCTGGCCGTGCAGGTTTCGGGGCAAAATCAGATCCAAAACCCCGCCGCGGCGGCAGCGGACGCCGTGCCGGAAGGGTTTTCCCCGGATCCCGTTTCGCGGGATCCGCTTTCACAGGGTCCTGCTTCGCAGGATCCCGCTTTGCAGAGTCCGGGAAAAAAACCGGCCCCCAGAGGCTTTTCGGATCATCCGGTTTCCCTGGGGAACCAGGAAATCCCCGCGGCCCCGGTCCGGGAAGAAGGCCGAAGGGCCTCGGGGCCGGAAGGAAAAGAATCCGAGGCCGGCGAAGGCCGGGAGGGGGCCAGAAAAAGCGGCAGGCGCCGGGACCGGCTTAGGCTGGAGCTTCGGGATCTTCGGCATGGAGACTCCGTGGATCCGGCCCCCAGGGACGGGGCTGCGGCCCCCTCCGGGGCGGAACGGGAGATCGTGGTAGACCTGCGCTCCTCCCGGGAGCGGCCGGGGAATTTTTCCGGGCATGCGGAAAGGGCCGCCGGGGAAGAACGGTTCGATCAGATCCTGTCCCGGGAGCTTAACGGGGGTCTGCAGGCGGATATCATCAAACAGGCGGCCATTGTGCTCCGGGACGGCGGGGAAGGAACCATTAAACTTTCCCTGCAGCCCCAGACCCTGGGGAAGGTTAAGATACACCTGGAAATGGCCGAAAACAAGGTATCGGGGCATATCTTTGTGGAAACCGAAGAAGCCCTGCGGGTGTTTGAGCGGGAAATCCGCAGCCTGGAACAGGGCTTTAGAGATTCCGGATTCGGGGAAGTAAGTTTTAGCACGGCCCTGGACTACCGGAATAACGGGAAGCAGTGGAGAAACGCGGAACCGGGTCCTTTTTATTCCCGGCGCTTTACCGCTTCCGGCTACGATACGGGATCAGGCCTGGGTACGGCGGAAGCCTCCGGCGGGTTTGGTTTTTCCGCGGTAAATATGCTTGTATAGGAGAAGCTAATGGAATCGATAAATGCCATAACCGGTAAAGAATACCGGACGGATGCTGAAGAACTGGTTCAACGAAGACAGGATGTGAACCGTTTTAATTATGAAACCTTCGTAAAGGGTAGAGAAAACGGCCGGACGCCCAAGCAGGCGTTAGGAATGGAAGATTTTCTTACACTTTTAACAAAACAGCTTGCCTACCAGGATCCCCTGTCGCCCATGGAAGATAAAGAATTCATCGCCCAAATGGCCCAGTTTTCCAGCCTGCAGCACATGGACTCCATGTCCAAGGGCATTACGAAATTGGGCGCTGATTTTGGCCGTATCGCGGATTTGCTTTCCGGTTCCGAGGCCGCCTCTACCCTGGGCAGATCCGTGGAACTATTCGACGGCGAAACTACCGTTCAGGGAGTGGTCCAGGCCGTTACCAAGGGAATAAATCCCCGGATCATGGTCAATGGAACGTATTATTCCTGGGACCAAGTAACCAAGGTATTCGAAAAATAGGAGGTACCAATTATGATGCGATCTTTATATTCAGGCGTTTCGGGCCTTCAGAACCATCAAACCCGAATGGATGTGGTGGGCAATAATATCGCCAACGTTAATACCACGGGCTTTAAAAAAGGCCGGGTTAACTTTCACGACATGCTGTACCAGCAACTGGCGGGGGCGGCGCGGCCTACGGAAGACCTGGGGGGCATTAACCCCAAAGAAGTGGGCCTTGGGATGAGCGTGGCCTCCATTGACACCATACATCTTCAGGGGGCCCTGCAGACCACGGGGGTCGAAACCGATCTGGCCCTGATGGGCACGGGCTTCTTTGTATTAAAATCCGGGGATCAAACTTACTATACCAGGGCGGGGGCCTTTGGCCTGGATAATCAGGGAACCCTGGTAAACCCTTCTAACGGCATGAGGGTCCAGGGCTGGATGGTTCAGAATCTGGACGGCCAGCAGATTTTAAATGTTTCCCGGGATGTGGAGGATCTTATTATTCCCGTGGGCTCCAAGGATCCCGCCCGGGCTACCACGAATGTAAACTTTGCCTGTAACCTGAATAAGGAAACCCCCCAGATACCGGAAAATCCCACCCCCGGACAGGTAGAGCAGGGAACCTGGAGGACCCAGGTTAAAATCTACGATGCCTTTGGGGCCGCGCATGACCTGCAGGTTGAATTTGTCCGGGTTCCGGACGCCCCCAATACCTGGAACGCCACGGTAACGGTGGATCCCGCCAGCGATCCCCCCACCAACGCGTCTGCGGGCCTGGGAGAAGAAGCCCCCGCGGCGGGGGGGCCGGCGGTGTTTACCCTAACCTTTAGCAACGACGGGCTTTTGCTTTCCGCGGTGGACGGCGCGGGCAACGAATCGGGCGGTGCCGGGGAGCTTGTTATGAACGTGGCCTACGATGTGCTGGATACCACCCCCGGCGCCGACGGCGCCCCGATCCGGCAGGTCTTTACCCTAAACCTGGGAGAGGTAGGGGGCTATACCCGGGCCATTACCCAGTACGCCGAAGACAGCTCCACCAAGGTAAGGGAACAGGACGGCTATGGCATGGGGTATTTAGACAATTTTAAGATAGACGAGAACGGGATTATCACCGGGGTATTCAGCAACGGAACCAACCGGGTGCTGGGCCAGGTGGCTCTGGCGAGTTTTTCCAACCAGGGGGGTCTTGAAAAGGCCGGGGAGAACAACTTTGTCCAATCCACCAATTCCGGGCTTGCCAACATAGGTCCCGCCCGGGTCGCGGGGAAAGGAAACATTAAGGCCGGGACCCTGGAAATGTCCAATGTGGACCTGGCGGATCAGTTCGTGGATATGATCGTAACCCAGCGGGGTTTCCAGGCAAATTCCCGGACCATACAAACGGCGGATCAGCTTCTTCAAGAACTGCTTACGCTAAAACGATAATAGGAGGACCGGCCGGCTTTAGCGGACAGCGCCAGCTGCCTGCTTTTGCCGGGACCGGTAACGGCGGTGATAAAGGTAACCCGGCTTGACGGCAAAGAATACTACATTAATCCCCATCAGATTGAATCCATCGAGGTTCACCCGGATACGACGCTGCTCATGCTTTCGGGAAAACATGTGGTGGTCCGCGAAACGGCGCCGGACCTTATTCAAAGCATCATTGAGTACCGCAGACAGATAGGGGCTTTTAAAAACGAGGAGTAAAGGGAATTTATGGATTTATCAACTATAATCGGTCTGGCCGGTTGTTTGGGTATGATTGGCCTCGGTATTATTGTCGGCGGTTCAGGTCTTTTGACCTTTGTGGATATTCCTTCCGTTTTCATCGTTGTGGGGGGGTCCTGGTTTGCCCTCTTTACTTTTAGCAGCATATCCGGAGCCCTGGGGATATTTAGCGTTATAGGGCTGGCCATGAAAGTTACCACCTATGACGAAAAAGGTATTATTACCCGGCTTATGGCCATGTCCGAAAAAGCCCGGCGGGAGGGGCTCTTGGCCCTGGAAGAAGAACTGGAAGATCTGGAAGATGAATTTATGAAGAAGGGCCTGCGGCTGGTGGTGGACGGCACCGATGCGGAAATAATCCGGTCCCTCATGGAAACGGAACTAAGCCAAATCCAGGGACGGCATGCGGATAAAATAAGCAGCGTTAATATGTGGGGAACTTTAGCGCCGGGGCTTGGGATGTTGGGAACCGTTATCGGTCTTATTGGGATGTTAAAAAACCTGGAAGACAAAAGCGCCCTGGGGCCCAATATGGCCGTGGCCCTTATTACCACCCTCTACGGATCCATGATGGCAAACTTAATCATGATCCCCGTGGCGGGAAAATTAAAAAGCAAGGACGCGGCGGAAACAAAACTTAAAGAAATGCAGATAGAAGGGGTTCTTTCTATTCAGGCCGGGGACAATCCCCGGATTCTGGCGATGAAGCTTCTTTCGTATCTGGAACCCGGGGACCGCAAGGCGGTGGAAGCCGAGGTTTTAAAGGATTAATCGAAAAATAAGGAACCGGCATGGCAAAGAAAAAGAGGGAAGCAGAAGAGGCGAAGGGAGAGTGGATTGTAACCTATTCAGACATGGTTACGCTGATGCTGTGCTTTTTTGTGGCCCTTTTTAACCCCGATGAATCGGATCCCACCCAGCTTCAACAGATGATCTCCGCCTTTAACGCCATAGGCATGGGGGCCTCTACCGGAGGAAACACCATTACCCAGGGCAAAAGCGCCGACCTGGGGAACACCATCATGTCCCTGCCGTCCCAGGACCGGGGCCGCAACCTGGGAGCCGCGGTGCGCCGGGCCATGAGCCTCTTTGAACCGGAAATACGATCCAACAAAGTCAGGGTAACCCACGATGAACGGGGGGTTATTATCAGCCTGGCCTCGGACCTTTTCTTTGCCCCCGCCAGCGCCGAAATCAATTACGAAGACAGCCGGGACATACTGCTTAGACTGGGCTCCATGCTCAATTCCCAGGAACTGGCGGGCCGCCGCTTTCGCATCGAAGGCCACACCGACAGCTCCGACACGGATCCCCTCATGTGGCCCTCCAACTGGGAACTTTCCACCGCCCGGTCTCTGGCGGTGCTCCACTACCTAGCCGACATAGGGGTCGATGAAAACCGCTTTCAAGTCGCGGGCTTTGCCGCCACCATGCCCATCAGCCGGGACAATACTCCCGAAGGCCGCATGAACAACCGCCGGGTGGATATTGTGATCCTGGACGACGCCCATCTGTAAACACGGGCGGGCGCGGCGGTCTTGACGCGGCGGGCGGCAAGGATTCCGCCGCCCCCAATCGGGAGTCTTAACTCTTGCCGGCCCGGGAAAGCTCTTCGCGGACCGCCGCGGCCGCCTCCACCATGTTTTTTAACGCCGGCCTTACTTCTTCCCATTTTCTTGTTTTTAGGCCGCAGTCGGGATTGACCCACATTTTATCTTTATCGATCACTTCAAGACGGGCCAAAATCTGTTCCCTGAATTCAGAAACCGACGGCGCCCGCGGTGAATGAATATCGTATACCCCGGGGCCTATTTCATTTTGATAAGCGGTTTCTTCAAAAATCTTCAGGAGCTTATTGCCGCTGCGGGCGGTTTCAATGGTAATCACGTCGGCGTCCATCGCCTCAATGGTTTTTATGATGTCGTTAAATTCACTGTAACACATATGGGTATGTATTTGGGTCGATGCATCCGCGGCGCTTACCGCAAGCCTGAACGCTTCCAGGGCCCACCGTTCATATTCGCCGGTATTTTCTTTCCGCAGGGGGTAGCCCTCCCGGAACGCCGCTTCATCAACCTGGATTATTTTAATGCCCGCCGCCTGTAAATCGGCCACTTCACCGGCCAGGGCCAGGGCTATCTGCCGCGCCACCTCCGCCCGGGGAATATCGTTCCGGACGAAGGACCAGTTAAGAATGGTTACGGGGCCGGTCAGCATGCCTTTCATGGGTTTCTTTGTTTTGCTTTGGGCGTAGCGGATCCATTTTACCGTCATCGGCTCCGGGCGGCTGACGGCGCCGAAAATAAGCGGCGGTTTGACGCAGCGGGATCCGTAGCTTTGAACCCATCCGTTCCGGGTAAAATGAAATCCTTCCAGAAGCTCCCCGAAATATTCTACCATGTCGTTTCGCTCCGGTTCTCCGTGGACTAAAACATCAAGGCCAAGTTCCTCCTGAAACGCAACACAGTGGTCCATATAGTTTTTTATTTCCCCCTCATACTCGGCGGCCGATATAAGGCCCCTTCGATAATTGTTCCGTGCTTTCCGCAATTCGGGAGTCTGGGGAAAACTCCCGATGGTAGTGGCCGGCAGCAAGGGAAGATTTAAGCGCCGCCTTTGGATGACGCTCCGCTCCGCATAGGTTCCGCGCCGGGATTTTCCCGGCAGCTCCGGCCCGTCCCCGGCCTTACCGTCTTTTATCAGTCCCGAATTCGGATCGGATAATAAATTCCTCTTGTTCTCTTCAATCAGCCGGGATTTTTCCGCCCCGGAAAGACAATCAGAAGAAAACAACTTTGCCAGGACGGAAACTTCTTCCACCTTTTCGCAGGCAAAGGCCAGATACTTTTTAACCGGACCCGCAGGCTCATTTCGTACCGAGTAGGGGCTGTGCAGAAGGGAGCAAGTGGTCGAAACAATAATCTGTTCCCGGGGAATTGTTTTGTTTATCCGCTCAAGCAGTTCCAGGCTTGCCGAAATATCGTTACGCCAAATATTGCGCCCATCCACAAGGCCTGCGATAATATTTTTGGAGGCGGCATATTCCAATCCTTCAAAATTCCGTCCGCCATAGAGAAAATCAAGACCTATGCCCCAAATGGGGGTATCGCAAAGCAGCTTTACCGCTTCCAGGGCGTGTTCAAAGTAGCTTGTTACCATAATTTTGATCCCTCCGCTTACCCCGGCCAATTCTTTGTAGGCCCTCTGAACCAGCGAGAGGATCTTTTCGGAAGGATTTCTGACAAACGCAGGTTCGTCAAACTGCACATACACGGATTCATCCAGTTTTGCTATTTCCCCCAAGAGCTGCTTATAAACCGGCATTATTTTATCAAAGTAGTCGAAGGATTCCCCCCCGTCCTTTGTTTTTGAAAGCGCCAGGAACGTCAAAGGACCGATGATGTTAATTTTGGCTGCCACCCCCAGATCCTTTGCTTCCCGGTATTCGGACTTTATTTTGGCCGGATCAAGCCGAAAATCCATGCCGCCGCACAATTCAGGCACAATAAAATGATAATTGGTATTAAACCATTTCGTCATTTCCATCGCGGCGGCTTTTCCGCTTCCCCGGGCCATGGCAAAATACTGTTCCTGTTTGTCCCTTATTCCGGCAAACCGCTCGGGAACCGCATTGAGCATTACGATAGTATCAAGCATATTGTCATAGAGGCTAAAATCGTTGGAACTGATAAAATCAATCCCCGCGTCTTTCTGCAAACGCCAGTGATTTTTCCGCAGTGTCCGGGCGGCGGCCTCGACCTCGTCAAAGGGCGCCTCATGGGCCCAATACTTCTCCAAAACTTTTTTCAGTTCCCGCTGCTCCCCTATCCGGGGAAATCCGGTAATGAGTGTTTTTACCGCCATAGAATGCTCCTTTGTTGAACAGGCTTTGGCCCGGCGCGCCTTTCCCGCCGGAAGACCGTTCTTGCATTGAGAAAATAAAATTAACAAGCTCATGTTTCCCGGGCTCAATCCGCGAAGCTGCGGGAAAAACGGGGAGACCCCCGGGAAGCGCTAAAAAACACTCGGTGGCGTTTTCCGGCGCTTCTCGCAACATCTCCTGTATACCAAAGTCTCCTGGCTTGCGGGTAGAAACCGCATCCGGCGCCGCAATCCTGCGGCCCTTCGGCGGCCAATCTTGTTCCGTCAGTCTTCCCGGCCGTTTCAGGCCAGTGGCTGTTATGACGGAACCAACCCCGGTTACAGTTACGGGCTAGCGGAGGATTCACCGGGCCCCACAGGACCCGGCCTCACTTCCTTTGAAATATACACCCATACTATGCTGTTTCCCGGAAAGATAGTCAAGCGGCGGCACCTGTGGCGGCGCCTGCGGCGGCGCCTGCGGTTGCAGCCGCCGCCGCTGCAGCGCCGCCGGTCTTCCGCCGTCTATTCCCTGACAATTTGAAATTGTCAGGAAATTCCGGTTGTAATTGTTTGTCAGGCAAAGAATTAGCTAATTCCCTGCCTGACAAACCAAAATCTATTGTGTATAAAGCCCCTCCCGCCCGCCCGGCGGTTTTGGACAGCCCCGGGCAGAAGGCTTTTTCTATAATTTTGTTAAAAAATCAGGCGGGGCCCTTGACTTTTTTTTGCGGCGATGATAGCTTATTTACCTGCGGTCGGATAAAAAGCCCTGGTGTAACAGGCTGCCGGCCGGCGTATATAACAAAATAACCTAAATTTTGAAGAAGAGCGCTTGACAAAACTTCTTGTGGCGTAGTAATGTCTTCAAGCCCGCTCAGGCGGGGCCGGCGGGGAGCTTGGCGGGATGTAGAGGCCTGCGGGTTTTTCGGCGGTGAATGTTCTTTGGAAACCGGGCTGCGGGCAACACCGCAGTCTGTAGGGAAGGGAGAGAAAGAAAGAAGCCAAGGCGGCGCCGGGTTCGAAAGGATTCGGGGCCGCTGCGAAGCGTATCGAAGGCCGCCGGGTATCCGGCGGCGCACGG
>JAITKV010000015.1 GCA_031278215.1 Spirochaetaceae bacterium
GAGAGCAATGAACAGCTTCTTGTCGAGGCGGAACAGCAACAGCGGATCCTCGGCCGTCATCGTCGGCGTTCCTTAGCGGCCTTGTTTTTGCGCTGAAATGAACTTCCCCGCTATGGGTACGAAGGCGGGCCGTCTTTCGGGGCGGCCCGCCTTTTTTACAATAGTACGTGTTGTTGTAACAATCGGGGTTTTGGGATAAACATCAGGGAGATTTGCAGCCATACCCGCTGCCTTTTTTTCTATACTTTTTCGAAAACGGTATTACCACATCCTGCATTAAATCAGGCCCCAGAATAACCCGGACAAAGCCGGCAATATCTTCGGGGATTTTCCCATAAAACGCTTCGGCGATGCCGCCGGTGACGGCCGCGATGGTATCACTGTCGCCGCCTATGGACACCGCCAGCCGCACGGCGTTTTCATAATCAGAACTTTCCAGAAACGCGATGATCGCTTCCGGCGCCGAACCCTGGCAGCTCACGTCAAATTCATACGCCGGCCGTATTTCATCAATGGTGCGGTCAAGATCATAGCCAAAGGCGTCAACGATGAATTGTTTAATGGCATCCTTGCTTTTTCCCGTGCGGGCCAGGAAAACGGCGGCCGCGGCGGCCTGGGCGCCTTTAATGCCTTCAGGGTGGTTATGGGTAACCGCCGCGCTCTTTTCAGCCTCGGCCAGCACATCGTCAATGCTGCCGCAATACCATCCGACAGGACTTGCGCGCATGGCCGAACCATTGCCCCAGCTGTTATACGGTTTAGGATCATCATCGTAAAGCCATGAGTTAAAATTGCCGCCGTATCCCCTATGGGGATATTTTCTGCCAAAACGCCGGTACGCTTTGGCGTAATCAGCGCCGCCACCGGTTTGACGCAGGATCGCGTACATTGTGGCCATGGTAAGAACGCTGTCATCAGTAAAAAAAGTATCGTCGGTAAATAACTCAAAATCCGGCGATTTTACATTGTTAAATTCGTAGGACGAACCAATGATATCGCCGGCGATTGCCCCAAGAATATATCTTTCCCCGGACATAACCAATCCCCCTTTGTGTCAAAAACCAGGAGTATCATATCCTTTGCGGATTTTTTATACAATGGCGGGGAACCCTGGCAAATGCTTTACTTCATTTCCGGCAGATACTTCCAGTACCGCTTTGGCATAAACTGCCGCTGTAGTTCCGGATTGGTCCGGTCCGTGTTGTTTATTGACCGGTGATACTCCCGCCAAAGTTCTTCCCAGGGATCCGCGGATTCCTCTGCCGTAAAAGCCGGTGTATCCAGTCCGGCGGTCCGGCCATGACGGAGCCGGTACAGGGCCGGTTTTTTTCCCCGGTCCCGCAGCAACACCAGGTTCCGTTTTTCGTCCACAATCGCCCAGGGAAGGCTGCCGAAGCGGAGTAAAAAGTGATCCCCCAGCAGGGGAAGGATAAAATAGTCCGGGGCGCAGCGGGCCAGGTACCGGCCCCGGCGGTCAGGGCTAAAGCGAAGAAACCCCCGAAGCCGGTCGAATTCTTTCCACATTTTGTAGGCCCGGTCTCCCTTTTTTGAAGAACCCCGAAGATATGCCCGCAGCTTTAGTTTTTCAAGCGCCGGGGGCGGATCCGGTTCCGTATCAAATAATTCATCCATGGGATTCTCCTGGTTTCATGGGATCCTCCTGGGGGATCTTTTAATCCTGCCGCGGGTCAAAAAGCGGCAGTTGGGGGTCCGCCTTTTCTGCGCCCAGGATGCCCGTCATTACTGCGGGATTGTCCAGGGGCGGCGGACCGCCGGCAAAACGGCCCCCCAGGGTAACAAAGTACCGGGCCCTTTTAAAAATTACCCCCAGCCGGGAAAGTCCGGTAAAACTAAGGGCCTGGCGGCGTCTGATTTCTATGATCCGCCGGGCGGAACGGACCCCCAGGCCCGGAACCCGCAGCAGTTCTTCGTAGGAGGCGGTTTTAAGTTCCAGGGGAAAAAAATTCAAATGCCGAAGCGCCCAGGCAAGTTTAGGGTCAAAGGTCCTGTCCAGGTTGGGCCCCCCGTCAAACAGTTCCCGGATCTGGTAATGGTAGAACCGGAGCAGCCAGTCCGCCTGGTACAGCCGGTGTTCCCTAAGGAGCAAATTCCCCTGCTCCGCCGGGGGAAGCCTTCCCACGGGCGCATAGGCCGAATAATACACCCGCCGTAGTTCATATTTCCGGTACAGGGCGGAAGACAGGCCCATGATTGTTCTGTCATCTTCGGCGCTGGCCCCTACTACAAGCTGGGTGCTTTGACCCCCGGGGGCAAAGGCCGGAACATGCCGAAGCCGGCGGCGGTCTTCCCCCGTCTCGGCGGAAGCCTCCCATACCTGGCCCATGGCGCCGAAAATAAGCTTTCCCGATTTTTGGGGGGCCAGGGAGCGAAGGCTCTTTTCCGTGGGAAGTTCTATGTTGGCGCTAAGCCGGTCTGCCCAACGTCCCGCCTCCCGGATAAGGTTTTCCCCGGAACCGGGAATAATCTTTAGATGAATGTAACCGCCGTAGCCCCCCTGGGTACGAAGCTTCTTTGCGGTTTCAATAAGTTTGCACATAACGATGTCCGGATCCGAAAAAATCCCGGAAGAAAGAAACAAGCCTTCGATGTAATTGCGCCGGTAAAATTCGCAGGTTAGGGTAAACAGCTCTTCGCTTGTAAAGGACGTCCGGAGAATGTCCGCCGAAACCCGGTTGGCGCAGTACGCGCAGTCGTAGCGGCATACATTGGAATACAACACCTTAAGAAGGCTGACGCAGCGCCCGTCCCCGGTCCACGAATGGCAGATCCCGGCGGGCGCCCGCACCCCGAAGGAACCCTGGCCCGCCGGCGCCCTTTCTGCAGCGGCCCCCCGGCAGAGGCCCCCCGCGGGTTTTGCCGGGGGGCTTGGACTCCCCGCCGAAGTACAGGACGCGTCGTATTTTGCGGCCCCCGCAAGGATGGCAAGTTTCTGCGGCAGTTCCATAGACATTACTATACATTAGTTTAGTATATAATACAAGGGCTTTCCTTATATTCCCAAAGCGCCGGAAAGAACCTATACTTTTTTTACCGCCGCCGGACCGCCGCCGGGTCTATGGTGTATACGCGGAATTTACAAATGCCACAAAGGAGCAGCCATGGGGGGCAGCAGTTTTGGTACCCTTTTCCGGGTAAGTACCTTTGGGGAGTCCCACGGCCCCGCCTTGGGCTGCGTGGTGGACGGCTGTCCCGCGGGGATCCCCCTTTCCGTGGAGGACATACGGCGGGATCTGCAGCGCCGCCGGCCCGGCCGCGGCGCCGGAAGTACCGAGCGAAACGAGGATGACGAGCCGGAAATTCTTTCCGGGGTCTACGAGGGCAAAACCCTGGGCACCCCCATAGCGATCCTTATGCGAAACAAGGATCAGCGTTCAGAGGATTACGGGGCCCTAAACGATCTATACCGCCCCGGCCACGCCGATTGGACCTGGGAGGCAAAATACGGCCTTCGGGATCCCCGGGGAGGGGGCCGCAGTTCCGGCAGGGAAACCGCAGGCCGGGTTGCCGCCGGCGCCGTGGCCCGGACCTTTCTTGCCCGCAGAGGCATTGTGGTACAGGCCTGGACCGCCTCTATCGGGGGAATATACGCCCCCCTCCGGGGAGACGAAGACTTTGATCCGGCCGAGGCGGAACGGAATTCCCTGCGGGTCCCCGGAAAAAGGGCCGCGGAACTGATTGAAGCGCGGCTGGCGGAGTTAAAAAAAGCGGGGGACAGCGCCGGGGGCCTTGTGTCCTGCCGTATTTCGGGGCTTTCACCGGGCCTTGGGGAGCCGGTTTTTGACAAACTGCCGGCGATCCTGGGCCGGGCGGTTCTTTCCATCGGGGCCTGCAAGGGAATTCAATTCGGCGCAGGTTTTGCCGCCGCCGGATCAACGGGTTCGGCCCATAACGATACGCCGGTGCGGAAAACCGAAAACCCCGGCGCCTCCGCGGGTGGAACCGGGCCGCCCCCGCCGGGAAATGAAACGGGCCTGCCCCCGGAAGGCGAAAGGGCCCTGCCCCCGGGACCGCCGGATATTTCGTTTAAAACCAACAATGCGGGGGGGACCCTGGGGGGCATTTCTACGGGAATGGATGTGGAATTCCAAGCCGCCTTTAAACCCGTGGCGTCAATTTCGCAGCCCCAAAGGACCCTGGACCGGAGCGGGGCCGAACGGGAACTTTCCGTTTTAGGGCGCCACGATGTGTGCATCGTCCCCCGGGTTGTACCGGTGGTGGAGGCCATGGCCGCCCTGGTTCTGGCGGATCTTGTCCTGCGGCACAGGACCGCCAGGGCATAACGGGCCGTTCCGCAGGATCGGCGCAAAGGATAAATTTATGAAACGCTGTGAATGGTGCGGAACCTCGGATCTCTATGTTCACTACCATGATACCGAATGGGGTGTTCCGGTATTCGATGACCGCAGACATTTTGAATTTCTTGTGCTGGAATCGGCCCAGGCGGGTTTAAGCTGGCTTACGGTGCTTAAAAAACGGGAAAATTACCGTAGGGCCTACGACGGTTTTGATCCGGAAAAGGCCGCCCGGTACACGGAAAAGAAAAAAGAAAAACTCCTCGCCGATCCGGGTATAATCCGCAACCGCCTTAAGATCGAAGCTTCCATAACAAACGCCCGGGAATTTTTAAAGATACAAAAAGAATTCGGCAGTTTTTCCGGCTATATCAAGGAATTTGCCGGTCCCAGGCCGGTGCTTGGAAAGTGGAAAAGCCTTTCGGAGATTCCCGCCCGAACCGGGCTTTCGGACCGTGTCGCCGCGGATATGAAAAAGCGGGGTTTTCGTTTTTTGGGCAGCATCATCATGTATTCCCACATGCAGGCCACGGGCGTCATTAATGATCACGTCATAGGGTGTTTTCGCCGAAAGGAAATTATAAGGCTGGCGTCTAACCCTTCCGTACATACAGGGGCAGGGAAGTAATTTCTTTTTCGTCAATATGAAGGACAAAGTTTACCACCCCCGCGGATTTAAAATGCAGGTTGGAAATGGTAAAAACCAGGTGCGACACCGCCGTGGCGTTCCCCGCCCCCTTAACCTCCACGCTTCCGGTTACGGGTTCTATGCTTATCTCTCCGTCCAGGTCCCTGGCTTCGATGCGGAAAGAATGGCGGCTAAACTCCCATAGATCAAACCGGATGCGGATTACCACCGAAAGCTGGGGATGAATGCAGGGAAAGGACCGGGAAATGATCGTGTCAAAGGTGCCGACAATGGTAAGCTTGCCGCCGCATTCCTGGGCAAAATCACAGAAAGTAAACAATTCTGTTTTCACGTCTCGCCCACATCCCGAATAACCGGAATCTGTCCGGCAAATTCTTTTGATTGTTCGGGATCGTAAAGGATCACCCGGTTCCGCCCCGCCCGCTTAGCGGCATAGAGGGCCGTATCGGCGTCGCTGATAAGCTTTTTTACATATTCCTTATCTTCCGTAAAGGTTTCCATGGAATTTTCCACTATCCCAAAACTGGCATATACCGACATAAGGCCGTTTTCCATGGCCACCGGGGTTTCGGCAAGGGTCTTTCGCAGCCGTTCAACAACGGTAACCACCGAGTTTTTATCTATCCGCGAAAAAAAGATGGTAAATTCTTCGCCCCCATATCTCCCCAGAAAATCGTTTTTTCGTAAGCCCGCCGAAATAACCTTAACCACATGACGCAGGGTTTCGTCCCCCGCCAGATGCCCGTAGGTGTCGTTAAATTGTTTAAAATGATCGATGTCCATCAGGGCCAGGCAGCAGGGAATAGAAAATACCGCGGCCTCTTTTAAGTCCATCACCGCCCGGTCAATAAAGGATTGGCGGTTAAGAATTCCCGTAAGGGGATCGTGGCTGGCAAGGAATTTAAACCGGGCCTCGCTCTTTTGCAGGGCCTCCACCGCCGAATTACGGTGGGCTACCTCGCTGCGCAGTTCATCGTTCAGGGCTATAAGGGCCTCTTCTTTCTGCCGCAGGGCGGTACGGGAATGGTTAAGCTGCCGGACCATGTTGTTAAAGGCCGTAGAGAACTCGCCCATAAAGCGGATCTCCTGGGTAAAATCCCCCTTCTCCACCATCTGAACCTGCCAGATCAGGTGTCTTAGGTGGGCCTGCAGGGCTTTAAGGCAGCCCGGAATAATGCCCCGGATCGTTATGGCAGGAGAAAAATCCCCGGCAGAAAAACATAAAAGCACCTCCCGGATGGTCTTTAGTTCGTCATGAATTTGCCGAAGCAGCGGATCCTCCGCCAGATCCCCTTCCAGATCGGGGATCTTGTAATCCCGCAGGAGTTTTCTAATATGCTCTAAAACTTTTCCAGTGGGGTCCTCCATCGGGAATTAGGGCGTTACTTTTGCCTCGAAACGGCAGGTCCGGGACCCGGTGCACCAGCAGTCGATTTCCCGTACATCAAAACCCTTTCCGCTAAAAGATTCTAATACCCCCTGAATAAAACCCTCGTCGTACACACAGACCACGTCGGAGGTATCCGGAAGCCCCGAACAATCCAGGTCTTCGTCCACCGTAAAGACAAACCGGGAATTGTCCTGCTGGGCAGATTCAACCCGGAAAATGCCTATTCCCAGGGCATTGAAGGATTCCTGGACCTTGGCGGCCAGGGAAGCCACATCGGTGGCTTCGCTTAGAAATTTTTTAAAGAATTCTTTCCCCGCCATAAGTCCCGCCTGCCGAAAAAGCTTATCCGCCATCTCGGTGCCATACTGCTGTTCCAGAATATCCCTAAGGGTAAACTGAAAAAGACGGTATACCTCTATTCGTGTACTTGGCCCCAGGCTGGGTCTGGCCAGCTGCATATCGGCGCCCACCGTGTTATCCCAGTCGAATTTGTATTTGCGCAAATTTTCCATAAACTTGTATCTCCCTTCTTATTTTAAACATTATTGGACTTGTTCAATAAGCGGTTGCTTATTGAACGGTCCTTGCAAAATGCTCCGCATTTTGCCGGTTTTTAGCGGAAGTTGTTTAAAAATTAAAGGTTTTAAACAACATTATTGTAAAAAAGTAGTTTTATGATACAGCATTCTCCGTAAAGATGGAATAGGAAAGTTGAAATTTCAAGGCTTTTACGGTTACTATATATGCCATGGCCGATTTTGTTCATTTGCATGTCCATTCGGATTATTCCCTCCTGGACGGGGCCGCCCCGGTAGAAAAGCTTGCCCAGCGGGCCCGGGAACTGGGGATGAAGCACCTGGCCCTGACCGATCACGGGAATATGTTCGGGGTTCTAAAATTCCTGGAAGCCTGCCAGGGATCCGCGGAACACCCCCTTAAAGAAGGCCAGGCGCCGGTTCATGCCATCATCGGCAGCGAATTTTATACCGCCCCCGGATCCCGGTTCGAAAAAACCGGCTCCGAGACCGGCAATAAGTACTACCATTTAATCTTGCTGGCCTCAGGGGAAGAAGGGTACCGGAACCTGGTTAAGCTTTCTTCATATTCCTATACCGAAGGCTTTTACTACAAACCCCGGATCGACGATGAGCTTCTGTCCCGGTACCACGGGGGCCTGATATGCCTTTCGGCCTGTATAGCCGGGGAGCTTCCCTGCCTGGCGCTGGAGGGCAAAATCGAAGAGGCGGAAAAGCGGGCCCTGTGGTTTGCCTCGCTTTTTGGGGAGGGGAACTTTTATCTGGAACTCCAGGACCACGGAATTCCCGCGCAAAAGCAGGCAAATAAGGCCCTGATAGAGATTTCCCGCCGAACCGGGCTGCCCCTGGTTGCCACCAACGATATCCATTTTCTTAACCGGGACGATGCGGCCGCCCAGGACACGCTGCTGTGCATCGGCACCAACAAGAAGCGGAACGATGAAAAGCGGATGCGCTTTTACGGCGACGATTTTTACTTTAAAACCGGGGACGAAATGGCGGCCCTGTTTCCCGGCTGCCCCGACGCCATTGCCAATACCCTTAAAATCGCCGAACGTTGCAGCACCTGTATTCCCGAGCCGGGGCCCCTGCTTCCGGACTTTAAGATACCCCCCGGCTTTGACAATGCCGACGACTACCTTCGGTCTTTAACCATGGAGGGCCTGCTTAAACGGTACCCCGGCAGCCATGACAGGGCCGAAGAAGCCCGGCAGCGGACGGAGTACGAACTGGATGTAATTACCGGAATGGGCTTTACCGGCTACTTTCTTATCGTCGCGGATTTTATTAACTGGGCGAAGGAACAGGGCATAGCCGTGGGTCCCGGCCGGGGTTCCGGGGCGGGCAGTATTGTGGCCTACGCGCTGCGGATCACCGACCTGGATCCGATCCGGTACCAGCTTCTTTTTGAACGGTTCCTTAACCCGGACCGGGTTTCCATGCCGGATTTTGACGTGGATTTCTGCAATGAACGGCGGGAAGAGGTAATTCGCTATGTAACGGAACGGTACGGCAAAGACCGGGTGGCGCAGATTATTACCTTTGGAACCCTAAAGGCAAAAGCGGTAATTAAAGACGTAGCCCGGGCCCTGGACATAAGCCTGGACGAATCGAACATGATAGCCAAGCTTATTCCCGAAGATCCCGGAATGACCTTAAAAAAAGCCCTTGCCCAGGAAAGCCGTCTTAGGGAACTTGCCAAACAGCCCCAGTATCAGGAACTTTTTTCCATCGCCGGTAAACTGGAAGGAAAAAACCGGCATGTAAGCTTTCATGCCGCGGGGATCGTCATAGGCAAAACGGATTTAACCGATTACGTACCCCTATACCGGGATCCAAAAACCGGCGCCATAGCAATACAGTACACCATGGATATGATCGAATCCCGGGGGCTGGTAAAGATGGATTTTCTGGGACTTAAGACCCTGGACCTGCTTAACCATACCGAAGAACTGGTGCGCCGCCGGGGCCTGGCCTATTCGGATTTTAGCATCGAAAAAATTCCAGAGCAGGACGATGCAACCTTTGCCATGCTGGGAGAAGGAAAAAGCGCGGGGATCTTTCAATTTGAATCCGAAGGAATGCAGAAGGTACTGCGGGATGCAAAGCCTACCTGCGTGGAAGACCTTATCGCCTTGAATGCATTGTACCGCCCCGGCCCCATGGCGTTTATTCCCCAGTTTGTAGATTCTAAACACGGCCGGCGGACCATCGAATACCCGGACCCTTCGCTAAAGGATATCTTGCAGGAAACCTACGGAGTTATTGTATATCAGGAGCAGGTTATGCAGGTGGCCCAGCGCATTGCCGGGTACAGCCTTGGGCAGGCCGATATACTCAGGCGGGCCATGGGAAAGAAAAAAATGGAGGTGATGGTCCAGGAAAAGGCCAAGTTTATTGCCGGGGCAAAAGAACGGGGTTACAGCGAAAAAAAAGCCGGAGAGATTTTCGATATTCTTATTCCCTTTGCCGGGTACGGCTTTAACAAAAGTCATTCCGCCGCGTATGCGATCCTGGCGTACAAGACCGCCTACCTTAAGGCAAACTTTCCCGCGGAATTTATGGCGGCAAACCTGACCAACGAAATTGCCAGCGTAGATAAACTGCCCCATTACATTGACGAAGCCCGGAAAATGGGAATATCCATCGATCCCCCGGACATTAACCGTTCGGACAAGTACTTTACCGTGGTGGAAGGCCGGATCGTTTACGGCTTCTTTGGCATCAAGGGAATTGGCGAGGGCCCCGTGGACGAGATTATCTTTCGCCGCCAGGAGGGGGGGGCCTACAAAAGCTTTATGGACCTTCTTGACCGGGTTACCCTGCAGTCCTCCGGCCAGATCCAGCAGCGCATTGTAAGCCGCAAGGTAATAGAGCTGCTTATCAAAACCGGCGCCTTCGACAACTTTGGCGTTAACCGGGCTACGCTGCTGGCAAATATGGAGGCGGCCATTGACTATGCCCAAAATAAAAAGGACGAAACCCGCTTTGGCCAGGTTAGCCTGTTTGTGGATACGGGGGAACAGACCTTTCCCGATTTTGAGTTTACCCAAATACCCGAAATGAACAGGGCGGAACAACTTACCATCGAAAAAGAACTAATCGGCTTTTATTTTTCCGGTCATCCTCTGGACGATTACCGGGAAGAATGGAAACGCTGCGTTAAACTTGATACATCGGATTTGGATCACGCCGCGCCGGGGAATTATACCCTTATGGGGATCCTTAAAACCCTTAAACCCTTTACCGATAAAACCGGAAAGGGCATGGCCTTTGGCAGCCTGGAAGATTACCGGGGAGAGGTGGAACTAGCCTTTTTTGGCGACGCCTGGATGGAATGCCGGGACAGGATAAAAGAAGACGACCTTATCGCCCTTAGGGGCCGTCTGGATACCCGGCGGGGCAAGACAAGCATCCAGGTGCAAACGGTCCTTTCGCCCGGGGAGCTAAAACAAAACGGAGATATCCTTAATTCCTTTGGCGGCCCAAGCCAGAATCTGGATCAGTACCGGGCGGCCTGGGAACAATCGGTAACTTTGGATATATCGGATCTGGAAAATACTCCGGAGGGGGAATACATCCTTATCGGATATATTACCCAGCTTCGCCGGCATGTAAGCAAAAATCAAAAAGAAATGGCCTTTGCCACCCTGGAAGACTACCGGGGGCGGATCGACCTTGTATTTTTTGCCCGAACATGGGAAATCAACCAGGATAGGGTAAAAGAAAAAACCTGTATCGCCATTAAGGGCAGGCTCGACAAGAGCCGGGAGAAACCCAGCTTTATCGTGAGTTCCCTGCTGGACCTGGGAAAACTCAGGCGGAACGCCGCGAACGCCGCGGCCGCCGGAAATGCCGCCGGGAGCGCCGCCTTTCCGGAACCGCCGCCGGAAAGGCCGCCGCCCGCCGCGGGGGCCGTCCCGGAAAACAAGCGGCAGGAGGGGGAAGGCGCCCCGGTCCGGCAGGAGGTACACATCAGGCTCCACGGCGCCGCCGCGGGGAACGAAGAAAAACTGTATCCCCTGCGAAATTACCTTATCGAACATCCCGGCGAAACCGCGGTGTTTATCCATATCCCCGCAGTGGAGGGAAGGGTGGAAACGGTGATCCGGACCGCGGCGCAGCTTAGCATCACGGCGGAAAAAGAAGAACTAACGGCCCTGGGAAGCAACCCGGCGGTGGCAGAAGTATGGGTGGCCTGATATGAGCCACGCGGCAAGCGTCTTGGCGGGAATTATCAGCGTATACATGTTCCTTATCTTTATACGGATCATTCTTACCTGGTTTCCCGGGGCCAACTTTGGCGGCCTTTTTATATTTCTTTGCCACATCTGCGATCCCTACCTTAACTGGTTCCGCCGGTTCCGGCCCTTTAAAAACAGCCCCATTGATTTTTCGCCCCTCATTGCCCTGGGGGTCCTTTCCCTGTTTCACCGGCTCATTCTTCTTTGGGGGTCCCCCGGCGGAGGCAGCCCGGGGGCCCTGCTGATCCTGCTTCTTAACGCGGCGTGGTCCATCATTGTCTGGATCCTGGGCTTCTTTATAGTGATCCTTATCTTGCGCATGGCGGCCTATCTGGGGAACTATAACATCTATTCTCCCTTCTGGCATTTTGTGGATCTTATTGCCCAGCCCCTTATGTACCGGATCTCCAGTATTTTTTTCCCCTCCAAAATCGTGCATTACCTCTTTCGAATAATTTTTTCTATTGTTATCCTGGCCGCCGTCGCCGTCCTGCTGTGGGGGATCTTTCATTTTGGCGTAAGGCTGCTTGCGGCGATCTTCTGATGTTTCTACGGGAACTTTCCGCTTCGCCCGGAACCCTGCGGGGCGTGGGTCCGTCTCTGCTGCGGACCCTTTCCAATTCGGGAATTTACACCATTGCCTCCCTTCTTACCCGGTACCCCCGGGACTGGGAAGACCGGAGCCGCGCGGCCCTTCTTAAGGACTGGGCCAAGGGCCCGGTATGTACCACCGTAAAGATCCTGGCCCAGGACTGGTTTGGTTTTGGCCGCATGAAGACCCTAAAAATCCATGTGGAAGACGAAAGCGCCCGGGGGGTGTTGATCTGCTTTAACCGGCCTTTTTTGCGCCACCAGTTGACGGTAGGAAAAAGCTGCCGGCTTTGGGGAAGGTTCTACTATAAATACGGCGAACTCCAGTCAACGGCCTTTGAAACCGAGGCGGAAGGAAGCTCCAAACATTTCGGAAATATTTTGCCGGTGTACCCCCTGTCCGGGGAACTAAGCGGCGCCCCCGTCCGGGGCCAGAATCTGCTCCGGCGCCTGATGCGGACCGCGCTGGAACAGTACGGGAACGCCCTGGACGACGAGATCCCGCCGGATCTAATCCGCCGGGATTCCCTGTTTTCTAAGGCCCAGGCCCTGTGGGCCATCCACTTTCCCCCCTCCATGGAAACCCTTGAACTGGCCCGGAAAACCCTGATTTTTGAAGAACTCTTTTACCTGGAAATACTGGTGGGCAAGCAGGCCCTGGAACGGAAAAGGGCGCCCCGGGCGGTAAAATCCCCGCCCGGTTTTTCCTCTCTTCAGAAACAACTCCTGGACCGGCTGTCCTTTCGCCTTAGCCCCGGACAGGAAACCGCGGCGGCGGAAATCAACGCCGATCTTTCCGGCCCCTATCCCATGGCCCGGCTGCTTCAAGGCGACGTGGGTTCCGGTAAAACCCTGGTGGCCTTCCTGGCGGCCCTGAAGGTTATAGAAGAAGGCGGGCAGGCAGCCATTATGGCCCCCACGGAACTGCTTGCCCGGCAGCATGCGGAAAATGCCGCCCGGCTTTTGGAACCCCTGGGGGTAAAACCCGCATATTTAACCGGCAAAGTTACAGGCAAAACCGGCCGGGCCCAGCTTCTTCGGGCCCTGGAAACGGGGGATGTGGATATTGTGCTTGGCACCCATGCCCTCTTTTCAAAAGACGTGGTCTACCGGAACCTGCGCCTGGTGATCATCGACGAACAGCACCGCTTTGGAGTTACCCAACGGCAGGCCGTCATCGCCAAGGGTTCCTCCGGGGGCGCCCCGGATATTCTTATGATGAGCGCCACCCCCATACCCCGGACCCTGGCATTAACGGTCTTTGGAGACCTGGATGTTTCGGTCATCACCGGCATGCCCCCGGGACGGAAGCCGGTAAAGACCCACCTGGCAAAAGAATCAAACGCTCACAAAGTCTACAACTTTGTGGAAAAAGAACTGGAAAGGGGGGCCCAGGCATATTTTGTGTATCCCCTTATCGGCGATGAGGAAACCGAAGAAGCCGCCGCGGATTTAGAAACCGCGGCCTTACACCGGGGCCTTAAAGATGCGGTAAGCATGGCGGGGGAGCTGGAAAGAATATTTCCCCGGCGCCCCGTGGCCCTGATCCATTCCAGGCTTGACGATGAACAAAAGCGGGCGGCCATGGAAGCGTTCCGCCGGGGGGACGCAAAAATACTTGCCGCCACCAGCGTGGTGGAAGTGGGGGTGGATGTGCCAAACGCTTCCTGTATGGTAATCCACCACGCGGAGCGCTTTGGCCTTGCGGCCCTGCACCAGCTTCGGGGACGGGTTGGCCGGGGAAAAGATCAGGCGTACTGTTTTCTTATTTATTCGGAAAATTCAAGCGAAGGCCGCGGCGGCCGCGGAAGCGCGGGTAAAAAAGCCGCCGTTGCCGCGGCGCCGTTTTCGTCCGGGGAACCGGCGCCGGCGCTTACCGAAGAGGGTAAACGGCGCTTAAAGGTTATGCTGGAATCCAATGACGGCTTTGTGATTGCCGAAGAGGACTTAAAACTCCGGGGTCCGGGACAGATCGCGGGGTTTGAACAATCCGGCTATTTACGGCTGGGAATTGCCGACCCCGTCCGGAACGTGGATCTGTTGATCCGCGCCCGGAATGACGCCTTTGCCATACTGGAAGCGGATCCGGCGTTTCTTTTGCCGGAGCACCGTCCGGTGGCGGAGGTTCTGGAACGGGCGCCCCCCTTTACAGACGTGGGGGTGTAGAATTCTTGCGGGGTCTTTGCAAATTTTGTATAATTGAAAATGGCTCCAAAAATAAAGGATTTGTATGATTTACAGGGAATACGGAAAAACAGGAAAAAAGGTCTCCCTTCTGGGTTTTGGCGGAATGCGGTTCCGGCACATAGACAACCATGAAGAGTGTGTAAAAATGATGGTCCGGGCCGCCAAGGGTGGCGTAAGCTACTTTGATACCGCCCCGGCATACTTTGACATTAAAAGCGAAACCGTTTTCGGCAAGGGCCTGGCGGAACTTCGCCGTTTAAAGCTTCCGTATTACGTGGCTACAAAAACCTTTAAAACCGCCGAAAAAGACATACGCGAAGAACTAGAGGCCCAGCTTAAACGGCTTGACGTACCCGCGGTGGATTTTTACCACGTGTGGTGCATTACCAGCCTTGACAACTGGGCTTCCCGCAAGAAAGACGGGATCCTGGATACCTTTTGCAAGCTTAAAGAAGAGGGGCTTATCAGGCATATTTGTGTTTCAAGCCACCTTATTCAAGAAGAAATCGAAGCCCTGCTTATGGAGGGGGTTTTCGAGGGGGTTTTGTTCGGCTACTCGGCCTATAATTTTAAAACCCGGGAAAAAGCCTTTAACGCCATCAGGGCGAAACGCCTTGGCGCGGTGGTAATGAATCCTTTGGGAGGCGGAATTATTCCGGAACACCCCGAACTGTTCGGATTTGTCCGGCGGCCGGGAGAAACCGCCGTTACGGGGGCCCTGCGTTTTCTTTGGGACCATAAAGACATTACCACCACCCTGGTGGGATTTGGCGTGGAGCAGGATGTGGCCGATGTCTTGGAAGCCATGGAGGGCTACCAGCCCAGGACCGAAGCGGAACTGGCCGCGGTTAAAGAAAATGCCGGAACCTCTTTTGAAGGAATATGTACCGGCTGCGCCTACTGTGACGACTGTCCTCAGAAGATTCCCATTCCCCGGTATATGGATGCGTATAACCAGAAGCTGCTTTCTAAAAATGCAGACGCGGCCATAAAACAGCGGCTTAGCGTGCATTGGAATATTCCCTTTTCCGGCGCCGGAAACTGCGTAGCCTGCGGCCAATGTGAAAGCGCCTGTACCCAGCATATCCCGATTATTAAACGGCTGGAGTACATTGCGGGGCTTTCATAAACCGCCCTTGCATTTTCTTTTCTGATTTTATACACTAATAAGGACGGGGGTAAGTATGACCGTATCAGAAGCTGTTTCTCTCTTGGACGGACAGTTTTTTTGTGGTGAAGATAAGGCGGGGCTGGAAATTATTTCCGCCTGCGGTTCGGATCTGATGAGTGATGTAATGGCTTTTGTAAAAGAAGGGGTCCTGCTTTTAACCGGCCTGGTTAATCCTCAGGTTATCAGAACCGCCGAGCTTTTGGATATCAAGGGCATTATTTTTGTTAGAGGAAAAACCCCCGGCATGGATATGGTGGACATGGCAAGGGAATCGGACATTATCCTGGGGGGGACGAAACTTCCCATGTTTATCGCGTGCGGTAAGCTCTACGAAGCGGGACTTAAGGCCGGCGGAACAAGGCTTATTTAGCAGGCGTCATGCCCCTTCCGGATAAAAAAATCCTCCGAAAAGAAATAAAAGCCCGCCTGGCTGCGGTTCCTGTGGAACTTTTAGCCGCCGCGGGTTTGGAAACGGCCCGGCGTCTTGCCGGCGGAACCAGGGGGAAGCTCCCCGGATGGGAACTGTTCCGGTCGGTCCTGGTTTTTGTTTCCCTTCCCGGCGAAATAGACACGGCCCCCCTGATGGAAGCGGTTCTGCGGCAAAAAAAGAAACTCTTTGCCCCCCGCCTTATCGAAGCCCCAGGGCCGGATAGCGCAAAAGACCTGGCGTTTTACCGGGTCCTCTCTGCCCGGGGCCCCTGGCAGGCCGGGCCCTTCGGCGTTCGGGAACCCCCGGCCAAAGAAGACCTGCGCCTGGGGCCGGGGGACTTTCCCTTTCTGGCACTCGTTCCCGGCCTGGCCTTTGACCGGCGGGGCTGCCGCCTGGGCCGGGGAGGGGGCTGTTACGACCGGTTTTTTAACGGCCTGGATTCGGGCATGGGGAAGTTTTCCGCCCCCCCCGGCGGCGGGGGACATTTTTATGCAAGCTGCGGTTTATGCCTGGAGCTTCAGCTGGCAGGCGCCGTGCCGGCGGAAAGCCATGACAAAAAGATGGATATGATCCTTACGGAACGGGGAATAACCCTATGCAGCCGGGAGGATATAGTTAAGCGCCTGCAAGAGCCGGCCACGGAAGCTTAGCCGGGGCCGGCTAAAATACGCCGCCACAAAAGCTCACCTCGCGGCGGCGGTTTCAAATTCCTTTTCAATCTCCGCAGAGGGTTTGGGGGTAACCAGGCTTATCACCCAGATAACCAGGGCGGAAAAAATAAAGGCCGGAAGCAGTTCGTATACGTTAAAAATTCCCCCGTACCCGGCGATTACATTCTTCCACAGCACCACCATAATTCCCCCGGAAAGCATGCCGGCCACCGCCGCGGGAAATGTAGTTCGTTTCCAGAAAAGACTAAACAGGATAAGGGGGCCAAAGGACGCGCCAAACCCCGCCCAGGCGTATGAAACCACCCGGAAAATCGACTGGTTCCCCGACAGGGCGATTATTACGCCAAATACCGTTACCATAAGCATGGCAAGCCGGGCCACCCACATAACCGTAGCCTCGCGGGCCTTTTTCCAGATAAGGTCCTTAAAGATGTCGTTAGCCAGAGACGAAGCCACGATCAGCATGTAGGAATCCGAAGAACTCATGGAAGCGGCGAGGATCCCCGAGATCACAACCCCCGCCAAAAGGGGCGGGAAAAACCGGGTTCCCAGGTGGATAAAAATGTTTTCCGCATCCCCCGGGGTTCCCAGCAGATTGGGAAGGACGGCCCGTCCGATAATGCCAATAAGCACCGCCGCGGCCTGGGCTATAAAACACCAAAGAACCGCAATGGTCCGGGAGGTTTTAAGCATTTCGGGTTTCTTTATCGCCATAAATCGGACCAGTACCTGGGGCATGCCGAAGTAACCAAGTCCCCAGGCCATGGTGCTGACAATTATCAGCAGATTGTACGGGTTTCCCCCGGGGCTAAACTGGGGAATGCCGTTCAGCACCTGCTGAACCCCGTTTTCCATCACCGGCGCCGCGGTCCCAAAAAAATCGGTAAACTTGGGAAATTTTTCAAGGTTTGCCGCAATGCCGCCTACCCCTCCGGCATTGAAAAAGCCCACAATCAGAACTAACACCAGGGCGCCTATCATAAGAAGGCCCTGGATAAGATCCGTCATGCCCACGGCCATAAAGCCTCCCAGGAGGGTGTAGAACATAACCAAAACCGCCCCAAGAATAACCATGGCCACCATGTTGGCGTTAAAGATGTAGCTGAACAGTTTGCCAAAGGTAATAAACTGGGCCCCCACGTAAATAGAAAAGAACCCCAGGCTGATAAGCGCCGCAATGGCAAGAAGAATTCTTTTTTTATCGTGGAACCGTTTGCTAAAGAATTCCGGCAAGGTAATGGCGTTATCGGCTATTTGTGAATACCTGCGCAGCCGTTTGGCCACCAGGGCCCAGTTGACCCAGGTTCCGATAAAAAGCCCCAGGGCGGTCCAAAAGGCCTCTCCGCAGCCGGTAAAATAGGCTACCCCGGGAAGCCCCATAAGAAGCCAGCCGGACATATCCGAAGCTTCGGCGCTTAAGGCCGCGACCCAGGGGCCGTAGCCGCGTTTGGCAAGAAAGAATTCTTCCGGATTGCTGTTACTTCTTTGGGCATACCATAGACCAATGACAATCAGGATCAAAAGGTAGATCCCCATTCCGATAAGGGTCTGAAGATTAGCGGCGCTCATATTTTCTCCTTTTTGTAGAATAGAGTTGTTCGAAAACCTCAGGTTCCGAACAAATTCCGCTTAAAAACAGCAAAATGCGGAGCATTTTGCAAGACTTGTAAGATAAGCAACCGGGTTATCGAACAAGTCCAATTACCGAATGGTACGTAACTATCCGATAAAAATCAACCAAGCCCCGGTCTTTGGAGGCCGCAGGGGGCGCGGAAAAACCCTGCGCAGGGGAACCCTTGCAAGGCCCTGTTTAAGTTATATATCCTGTGGGTATATGATTGTCGCCATTGTACAGATCAATTCCCTTATCGGAGACTTTACGGGGAACCGGGAAAAAATTCTCCGGTTTGCCGGAAGGGCCGGGGAAGAGGGGGCGGACCTGGTTTTGTTTCCCGAACTTGCCCTATGCGGATACCCCCCCATGGATCTGCTGGATCAGGATTGCTTTGTAGAACGAAACATCCGATCCCTGCGGCTTTTGCAGAGGGAAATCCCTTCTGGCCTTGCCTGCGGGGTGGGCTACGTAAACCGCAATATCAACCGGAATGGCAAGGCCCTGGTAAACGCCTACGGAATAATCCTGGACGGCGCCCTGGCATTCGAGCAAAGTAAGACCCTGCTGCCAACCTACGATGTCTTTGACGAAGCCCGTAATTTTGAAAGCGCGTCTTCCTGGCCCGTCTTTGAGTGGAAGGGGGAACGCATTGGGGTGGCCATCTGCGAGGACGTGTGGCGGGAAACGGAAACCCCCGGAACCAAATACGCCTTGGACCCGGTTCGCTGTCTTATGGACCGGGGTATAAGCATGCTCTGCGTGCCCTCGGCCTCGCCCTACTATGCGGGGAAGCTCCGGGTGCGGCAGAACCTTGCCCGGCGCCTAAGCCTTAGGGGCGGAATTCCCCTGGTCTATATCAACGCCGTGGGGGCTAACGACTCTATTATCTTTGACGGCCGCTCTTTTGTAAGCCTCCCCGGCGGGACCGCGGTTCTTTCCGCCGCCGGAAGGGAAAAAACGGATACCGCCAGGGCCTTTGAGGAAGATCTGGTATTCTGGGATTCGGCAAAAGCGGAAAGGGCCGCAGAGCCGGAAAACACCCCGGCCCCCGGGGACCTTGGGGAACCGGCCCTTTCCGCCGCGGAACTGGACACCCTGGAAGATGCCTTGGTTCACGGTATCCGGGATTACATGGTAAAGTGCGGATTCCGGCAGGTCCATTTGGGCCTTTCCGGGGGCATCGATTCGGCCCTGGCGGCGTATCTGGCGGTCCGGGCCGTGGGAAAGGACAAGGTTGCCTGTTTTAGCATGCCCAGCCGGTTTTCTTCCCAGGGTTCCAAGGATGACGCCGCGGAGCTGGCCGCAAACCTTGAATGCCGTTACGAGACGCTCCCCATCGAAGAAGTTTTTAGCGCCTACCTTAAGACCCTGGAAGGGGTTTTTGAAAATCGGCCCTTTGACATTGCCGAAGAAAACCTGCAGGCCCGGATCAGGGGCGCCTTGCTTATGGGTTTTTCCAATAAGTTTAATTCCATGCTGTTAAGTACCGGCAACAAAAGCGAGCTTGCCATGGGCTATTGCACCCTCTACGGGGATACCAACGGCGCCCTGGAACCCATTGGAGACCTGTTTAAAACAGAGGTATTTGCCCTGTGCCGGCGCATCAATGACCGGGAGACAGGCTTGGGGCAAAAAAAAATTATCCCCCAGGCCATCATCGACAAGCCGCCGTCCGCGGAACTGCGGCCAAACCAAAAGGATCAGGACAGCCTGCCCCCCTACGATATCCTGGACGGAATTCTTAAACTGTACCTCTTTGACAACCTTTCCGCCCGGGAGATAGAAGCCCGGGGATACGACCGGGACTTGGCGGAGCGGATCATCCGCACCACCGCCCGGGCGGAGTTTAAGCGCCGCCAGGCGCCGCCGGTATTAAAGGTTTCTCCCCGGGCCTTTGGCATGGGCCGCCGTATGCCCATAGCCCGGTACATTTACGAAGCCGGGGACGAGACCCCCTAGAGTTGTTCGGCAGCCAGCCGGGTTATCGAACAAGTCCAATGAACCTCCCCGCCGCGAATGAACCGGCGGGCTTACTTCCAGCTTTTTTCCCCCCGTTCTATGTAGTCGAAAATTTCCTCCGCCGGGGCGCGGCGTTGAAGAAGGGCGCAAAAACCCCCGTCCCGGCAAAAAAAGGTGATCCGCTGCAGCATGGACAGATGTATCCTGGCGGATGCGGAAACCACCAGAATTACCGTATCCACCGCCCTGCCATCCAAGGCGCCCCAGTCAATCCCGTTTTCTAAAAAGGCCAGGGCGGCAATTTGGGCCTCTTCGCGTTCCAGTATGGGATTCCGCGGATGGGGCAGGGCTATGCCGTTTCCCATGGCCGTAGGCATAAGGTCTTCCCGTTCCAGCACCGCCTTAAGCAGCGCATCCTTGTCTATGTCCGCGGCCGGGACCGTTTGGATCAGCCACCGCAGCAGATCTTCGGGGACGCTTCCGGGGGCATTGTAATAAATGCCCCCCCTTCGCAGAAGGGAGAAAAAGCTAGGAGCCCGATTTTCCATGGTTGGCCCCCGGGTAGAATTTTAGCTCCGTAGGACCCGGCGGACTTGCCCCTGCGGCATTGATGGCCCGGTTGCAGGAATCAATATCAAAGCCTTCCGGATCGTAGTCCCGGCCCAGTTCACTTTGGACAAGGCGCCGCTCCCGGTCGCTGCCGCGTTCAAGGGCGGATATAAAGCGGCGAAAACGCAGGGGGCCGTCGATAAACCGGGGCGGGGGGGCGCCGGCGCCGGCGATGCAGCTGATCCGTTCACCGGGTTTTGCCTGGTACCAGGAAAGGATGATAATCTTCACCGTCCACTTGGAGCCGATTTCAAAAACGAATTCGCTTGAACCCCGGCCGCTTAAGGCTTCGAGGGAAATATCCCAGGATGTTTCGCCGTTTTCCAGGTTAAGGCTTAGCTCCTCTTCTTTCCAGTCAAAAAGGGAACGGACCAGGCTGGCCAGTTCCCGCAGCGAATAGGAACCGGGAAGTACCAGCCGCCGCCAAATATCCGTTCCCCCCAGGCTTATCTGGATAAGCCGCCAGGATGTTTTTTCCGCGGTTTTATGCTGCTTCCAAAGCCCGATATTGCATTTGCGAAAACTGTCCAGGGCCTCGTCTATAAGTTCCCGCATATCTTCGTAGGTTTCAATCATGCTGTCCGAGGAATTGTCCATGGCTTCAAGATCCGGCAGCGGCGGCGCCTCGTCTGTGTCCAGATCTTCCAAAATAGCGGCGGCGTGTCCCTGGATCTGGGAAAGCACCACAAAGGTATGCCTGGGCAGCCAGGAAGGGTCCACCTCGCCCTTTTGGAGCTTTGCCGCCAACTCTACCACCGCCGTATGAAGCTCCCCCACCCGCTGACGGATGGAGCCCATGGAATTATCGGTAAAGCGGGAATAGCTTTCTTCAAATTCCTTAAACACTTCCATGATATAATCCGCCAGGTATTCCCTGTCCCGCCCGTCCAGGCCCACCGAAGGCGGAATAATCCGGGCTATGATCCGGTCTATGTCCCCGTCGTTCCGGTACAGGGCGTCCCGAACGTAAGATTGAACCACATATTCAGAAATGGGCGCCCCCCGGCGATACAGAATTTCTTCGATGACCGTTCTATCCGGCAGGCTTCGCAGCCCCTCCAGGTCCTTACGATCCGGGATCTCTTTTCCCGCGTACCAGAAACGGGTTTCGATGCCATAGGGGGCGGTTTCTATATGGTCGGTAATTTCGTAAAGAAATTCCTCCATGGTATAAGCCGGCAGGGCGCACATCCGCTCCCCGCCAAACCAATACGCGTAGGCGATCTGTTCCTCGGTGGAAGAACCGGGGCCCAGGTAGGAAAAGGATCTGCGAAACCCTGTTTCCGCCGCGGCGGTCCAGGAGGCTAAATCTTCTTTGGTCCAGGCGTTTGCCTGGAAGCGTTCAAGTTCAAAGATCCCTTCTTTCCAGTTCACTATGGAAACCGCAAAATGATCCCCCGGCACAAAGGAAGATTCCCGGTAAATATTCCGCATATCCAGGGTCTGGATGGAAACTTCCGGCGGGTCCTCAAAGGGATCGCTGTTAAAGGCCCTTTCGTTTTCATGGTTATCCCGGGCCACATATTGGGGGGCGTATTCCTCCCCAAAAAGGGTATAGAAGGGGTAAAAATCTTCCGGCGGGCTTTCGGTGGTTGTCCGGGGTATCTCGCTTCCCTTCCAGCGAAAGCGGTATTCCTGGGGCAAAAGAACCGGATTGGCGAAGGGAATACAGCGGTGGCCGGGAATAAGGATGCCGTTGGCTATTTCCAGCCTTGTGGGATTAATGACAAAGCGGGCCTTTTCAAAAAAGCCCAGCCGCGATATCCACCGCTTTCCCCCCAGGGGAAAAGCCGCATGCCGGGTGTCAATAAACGCGGCAATTTCGTTGCTTATCCGGCTGTTCTGCTCCGGTTCAATCATCCGTATAAAGGCGCTTATATCATCCAGGGTAAACGGTTCGGTGACATTTTCGAGGAAATCGTACAGAGCGTCTTCCTGATGAATCGTCATATTACCATAACTATGAACCCAAACGAGGAATTCCGCAAGGGTCCAAACCGGTAAAACCGGCAGTTTCCGGCGCCGGCAAACCCCAGGCGGGGAAAAGGAGGGCGAATCTCCCGGGAATTACCGGGGCAAACATTTAGAATTACCGGGAGCAAGCCCTGGTCTACGGCGGCTAAAGGCGGATTATGGCCGGTAAAGACAGGTTCCGGCTCCCCCCGGGGCCGGGGAAATCGGCAAATTGGGACACACAGGCCCGTAAAACCCGGTCTTGTTCTTCCGGGGAACTGTTCGGGGGCAAAAGCACAATGACGGTCCATACCCTGTCTTTTGCGGGGATGGCGGCCGCGGCGCCGGAGGGAAGAATTTTTAGCAATACCCCGTCTGCGGCCGCAGTCCAGCCTTCGTAGTAAAGAAATTCCCTGCACAGCCATACCTGTAATAGTTCCGTTTTGCCCGGCATGCGGTATTCGCCAAAAAAGGCGGAAAGGGCGTTTTCTCCAAAGCCGGGAATGCCGGCGGTCCAAAAGTTTCCCCGCTCCAGGATCAGGGCGTTTTCAATGCCCGCCGTTTCCCCGGCCGCCTCCGCCGTTTCTCCGGCAGGCGCCGCCGTTTCTCCGGCCGCCTCCGCCGTTTCGGCCTTATCCGCCAGGGCGGTGATGGTGTTTTTTTGCGCCGGGTTCGGGGACCCAAGGTTTTGTATGGCCCCGGGGGTGCAGGAAATCAAGGCGCCCCCCAGGAGGATCGCAGGGAGAAAGAAAGGGGCGAACCGGAAAAAGCTGGACGCCACGGCTTAATCCCTATAGGTGATCTCGCACCGGACGCCTATAAAGGGGTGTCTTCCCAGGCCGGTGCGCCGGGAAAGGCTTAGCGTTCTTAGCCCTATACAACCGGAAAAAGCGTTGGAACCGATGTATTTAAGGACGCCGGGAAGAACCAGGTTCTCCATGCTGCGGCAGTTAAAGAACGCCCGGTCTTCTATAGTTAAAAGGCTTATGGGCCAGTTTATTTGTTTTAGCGAAAGGCAGTTAAAAAAAGCTTTTTCCCCTATGCGTATCAGGGTATTGGGCAGGGAAACTGTTTCAAGAAAGGAACACTCCGCAAAAGCCTGTTCGTCAATAAATCCCACCCCCAGGGGGATTGTAAGGGCCTTTACCGGGGCGCCCGCAAAGGCCCGTCTTCCAATGCGGTCTATTTTAAGGGTTGGGGGTATAAGCACCTCTCCCCCCATACCCCGGTATTTAACAAGGACCCTGTTCCGGATCTCAAAATCGCCGGTTCTTTGACTTTGGGCGGACAAAGACAGGGTGCACAGCAGCCATACCAGGAGAAAAAATTTTTCCATGCCCTAATTATACCATAGAAAAATCGGGGGAACAATGATATATTTTCGATATGCCGCAGAAGACGGACCTATATTCGATTTTAAACCAGTATGCGAGGAAAATAGAATCCCCCGTTATTAACATGGAAGTTTTTATCGATTTCCTGGGGAAATATGCAAAGCGCGTGTGTACGGAAAGACCGGAATGGCTTCCCTGGGCCGAAGAAACCGGAGCCAGAGTATGGATGGATATAAACCACCTGGTAGACGGCGGAAGGGTGATCCTTCAAAATGACGAAACGGACAATAATATCTACCTGTGCTATTACTATGCGGATTTGATTAAAGAAGCGTATAAAAACGGCGATAAAGAAGCGGACATGCCCTTTCCCGGCGAACGGGCCCTTAAGATAACCATTCCCCCGGAACAGCTAAGGCCCCTGGATATTTCTATGGAACTTAGGGGTTTTCTTGAGTCGCCCCAGACAACGGCATTACCCATCGTAAAGCTGATTTTTCCCGGCAATCACGGAGAGGCCCTGATTTTAGCGCCGATGATCCCCCACAGCCTTATTGAGTTTTCCCTGCTTAAGGTACGGTATTATCTAATGCATCCGGGCAATAAGGAATACACCCTGCACAAGCTTGCTCCCCAGCTTACCGGAAAAGAAGAATACCTGCGGGAGATCCTTGATAAGATTATGACATGCCCCCAGGACTGTCTTGCGGATCTTAAAAAAGCCCGGGAGGTGGCGTACTATTTTTGGGCCCATTTTTGCAACCTGGTAAAAACCAGCCTTAACCAAAGGGAAGAACTTCTGGCGGAAGAACAGGGGGTTCTGCAGGCGGTATATATCATAGAAATATGCAGTGGATTTTTTAAAACCAAGGCGGCCAAGGCCAAGGAATTGGAACTGGCCTTTAAATGCTTTGAACTGGAAATGGAAAAACCTCCGTATTGTTTTTCCCGGGAGGGGATTGCAAAATTTAAGGACCATAAAGGGATTCTCCTGCTGGACCAGTACACCCAGGACGGGTTGGATGCGTATATAAGAAAGCGGACCACCGAACCGGCAACTCCCGATGAACTTCCGGATCTGCTTTTTTTTCAAGCCGGTGATGGAACGGCATGGCTGGTAAAAAAGACCAAGACGCTGGCCCTCTGCGCCAGGCTTTTTGCCGAATTCCGAACAATGGCAATCAGGGCTATTTCTAAGCGGTGGAGAAAACTGCTTAAGGAATTTTGCCGGGAACCTGCGATGGACAACGATCTGGAATTTGAACGGCTTATAAACTCCTATGTGGAAGAATACGCCCCGGTACTAAGCGCCCTGTTACGGGACCGCAAACTGTATCTGGTCTACGAAGAAATGCGAAGTTCCGCCAAGGGGATCCCCGAATCGTCCCGGCTTTTTGACCGGGATGAACTTTTGCCCCTGCGGGTCCTGCTTATGATAAAACGCCGGCGGCTTGTAAGCGATGTAAAACTTCTTATGCCCTTTTGGTATACCCTGCCGATTCTTAGCAATATTATTGCCCTTTTCCTGGGCCTGGGAAAGAAAAAAAGGCTAAAAAGAAGGATCGCGGAAAGCGAGAGAAGAACAGCCCCGGACGATCCCCTGGGGGAACTTGTAAACTGCGCCATGAAGGCGGAAGAAGAACTGGTTCCGGAAAACCATACCCTCGAAACCTACCTGGAAGAGCTTATCTTTCGCTGGGGAAAACTTCTTAATAAACAGGCAAAGAACAACCTGGTGGAGGATGTAAATTCCCTGGTGCGGGACAGGCTGCGTCATATGCGGCGCTTTCAAAAAAACGCCGCCGTAAACCGCGATACCCTGGATAAAATGACCAAGTCCATAATAGAAAGCGCCTCGGGGCTTAGAAACATAGGCGAGCAGAACGCCCTGTTTTTGTACATTAAGCTGTATTTGGTTAAGCTCTTAACTTCCAGATCGGTGTAACCCCGGGCCCTGGCGGCGGCCGCGGCAGACCGGCGGCAGACCGGAATCCCGAACCCAAGACAGCCTGCGGACCGCGGTTTGTACACCGTAGTCCGCAGGCCCCTAAAAGACTACCGGCTCAAGCTCCCGAAACGGCGCCTCCACGGGGGCCTCTGCGGGCGGAGCCTCTTCTTCCAGAGGAGTGGTTTCCAAGGACCCTTCTGCCTTTTTAAACTCCGGACGGAACTCCACGTGCTCCGCCACAATGGTTACCTTGGAGTGGGCTTTTCCATCCGAACCATTCCACCGTTCTTGTTTAAGCCGGCCCACTACCCGGACGCCCCTGCCCTTGTGGCCAAGGCCGCTGCAGCTTTCCGCCAATTTTGCCCAGGTTTCTACGTCAAAGAAACCCACTTCCTTTTCCAATCCTGAATCTTGTTTAAAGAAACGGTTGGAGGCAAGAGTAAAGGTACAAACCGGCGTGCCCTTGGGAGTGGTACGGAACAGGGGGTCCCGAACCAGATTCCCTTCGATTAAAATTGAGTTAAGATTGTTCATGGTGCCTCCGCATCATAAAGTCCGGCGGACCCAGGGCCCTCCGTGCAGGGATCTCCCCCTACGTTTACCTATATGGCGCAAAGCGGCTTCTTGCTTTAACCGAAAATTATTTTTTAAGAATCTGTCCTGCGGCCGGAAGCTCCGGGCTCCTCCGGTTTGGTAAAAAAACCGTCTTTCCAGTTAAACCGGGAAACCCCCGAAAGCGAAAGCCCCTGGGCGGCCGCCTTTACTACCTCCCGGTACAGTTTCTTTTTAAGGGGAAAAGAGCCGGTAAATGTACCGGCGGAAAAATCGAGGATAAACCGGCGAAACCCCGCGGCCCGCAAAAAGGGCGTCTTGTCGACTATTGAAAAGGGCGTATCGGGGATAACCACGGTATTTTTCTCTCCGGGGATCATGGAAAAAGATTCGTCCCGGGTTCCGGTAAAATGCGTAAACCCGTACCGCGTACTAAGATCACCGCGGATCCGGAACAGAGGGGGCCAGGCAAAAAGGGTAAGCAAAACCAAAGGCCGCATCTTGGGGTCCATGGTTTTTTCAAGGTTCTGCCTGTTGTTTTCCAGGGGGCTGATAATGGCGCGGGCGCCCAGGGCTGCGGCAAAGGCGGCGGACCAGCGGTTAAAGGTATACAACCAGGGCCCTGCAATAAGAAGGGTGCGGTCTTTGAATTTAGAAAAAAACGAAAAATGCCCGGGATTGTTCAGGATAAAGCGCCGGTAGCCCCGTTCTTCCAGTTTTCCCAGGGCGTCCTGCAAAAACGCGTCTTCTCCCTGGGGAAAATAAGGATCCAGAGCCAGGATAATCTCGTGGGTCTTAAAGGGCAGATCCCCTGTCTGCAGCAGGGCCCGCAGAGTTTTTGAATGCACCGGCAGGATCACCGCCGCGGGCCGGACCGATTGGGCTATGTACAGATCTTCCACCGACGCCAGGGCCGCGTAAAAGCCCTCGGGAAGTTTCGGGAACTTTCCGTCTTCTCCCCGGTCCAATCCACGGGACAGGGCGGCCCGGGCCTGCTCCGGCGCTTGTGGGGCCCGGTCCCGGCCGGGCGATCTTTTAAAGGGGCTTAAATCTCCGGGGATAATCCTGGGATACCGTTTTGTCATGGCCTTGGTTTGAATTAAATACACCGAATCCCCCGGCCCGAATTCGCCGGGCACAGAGATAAAATACCCGTCCGTGCCGGAAGCTTCCGCCAGGGTCAGTTTGTGCGAGCGCCGCTCCGAGTCATCGGACCGGTGAAGCCGTATGGTGTCTCCGGGCGTAAGGCTTAGTCCCGGCCGGACCAGGGCGCGTCTGGCAGAGCCGGACCCGGTGGCGCTGATGATTGTCCCCAGCCCTATGCCCGTACCCCCATCCTGATCCGGATTAAACCAGCCGGGGGCCGCCGCGCCGCCGGGTCCGGCATGGGCCGTTTTTGCGGTTTTTGTTTTTACCTCCAGGCCGGCAAAAAATTCCGTTTTGGGCCGGCCAAAGTCGTTCTTCAAAATACCCTGGGCATGGTCCAGGGCCCGCCGGTATGCGTCTTCGCCGCCCCCCAGGCTGTCGATCACCTTCCGGTAGGCCCAGACCACCGTCCCCACATATTCGGCGCTCTTCATCCTTCCTTCGATTTTAAAAATTCCGGCCCCCGCTTCTACCAGATCCGGAACCCGGGCAATTAGGGATAAATCGTTGGGGCTAAAATAGTAGGCCCCGTTCCGGGCCCCGCCGTTCCCCGCGGCGGCGCGCCGGGGAACGGCGTCCCGGAACGCCGCGTCTTGCAGGGCAAGGTCCTGTAAGGCCGGCCTGTCTTCTCCTTCCCCGGTCCGGTACAAACGCCGGCAGGCCTGGGTGCAAAGCCCGCGGTTGGCGGATTTTCCTCCCAGGTAGCTGGAAAACAGGCACAGCCCCGAAGCGCTGGCACAAAGGGCGCCGTGGACAAACACTTCCAGCTCCATGTTTGTATTTTCCCGAATGCCCCTTATTTCTTCCAGGCTAAGTTCCCGGGCAAGCACCACCCGGGATACCCCGTATTTGGAAAGGGCATTGGCGCCCCGGGCGGATGCTATGTTCATTTGGGTAGAGGCATGAAGTCTAAGGCCCGGAAAATCCCGGGCCATCATCAGTACGCCAAAGTCCTGAACAATAATTCCATCGGGCCCCACAGCCGAAAGATACTTTAACAGCTGGTAAACCCGATCGGCCTCCCGCTGTTCAAAAACGGTGTTCACCGTAACGTATACTTTGCGGCCCATGCGGTGAAGGGACCGGAGGGCGCCTTCAAACTGGGAGTAGGCAAAGTTGGCGCTTCGCATCCGGGCATTAAAGGCCTTAAGCCCCAGGTATACGCTGTCCGCCCCCTCCGCGATGGCCGCATCCAGGGCCTCCTGGGAACCGGCGGGCGCCAAAAGTTCTATCATCTTACACTATAATACTGTAAAATAACAGGGATCGTCCATCCGCAAGGAACACTAGGCAAACACGCTATTTTTGTATATACTGACAATATGAGTAAAGAATTTGTTATCACCACCAAAAATTTTGACGCCGAGGTCCTTAAATCTTCCGTGCCGGTACTTCTGGATTTTTGGGCGGGCTGGTGCAACCCTTGCCGGATGATGGCCCCCTTTATTGAACAGATCGCCGATGAATACCAGGATAAACTCAAGGTGGGCAAGATCAATGTGGATGAACAGAACAGCCTGGCCGCTCAGCATGCCATTGTATCCATACCCACCTTGGTAATATACAAGGACGGTAAACCGGTGCATCAACAATCCGGCGCCCTGCCCAAGGAAGAAATCGAAACGCTTATTAAAAACTACCTGTAGCGGCCCGGATTATTGGGTCTCCCCGGCGTAGCGCCGCTGGTAACGGTAATGTACCAGTCGGAGGAACTGTTGCTGTCCCGGGATCCCCGGCAAATTGTCCGGGTAACGCTTTCGCCGTCGCTGTTCACCGCTTCGCCGTCTCCTTCGGCCCAGGCCCCTTGGCTTACAAGCAGGCTTGCCGCCGCCGCCACCGGTTCTTTCCAGGGGTATTTACTGTTCACCAGCAGGACTCCGTCTATAATCCGGTTATCCTGATCCATGGCATAGATGGCATTGGTACT
Organism: Spirochaetaceae bacterium; assembly: GCA_031278215.1. Lineage (GTDB taxonomy): Bacteria > Spirochaetota > Spirochaetia > Treponematales > Breznakiellaceae > JAISLT01. Next base: position 29,226 of record JAITKV010000015.1, read on the forward strand.
GTGGAGCTTAAGGACCCCGGGAATCCAGAAGTCGCGGCCGGAACTTGCATCGGTTCCCTTGGATTCGGTTAGCGTTGTTCCGGTTTCGTCAACCAGCCCGCTTTCGATGCTTCGGCTATGCACCACCACGTATTCCCCGGCCTTTACTTCTACCGGCGGAAATTCAAAAATCGCCTCTTTTTCTTTGTCGTAGGCCGCAAAAAGCCGCAGGGCGCCCAGATTCCCCGCCTGCAGCGTTTTAAGTTCAATAAATTCCACCTTAGGCTTGGAATAGCTTGTACGGATCTCGTTAATCACAAAATCCGGCATCCGGTTATTCCGGGTTCTAAAATTCACCAGAATATTAAGGGTATTCCTGTCCTTGTCCTCCACCAGCAGGTCCGCGGTGATTTTGGAACCCCCGGGCTGGGAAGTTTCATAACGGATTTTTACCGTTTCCCCCTGGGTAAGGGCTTCTGCTTCCATGGGCGGATCAAAGTACATGGATACGACCTTAACCGCCGACGAAAAAAGAAAGTCCACTTCCCCTTCGGCAGAGGTTTTGCAGCCGTAGAATACCGGAGCCGCGGCACTGATTCCAAGAAGACGCTGAAGGGCTGTTTCGGTGGAACAGGAACAGATCATCAGCGCCGCAAGCCATACAATAAAGTTGTTCGGAAACTTCGGTTTCCGGACAACTTCCGCTAAAACCCGCAAAGGGCGAAGTATTTTGCAAGACCTGTTGGGCAGCCCGGCGGATTGCCGAACAGGTCTAATGCGGTTTCTTTTCATAGGCGCCTCCGATCATAAGAGGGCGCTGTGGCGCCTGTTGCTTTAATCCGCAGGCATAAATTTAACAGAATGCAACACGGCATTTCAAATTTGCTTTGGCGCAGGGAATGGGTGGACGGGCTTTCCGCAAAATCCTATTATTCGATATGGACTTTTTCCGGCTTTTTCTTAAAAGCCCCCTGTATTACCGGCGGGAAAAGATAAACCCCTTTGCGGCAGACACAAGGGCCCCCTGGGTTTTGGAGGATCTGCTTTTCTGTTTCGATCTGGATCCCCGCCAGGCCCGGCGGATAGATCCCGAACCGGAACAGTACCTGGGGCCCCTTGACGCTTCGGGCCGGAAGCTTTCTGAAGCCGGGCAGGTTCCATGTCCGGGTATAAAAACTCCGGCGGCAGAAGAAACGCCGCTGAAATTGGTTCCGGGCCCCTATTACGGCGTCCAGTTCCGGGGATTTGAACTTTCGGGGTTTTTTTCCGGAATAATCCGGAACCCCCCGGAGCAAGAATATTTTACCAGGGCCGATTTTGTTGAAACGGCCCTGGAACTGCAAAAAGAAGGACTCTGGGAACGGCAAAAACTGGAAGATCGCATCTACTTGCGCAGGCTCTTTGAAGACGGCGCCCCGGTGATCCAGATTCTGCGGCCCCTGCGGCTTTAGAAAAACGCTGATTATACACAATAGATTTTGGTTTGCAAGGCAAGGACTTTGCCTTGCAACAATTACAACCGGAATTGGGGATGTCCAGAAAGTTTGTTACTTCATGGACGTCCCTCGTATTTGCTCCCGTTTCGTTAAAACGGTACGCAAATGCCGCACTAAAGAAGCTGTCGAATAAGTTTTTTAAACTTTTCGGACAGCCCCAATAATTGACGTTAATCGCGTCTTTCTGTGTATTGGCTCATTTTATTGCGTAAATACAAGGTTAAGGCAGCGCCGATTGCGCCAACGCAGTTGGCCGCCAACGCGGTTGGCCGCCAACACAGCTGCGAATTCCCACTGCGAATAAACCAGCGCTTCCTTAGGGGCTTTTGTGAATTCCGCGGCCCTATAGGTTCCGCTCCCATGAAAGGGCCGCCCCAATGGCGGTGGTATATTCCGCATCCTCCGGATATTCAAAGCCCACGTTGTATATCTCCGTGATTGCCCCAAACACCCGGCGGCCAATAAGGTTTTTACTGCCGTTCCCGGTAACCACCACCTTGCCGGTGTTTCTGCGCTGGGCGGCAAAAACCGAAAGCATGCCGATAACCTGGTACACCATGTTAAGAAGCCCCAGGGCAATGTCTTCGTTCCTGGCGCCATCCAGCATTTTTCCAAAATTTGAAGCGGTGCTTTCTTTGTTAAGAAAGCTTAGGTCCGTTTCCATAATATCTTCCAGAAGCAAATCTACCTGATTAAGCCGGCCCCGTTCTGCCAGTTTCATAATATCGCTGAATTCCGAGGTGGACAAAAGTTTTTTTGCCAATCCGAGGATCGTGCCGCCCCCGACGCCGGATCCGCCCAGATGCGAAATGCCGTCGCTGCGGGCTTCGATAATTACCGTGCCGGTGCCGATGTTGGTAATTATAATATTATCCCGGCCTGCCAGAAACATTCCGCCAATGCCTATGGATTCTATTTCCCCCGCCAAACCGGTGGGTATGCCAAAAAGATCGTTCTTTAATTTGGTGGCCCCCGCCCCGGTAATCATAATGCGCTTGATGTCGCCAATTTTAATGCCGTTTTCCACCGTCATTTTGCCAAAAGCGCCGGTGGCAGAGGTAACCGCATCCAGGGCCTTTGTTTTAATCTTATGAATTACCCGGCCCCCCTGGATGGAAACAGCCTTGGTGGTAGTACTTCCTATGTCGATGCCGATGATCATGTACTTTTCCTTCTTATGATTATATAGTTTAATAGACTTGTTCGGCAACCCGGCTGGCTGCCGAACAAGTCTAATGGCCGCCCCAAGGCGCCCCCGCGCAAGCGGGTTATTGGGTATTAGACCCCACTGCGAATAAAGTGAAAATAAACTGCATGCATCAAGGAGTTTCCCGATGTCTGTTAAATGGATTGTCCTGGCCCTAGCGGTTCTTATGTACGCCCTTATTGTGATTTTTCCCGATAAAAAGTCCTGGAGCGCTCTGGGGGCCGCGGTTCTTATGATCTTCTTTCGGGCCCTGGGAAAAACGGACACGGTTTTTTCTTTACTTAAAGAGGCGGGAACCGAACTTATTAACTGGGAAGTCTTGATGATTTTTGTGGGAAGCCTGGTTATTGCGGAACTGTTTATCTATTCCCGGGTTCCCGCGGTTATTGCCGACAACCTGGTTATATGGTCCCCCAATGTGGGCATTGCCATGGTGTTAATTTTGATTATGACGGGGCTTATCAGCGCCTTTGTAGAAAATGTTGCCACGGTCCTGGTCATGGCGCCCATTGCCCTGGCCCTGTGCTCCAAGCTTAAAATTAATCCCATGTATTTTATGGTAGGCCTGGCGGTGATGGCAAATTTGCAGGGCACCGCCACCCTGGTGGGGGATCCCCCATCCATGATCTTCGCCGATTATGCCAACTATGGGTTTAACGACTTTTTTGTATACCGGGGCAAGTTGTCTATTTTCTTTGCCGTCCAAACGGGGATGATTGCGGGGGCCCTTTTCTTTTACTGGATCTTTGCCCGGGACGGCGGTAAGAAAGTAGAAATCGAAAAAACCACTGTCCTTTCCATGGTTCCCACATGGCTGCTGGTCCTAATGATTGCCGGGCTTGCCGCGGCCTCTTTTATTTATGGCGGCATATCCCTGGCTTCGGGGCTTATTGTGATCATCCTGGCCCTGGCGGGTATTATCTGGTACCGCTGGGTGCAAAAGGAAAGCGCCGCAAAGGTCTGGGAACTGGTAAAGAGCTTAGATTGGGATACGGCCTTTTTTCTTATGGGGATCTTTGTGGTGGTGGGCGCCGTTTCTTCCGTGGGGCTTTTGGAAGATTTTGCCGCCCTTTTGTCCGGAATTATCGGCGCCAATGCCGTTCTGGGCTTTGTACTTATCGTGATGGTTTCTATCCTTATATCGGGTTTCGTGGATAATGTTCCCTATATCATCGTGATGCTCCCCGTGGCGGCCGCATTGGCCCGGGATCTTTCCCTTAATCCGGAATTATATATGTTTGGCCTTCTTATAGGCTCCTGCATGGGGGGGAACCTTACCCCCTTTGGAGCTTCGGCCAATGTTGTTTCCCTGGGAATACTCCGCCGGCAAAATGTTAAACTTAATTTTATCCAGTGGCTTAAAATAGGACTGCCCTTTACGGTGCTTACAACCACGGTTTCGGCGGTTTTTATCTGGTTTATATGGGCTTAAATAAGGGGCCGTGAAGATTATTTTAGATCCGCATCCATCTTGGACTGTAGATTTTTTTGTATGTAGGCTCTGATCTTTGTGCGTACCAGGGGATCTGTTTTTGGGGTAAAAAGAAAAACATACACCCTGTTCGCTTCTTCCATCCGGAAGCCAAACACAATTCCTTCCACCTTAAGCAGGGACCCCTGTAATTTTAGCTGAATATCCGGCAGGAGGGAATTTTTTTCCAGTTCCACGTCCGGGGGAAAGACGCAGGAAACGCCCACCGCGCTTATGTCCCGAATATCCCCCGTCAGGTAGGCATTGTCCCGGGGAATATTAATGGTGGCCATGGCGTCTTTTCTGGTATCGGCCCGGATATATTTACGCCGCCCCTTGGCTTTCGCAAAGGTAAGGATATCCAGCAGAACTTGAAGGGTCTTGGTTTTTTCCACCTTCAAGGGAACAAAGCCGCAGGGAACCTTAAGCTTATTTAGATAGGTCCGGCGGGCTTCATCGTTATTGGTATTAGAAAGAACCCCCACGGAGGCGCCGGAATCCTTATCGGTCATAAGTTGCCGGATCCATTCCTCCCATTTATTGGCGGACAGGGTTTCGTCAATGCTGGCAAGGACAATAGAATGGGGAAATTTTTTAAGGGCCCTTTGGAGTTTTTCCTCGTCCCGGGCCACATACACTTCATATTCCTGCTGGATAAGCTGGTTGATGATTTCGTTCTGCACAAACATTGACGGATGGATAAAAAAAATCTTTTTTCCCAGGATTTCGGCAGGGTCCTCCTGCGCGGCATTGTTTTTAACCATAAATCCATGATACCATAAAAAAGCTTTGGTTACAAGAAGAATTTTACCCGCCCTTTTTTGCCTCCTCTTTCTAAGCTGTAAGGCCGGGCGCCCGGCCCCCAAGATAGAGTTTGTGCTGGGAACCTTTTGCCGCATCGATCTTTATGAAAGCGGAAGCCCCCGGCTGTATAACAGGCTTTTTGCCCGGCTTGCGGAGTTGGACCGCATATTAAGCGCCAATAGGGACGATTCGGAACTTTCCGCCTTGAACCGGAATGCCGCTCTAAAGGCCGTCCCCCTTTCGCCGGAACTTAGAACCGTGCTGGAACGGGCCCTTTTCTTTGCCGAAGCCTCCGGCGGCGCCTTGGACCCCACCGTGGGCCCCCTGGTAAAACTCTGGGACATAGGGGCAAAAAACCCCCGGGTCCCTTCGGAGGATGAAATTCAAGCGGCCCTGGATATGGTCAATTGGCGGGACCTGGAACTTCAAGCGGATGGAGGGGCCTTGCTTCGGAGGCCGGGGATGGCGATAGACCTGGGCGCCATAGCCAAGGGATACGCGGCGGATGAACTGGTAAAGATCCTTAAAGAAACAAAGGTTCCCCGGGCCCTTATCGATCTGGGGGGGAATATCTACGTCTGGGGCGGTAAAAAAGACAACACGCCCTGGCGTATCGGCATCCAAAATCCCCTGGACGATCGGGGAAGCTATGTGGGCATTGTGGAAACCCAAAGCATTTCGATGGTTACTTCCGGGGTGTATGAGCGGTTTTTTACCGGGCAGGACGCTGTGCGGTACCACCATATTTTTGCCCTTCCCGGAACCGGCGCCGGCAAACCGGGGTATCCGGTAAGCAACGGCCTTCTTTCCGTAACGGTGGCCGCCGCATCTTCCATGGACGCCGACGCCCTTTCCACCGCCTGTTTTTCCCTGGGCTACGAAAAAGGCCGCGCCCTGGCGGAAGCCGCCGGCGCAAAGGCCGTCTTCATTTTCGCGGATAAGACCATCCGGGGCAGCGCCGGGGCCCTGGACGCGTTTACCCTTATGGATAAAAGCTTTCGTATGGAACCAAAACTATAAGAGCGTGGGGCTGTCCGAAAAGTTTGAAAAACTTATTCGGACAGCTTCTTTAGTGCGGCATTTGCGTACCGTTTCAACGAAACAGGAGCAAATACGGGGGATGTCCATGAAGTAACAAACTTCCTGGACATCCCCAAACTCTAAAAACCCCGCTTAGGTTTGGAGCCGCCTAACGTACTAAAATTTTACCTTCAGGGCTTGTTTTTTCCGGTTTCTGTGGTAGAATATTCCGGGAACTGCGCATACCAGGCGCTTTGGAGGTTTTTGTGCGGAATTTTTCTGACAAACCGCTGCGCTCTATAACGGGACGCCCTGAAAACCCCGCGTGGGTTTTTAGAAGTTTGGGGCCGGGGGGGGGGGGGGGGGGGGGGGGGGGGGGGCCCGCGGGGGGGGGGGGGGCCGGGGGGGCCGTTTGGGGGGGGGGGTTGGCTTAGGCTTGTCGCTGGTGGCCGGCGGGCGGGGGGCAGGCGACCGGGCGGCATCGTGCACTGAAGGAGGCAG
>JAITKV010000009.1 GCA_031278215.1 Spirochaetaceae bacterium
GAGCCTGTCTTTCCAGAGGGCGGCAAGCACGTTCAGGGGGCCGGGCAGCATATAGCCGGGAACCAGGCCGGAAACGCTTACCGCCTGCCAGAGCGCGGCAAGGCAGAGGAGCGGCGGAAACGCCGGAGGAACCAGGCGCCTTGCGGGCCGCGGCGGGGGAATGGGCCGCGGGAAAAGCCCGGCGAATTTAGCCTTCATGGTGTTTGGCGGTCTTTTTTTCGATGGACCATACGCCGTCTTTGGGGTTGTAAAAAGATTTAATGTAGGTGGAAACCTGTCCGGCCCCTTCCCGTATACAGATCTTCTGACATTCCCCGGCGATTTCCCAGAGCCTGTCGAAGCCGCCTTCTATCGTCGTTTCAAAGGGGCCCACAAAGGCGTTAAGGCCGGTTCCCTTAAGGTATTCGATGACCTTGTCTACAATGCGGATCAGCTCTTCCCCCTCCACCCCGAAGGGCAGCACCTGGATCGCGATACTCGCCTCGTTTTGGTTTTTGGCACAGGATTCAGACATAAAAAAGCCTCCCTGGAAACCGGGGAGGCGTTCAACGCGCGTTAGCGGACACGCAGTCTTTCCCTCCGCCGGCATTATCCGGATCAGGTTCAAGGGTTTAAAGCGTCAAGCCGCTTTCTCTCAGCCGGAACCGGCGGAATCCGCCACATCCAGCACCCCATGTACGGGCGGTTTCAAAATTAGATGTTTTTGAAGCCTAAGGTACTGTACCGGAAGTAAAAAAAACCGTCAATAGCCGGTCCGTGTTAATTTTAAAGCGGAAACCGGAAAAATAGCCGTATTATGACAAAATCAATCAAAATTTTTCTTGACAAATTGAGAAACCGGGTACACCCTATAAAGGCAGATCATTCCTGTACTATTTGTTCTTGAGGAGAAAATAATGAGTGATAGACCAGAAATTGCCAACAGTATCCAAACCGGAACCTTTAAAACCAATTACCACGACCTGGGAAGCGGGGCGCCGGTAACATTGCTGCACGGTTCCGGTCCCGGCGTAACCGCCTGGGCCAACTGGGGCAGGCTTTTTCCGCTAATCAAAGACGATTTCCGGGTTATCGCGCCGGATATGTCGGGCTTCGGCTTTACCGAAAGGGTTCCCGGCAGGGTGGAAACCATGAACGGATGGGTTCAGCAGACCATAGACCTGCTGGACGCCCTTAAAATAGAAAAGACCAACCTTGTGGGGAATTCCTTCGGCGGCGCCCTGGCCCTGTCCCTGGCGATAAAATACCCCCAACGGGTCAACAAACTGGTCCTTATGGGGGCCATGGGGGTCAGCTTCCCCATAACCTACGGCCTGGATCAGGTCTGGGGCTACGAGCCTTCGGTGGAAAATATGGAAGAACTGCTGGAAATATTTACCTACAACCACGGCTTTGCCACTAAAGAGCTGGTAAAAACCCGCTACGAATCCAGTATTCAGCCGGGTTTCCAGGAAAGTTTCCACGCCCTGTTCCCCGAACCCCGGCAAAAAGGCGTCGAGGCCATGGCGGGGAACCAGCACTATATCCGGAACATCCCCCACGAAACCCTGATTGTTCATGGCCGGGAAGACCGGGTTATACCGCTTGAAAATTCCTATAAGCTCCTTCAGCTTATCGACAACGCCCAGCTCCACGTATTCGGGAAATGCGGCCACTGGACCCAGATCGAACATACCCAGGAATTTGCCGATTTAATCCGCATGTTCTTTAAGAGGCAGGCATGAGTTCCGCCGCCGTCAGGGCCCTGGCAGATCAGCTTTTTCAGGCGGAACAGCAGTGTAAGGCCATTCCGCCTTTAACCGCCCAGAATCCATCCCTTACTATCGACGACGCGTATCAGATCCAGTTGGCCAATGTAAACCGGGTTCTGGATATGGGCCATGTAATTTCCGGAAAAAAGATAGGCCTTACCTCCCCGGGAATTCAAAAACAGATGGGGGTGAACGAACCGGATTACGGGCACCTTTTTGCGGCCATGGACAACAGCGGCGGCGACGCGGGGCAGATCAATACGGCGGCGCTTATCCAGCCTAAAATTGAAGGGGAAATAGCCTTTGTGTTAAAGGCGGATCTTGCCGGCGGCAAGGTAAGTCCCAAGGATGTGATCAACGCCACCGATTATGTGGCCGCGGCCTTTGAAATTGTGGACAGCAGGATCGCGGACTGGAACATAAAACTTATTGACACCGTGTCCGATAACGCGTCTTCGGGAAGGTATGTCATAGGGAACAAGCGCCTTAAGCTAAGCGAGGTGGATCTTCCCCGGGTAGCGATGAAGCTCTTTAAGGGCGGCGAGCTGGCCGGGGAGGGTACCGGCGAAGCGGTGCTGGGGGATCCCTGTATTTCCGTGGCCTGGCTCGCCAACCGGCTGTGGAGCTACGGCGTTACCCTTAAGGCCGGAGAGGTGATCCTTTCCGGGGCCTTTTCCGCCGCCCCTCCGGCCCGGAAGGGTGATGTGTTTACCGCGGAATTTACTTCGTTCGGAAAAGTCCGGGCGGAATTTATCTAGAGAAACGCTGATTGTACACAATAGATTTTGGTTTGTCAGGCAAGGAATTAGCTAATTCTTTGCCTGACAAACAATTACAATCGGAATTCCCTGACAATTTCAAATTGTCAGGGAATAAATGACGATCTGTGTTTCCCCAAGGGGCCGGGTCCGTCCGGACAGTATCGATCCGGGCGGATCCGCCGCCGGGGGGCCTGCGGGCTCTTTTACCGGCCAAATAGGAACGGATGTATGGAGAAATTTAAAGTAGGAATTATCGGGCCGGGCAACATTGGAAGCGATCTGATGTACAAGGTGATGAAAAGCAAACACCTCCAAATGCACCTGATGACCGGCATTGTCGAATCGGAGGGCATCAAGCGGGCCGCTTCGCTGGGGTTTAAGACTTCCGTCAAAGGGGTCCAAGCGGTGGTGGAGGACCCGGAGCTTAAATTTGTCTTTGACGCGACCAGCGCCAAGGCCCATCTGGCCAACGCGCCGCTGCTGAAGGGGGCCGGCAAAATATCTCTGGACATGACCCCCGCGGCCGTCGGCCCCTATGTGGTTCCCTGCGTCAACCTGGACAAGCTTACCGACGAGACGGAATTCAACATGGTTACCTGCGGGGGCCAGGCGACCGTCCCGATCATGTACGCTATCAACCGGGCCGCCGATGTGGAATACGGGGAAATTGTTTCCTGTATTTCCTCCAAAAGCGCGGGGCCGGGAACCAGGGCGAATATCGACGAGTTTACCGAAACAACGGCAAAGGCCCTTAAAACCATAGGCGGGGCCGACCGGAGCAAGGCGATCATCATCCTTAACCCCGCCGAGCCGCCCCTCCTGATGACCAACACGGTCTACGCGCTGGTAAAAAATCCCGACGAAAAAAAGATCGTCGAGTCGGTGGAGGACATTATCCGCGAAGTGCAGGGCTATGTGCCCGGCTACCGCCTGCGGGTTCCTCCGGTAATCGACGGGAACAAGGTAACGGTGATCATCGAGGTCGAGGGGGCGGGGGATTTCCTTCCTTCGTATTCGGGAAACCTGGACATTATTAACCAGGCCGCGGTGGCGGTGGCGGAAAAACTCGCCGCGAAAATACTGGGGGCGGCATAATGAGAACCGACAAAATTCACATAGTGGATACTACGCTCAGGGACGGAAGCCACGCGGTAAGCCACAGCTTTACGTCCGAACAGGCGGCGGCTATCGCGGGGGGCCTTGACAAGGCCGGAGTGGACATCATCGAGATTAGCCACGGCGACGGCATTTCCGGATCATGCATCAACTACGGGTTTTCCAAGGTCCCCGAACTTGAACTATTGGAAGCGGCTTCCAAGGTTGTCAAAAAAGCGAAACTTGCCGTACTGCTTTTGCCGGGGGTGGGAACCATCGAAGACCTAAAGCGGGCCCAGGAAAAAGGCGCCGACGCCGTGCGGGTAGCAACCCACGTGACCGA
>JAITKV010000044.1 GCA_031278215.1 Spirochaetaceae bacterium
TAAATTCCGCTATATGCGGGATCCTTGCAGCGGCCTCTCCTTCCCTTCTGAACCCCCTCTTTTTACCACAGATACCTTGGAGTGTATGAAAATGAGCCAGGAATTTATAGAAAATTCCCGGGGTTCTGTGAACAATTCCTCCGTAACAATGGGGAAGGTATTTCTCCTCAAAATTATCAGCATATATTTTATACAAAGGAGTAGACAATGAAGAAAAACGGAATGACGGCGGTATTTGCCGCGGCGTGCTCAAAACTACTGTGCGTTTTGAGCTTGCTGCTGGGGACGGCGGCCTTCGCCCAGACCGAGGCGGATTTTGACGTTTTGCAGCTTCCCAACAATACCCTTAAGATCACCAGGTACAGGGGAAGCGCCGCGGATGTGGTGATCCCTTCCACCATCAGCGGCCTCAAGGTAACGATCATCGGGGAGAGCGCCTTTTCCCCTGCGGTAAGGGACGGCAAAATAAGCAGCGTGGTTATCCCCGATACGGTAACGGAAATAGAGAGGCATGCTTTTAGAGATGCTTCTCTTGAGTTTAGTTTCGGGAGTGATTACAGGAAAAGTGTACTTGCTTCCGTTACTCTGGGGAAAGGTCTGGTCAAAATCGGCGACTACGCATTCGCTTATAATAAGAACCTGACAAGCCTTGTGATCCCCAACAGCGTCACGAAAATAGGAGAACATGCTTTTAGGGACTGCGGCCTTACCAGTCTTAGCCTGGGAAGCAAGGTACAAACCATCGGTGCCTGTGCATTCGCTTATAATAAGAACCTGACAAGCCTTGTAATCCCCGACAGCGTTACCGAAATAAGAGAGCATGCTTTTAGCGACTGCGGCCTTACCAGTCTTAGCCTGGGAACTAAGGTCCAGGTTATAGATACGTTTGCTTTCGGAAACAACAACTTGACGGAACTTACCATTCCCCCTTCGGTTCGTGCTATTCGTAGTGAGTATAGTCCTCGTACTGGGTACGATGGTTCGTATTCTCTTGCTTATAGTTTTAAGGAGGGCGCTTTTATGGAAAATCCAATCAAGACCCTCACCATCTCCAGCGCCGCAACCTCTATAGGATCGCGCGTTTTTAAGGATAATAAAACCCTAACCAGAATAACCCTGCCGGCCAATATGAGCGATGACAATTTAAAAACCTTTGATGAGGCGTTTGTTAATTACTATAAAAACCAGAAAAAATCCGCGGGAATCTACCAGAAGCGGGGGCAGATATGGACCAAGATCACCGCCGCCGAGGCGGCCCGCTTAGACAAGGAAGCCGCCGAAGCGGAAGCCTTGGCAAAAGCCGAAGCGGAGGCCGCTGCTAAAGCCGAAGCCAAGGCCAGGGCCGAAAGGGAGGCCGCCGAAGCCAAGGCCGGGGCCGAAAGGGAGGCCGCCAGAGCAGAGGCCGCCGCCATGGCGGCGTTCGAAAAGGTAATCCCGGAGGTATTTGAGGCGGAAGCCCTGAAGTACGGCTTTCCCATCACTGTACAGATCACCAAGGAAGCTGTAAACAGGTACAACCGGAATCCCCAGGATGTTAAAACTATCCTGGTGGATTGCCCCCTGGAAATCACCGGCTATACGGGCAAAGCAAAAGAACTGCGCATCCCCGGAGAAATCGCCGGCGCGGCGGTTACGTCCGTGGCCCCCGGGGCCTTCCAGGAGCAGATCGCCGCCGGGAAAGTAAGTGCCGTGGTGATCCCCGACACGGTGGAAACCATCGGCGAGGGGGCCTTTTCCGCCCTGCCCGCCGGCGGGGGCAAGGCCGGGAAGAGTAAGCTCGCATCGGTTACCCTGGGCGCGGGGCTTAAGGAAATCGGCGAGGGGGCCTTCGAGGGGAACGCCGCCCTTAAGACCGTGGTGTTCAAGTCCTCCCCGGCGGTGGGGACAAACGCCTTTGCCGGCTGCCCCCTTGCCAGCGTTACCCTGCCTGCGGGGATGGACACGGTGGACAACATCGACCCCCAGCTTGCCGCGGATTACGGGAACTCCGGCAGTTCCGCCGGGGTGTATGTCAAAACCCGTAAGGGATGGTCAAAAAAGTCTTAAAGCGGCAGGTAAAGAGTACGCGGTAAAAAAGACCGTTCTTAAAGGACGGTCTTTTTTACCGCGCCGCTTATTATCGCCGGCCCCTTTTAGAAACTTCAGTTTCTAAACAACTCTAATATCTCCCCGCCGGGAATGGGCCGCCTAGCGCAGCGGGGCAAAGTAGCCAATCCGGTCCCGGCCCGAGCGCTCCATAAGGTACACTTCTGCTTCCACGGACAGGTAGTCTTCTCCAAAGTTGGTCTGTAGGGCAGAGCGGTAACTAAGGGCATAGGAACCGGAACCCTTTTCGCCGATGGACCTGATAAGGGGCCCTATTCCCGAGGGTTGGTAGAGGTTTACAATTTCACCCCCGGTTTCTTCGCAGAGGTAGCGGAATTCATCCCCCGGAGGGGAGGAGCCTACCATGACCATGTAAAAGGCAATGCCGTTGTTGGACAGGTAGCCGGCCAGTTCCGAAAGGCTGTACTGTTCCAGGGCCAGTTCTCCCATGCCGCCGGCGCCGACAAATACCACGGCCCGCTTTTTTTCTCCTTCCAGAAGATCCGTGGCCGCCAGTCTAAGACCCCCGTCAAAGCGCCACCGGGGGCTGTAATTTCCCGCCCGGGCGGCGGCTTCCAGGGCAGAGGCCCCGGCCCCCAGCCGTTCCCGGACGGGAGTTTCACCGGCGGAAACCACCGACACAAGCCGGGGCCCCGCGGCCTGTATGTCCCGAAGGGCCGCGGCCAGATAATCCTGCATCAGGGCCGAAGTGTCGGATCGTTCCATCAACACCGAAATATCAAAGCGGTTTGAAAGATAGGCGGCCCCCAGGTAATTTTGTTCCGCAACGGGCCGGTTTCTTTCGGTTAGGAAGAAATTACGGGCTTCCAAACCCAGGATGGGGCGGCCCCGTTGATCCTGAACGGACAGTTCCACCGTTACCCGGGGAAAGTCATCCGCCGCCACCCGGTCTATCTGGACAAAGAAACCGGCGGCCATATCGGCGGCGGAACTTAGGACCGTCACTTCGTCGCCCTGGAAGTTCGCCGCCAGGACATTGCCGTTCAGGTCCATCCCGGCGCCAATGATCCTAACCCGGTCGCCCCCCACCAGCCCCAGTTCTTCCACTATGGCCGAATCGGGATCGATTAAGAGGACCCTGCCGGTATCGGCCACTAAAAGACGGCCTTGAAAAATACGGATGCTTTCCGGACCCGTAAGGCCCGCTTCTACCAAGACTCCTATGTACGTTCCGTTTTTGTCAAAGGTATATATCTGTTTTGAAACCCCGTCCGCTATAAAAACCCGTTCATCCATACAGGCTATGCCGGTGGGGGAAAGAAAGCCCTTAAAATCCCAGTCCCCCCTTCCAAAGGACAGGATGTAATTTCCTTCGGGATCAAACTTTACAATCCGCCGGTTTCCGTAATCAACCACATAGAGGTAGCCGTCTTGATCCACCGCCAGGTTCTGGGGGCCCACAAACATTCCCTCGGCAATGCCCTTGCTGCCCAGATAAGAGAGCCATCTGCCCTCGGCGTCCAGCACGCTGATCCTGCCGCCCCGGTATTCGGAAACGTAGAGCCGCCCGTCCGGGGCCCGGGCCACATCGTAGGGACGGTCGAAACCATTCAGGGGGCCCCGGACCCGCTGCCGGATAAGGCCGTTAAGGTCCAGACGAACCAGTTCATTACTGCCATAGGCCACCACCCAGGCGCCGCCGTCTTCCAGGGGCAGGACCGAACTGGGCTGACGAAAGTATATGCCGGCGTCTGTCCTCCCCGGATAGCGGCCCGCTTCTACATAGTGGAAATTCTCTTCCATCAGGGAAAAAAGGCTTCGCCGGTTTTGGACCGCTTCAATGCGGCTGCGAAGGAGTATTCCGCCGGAAGAAGAAGGGGTGTTTTCCGCCGCAAAATCCCACTGCCTTATGGCGGTGTCTTCAAAACCCGAACGGTAATAGGCCCGGCCCAGCCAGTCCAGGATCAGGCTTTCCCCGGGACGGAACGAATTGGCCCGTTCAAAAGAATTAATCGCCTCGTTAAAAGCATAGCGGTAATAGGCCTGAACCCCGATACGAAATTCGTTCCGGGCATTAATTGTATCGATAAGCGGCGCCCCGGAATTTCCGGGCTGCAGATAGTTGGGGCCCCTTTCGTCCTGCTGGGACCCCAGGACCCCCGCGGAAAAAACCAAAAGTCCTGTAATGGCAAGAATTCGATTAAGACCCGGCATATCCGCCTATCCTTCCCCAACCACGATCTTCATGTGTTTTTTGATTTCCCGTTCATGGGGGGCCAGCTCGAAGGCCCTTCGCAGCCAGATCCGGGCTTCTGTTATTTCTCCATTCTTAAAATACGCCCACCCCAGGGAATCAAGGTAGGCCGGATTCTGGGGCCGTTTATCCACCGCCTTGCGGCACAGCTTGATCCCCCTGGTGCTGTCGGTATCGGAATCCGCCAGGATATAGCCCAGACCGTTCAGGGCGGTGGCGTTGTTTTCGTCCATGTCCAGGGCTTTTTCATAAAAATCCACCGCCTTCTGGAACTGTTTCTGAGCCCAGGCGGCATAGGCCATGGTGGTATATATCTGTATCGATTCGTATCCTCCGCTCATTAAACGGCCCAGCTCAAATTCCGCAAGTTTGGACCGGCCGGTAATAACGTAGATATAGGCCAGGGTCAAACGGCACTGGTATACCCGAAGGGGGTCCAGGGCGGCGGTAACCACCTGTTCCAGATATAAAAGGGCGTCGTTGTGGCGGTCCAGCCTGGTATAGCACAATCCCAGGTAATACGCCAGTTCCATGTTGTCAACAACGTCAAACCGGGAAGAGTCGATTTTAAGAAATTCTTCCAGGGCCTTATCGTAGCGCCTAATATGAAACAATCTGACGCCTTCCTCCAGGAATTCATGAACCGCCACGGCCTACCCCTTGGTAACAAGACGGGCTCCGGCGGCGGGGCAAAAATCGTATACCAGGGGGTGAAATCCAAAAATCCGCTCGTAATCTTCCAGCCGCTTGCGGTATTCTTCCAGGGCGCTTCCCTTAAGGATGGTGTAGGTACAACCGCCAAAGCCCGGGCCGGTCATACGGGAGGCAAGCACCCCCTCTATTTCCTGGGACCGCTTTACCAGCCAGTCGATTTCGGGGCAGGAAACCTCGTAAAGATCCCGCAGGCTTTCATGGGAATGGTAGATAATCCGGGAAAATTCCGCCAGTTCCCCCCTTTTAAGGGCGTCTTGGGCCTCTTTAACCCGGAGGTTTTCTTCCACCACATGAAGGGACCGGCGGCGGATTTCTTCATTTATATCCCCCATGGATTCCAGCAGATCCGCCGGCGCGAAATCCCTAAAACTTTCCCCGGTTTTCCGTTTAATTAAAAACTCAAGGCCCCGGTTTATGTCTATCCGGCGCTGTTGGAGCTCTTCGTCAACTCCCATGCGGGGAACCCGGGAATCCATAAGCAGCATTGTATACCGGGTAAAGGGGGATTTTATAGTAAGCGTTTCCAGGGATTTTTCGTCCACCAGCAGAAAATGGTTCTTTTTAGCCTGAAAGGCGATAAGATAATCCACAAGGCTTCCGTCCCTGCCCAGGAAGTCCGATTCCCCCTTGGCCAGCTTAAGCAGCAACTCCTTATCCGTCAGGGGGGCCTTAAAAAAACTCCGCAGGGCCACCGCGGCGGCAACCTCGATGGCGGTGGAAGAGGCCAAGCCTACCTGCTGGGGAATGTCCCCCCCGACGGTAAAATTAAGGCCCTTTACAAAAAACCCCAGCCCCGCAAAAACATGGATCGCCAGCTTGATGTAGTTTGCCCAGCGGTCTTCCCGCTTGTATTTAAGATTTACCAGGGTTGTGCGTTTTCGTTCCCCCAGATTCGAGGCAAAAAACCGGATGGAATTGTCCCGCCGAAGACTAACGGCAACCTGAATGGTCCTGTTAACGGCGGAAGAAAGGTAAAGTCCCGCCCCCGGTTCCCCATGTTCGCCTAAATAGTGGATTCTTCCCGGAGCTTCGGCCACCGTTACCTGTTCGAATTCACCGGTTATTTCATATTCGGAACAATGTATGGAACTAATATCCGCTGTTTTGTCTAAAACTCGCTCAGTCTGCATACCTTAGGCTAAGCATACAGGAAACTAACATTTTATTCAATTAAAATCGTTTTAAAAACATGAATAAACCCCTTATTTTAGGGTTTAGCCAGGGGAAAACAGGCTTTGGGGCGTCATATACAGCCCCGGTATGCTTACTATTGCGTATGCCGCCTGTTTTTGCTAAGCTCCATACCATTATGACAGATAACGCAGCGGATCCTTCGGAACCCGGGGAAGGCCGGAGCCCGGAACTTTCCGGCTTCGGCGGGGGCCCCGGAAAAAAACGGCGGGCCATTGTACAGTGCACCATGACCGCCCTGTTTGCCGCCCTGATAGCGGGGGGAACCTTTGTTTCCATACCCCTTCCCTTTTCTCCGGTTCCCATAGTGCTACAGAACCTTTTTATTGTCCTGGCGGGGCTGGTTTTGGGACCGGTACAGGGGGGGGCGGCGGCGGCCCTGTACCTGGCCGCCGGCGCCCTGGGGGCCCCGGTATTTGCCGGCGCCGTGGGGGGGGTGGTCCACTTTGCCGGGCCTACCGGCGGCTTCCTTGCCGGGTACTTTCTTGCCGCCCTCCTAAGCGGGCTTATAGCCGGGGTCCCTAAAGAGGGCAAGACCGGGCGGGGCCGGATATTTCTGGGAACGGGGCTGGGCTTTCTTATAATTTACCTTCCGGGGCTTATCTGGCTTCAGCACATTATGGGAAGCTGGACCGGCGCCTTTATCGGGGGCTTCCTGCCCTTCCTGCCGGGGGACATCCTTAAGGCCGCCGCGGCCGCGGCCCTGGCCCCGCGGCTGCGCCGGATCGCCGCGGACAAGCTCCGTGCCTGAACAGGCTGGTTCCGGCGCGGAGGTCCCGCCGGTCCAAAAACTCTTTACCCTGCGGAATTTACGGAAGGTTTTCCCCAACGGATGCATCGCCCTGGACGGGGTTGATCTTGAAATATATGAATCGGAATGTCTTTTAATAAGCGGCTCAAACGGTTCGGGGAAGACTATCTTTATGCGGATCCTGGCGGGGCTTCTTGAACCTTCGGAGGGAACGATCCTGTTCCGGGGTGAAGCCCTGGGAAAGCGGGGGAATTTTCGCAGAGAACTGGGCATTGTCTTCCAGGACCCGGAATCCCAGTTTGTGGGAGAAACCGTGGAAGAGGACGCGGCCTTTGGCCCCTCCAATCTGGGCCTGCGGGGCCCGGAACTCCAGGGGCGGGTAAAAGAAGCCCTGGAAAAAACGGGGCTTTGGCAAAAACGGAGTTTTTCTCCCCGCAGGCTTTCGGGGGGTGAAAAACGCCGCCTGGCGGTGGCGGGGGTCCTTGCCATGGGCTGCGGGATCATCATCATGGACGAACCCTTTGCCAACCTGGACTGGCCCGGGGTGGTCCAGGTTTTACAGATTATCCGGACCCTGCGGAAGAACAAACATACCCTTGTTATCTTGACCCATGAGCTTGAAAAAGTTTTGGGCCTTAGCGACCGCCTGGTGATCCTTCACCGGGGGACAGTCAAGGATCAGGGAAAACCCGAAGAGGTCCTAAACCGGCTGCGGCCCGAATACGGGGTGCGGGACCCCCGGCACGTTTACAAAACCGTGGAGGACTGTTCCTGGCTGTCCTAACAAGGCGCCGGGGGGCCGGGGGCCGCAGAACCCCCTGGTCCTACAGGCCCGGAACCAGCATGCTGCACCGGCGCCCGGCGGGCCTAAAACTTATCCTTACGGCCCTGTCTGCGGCCCTGCCCGCGGGGGGATATCCCGCGATGGGGGGGGCCGGGGCCTTGATCATCCTGGGGAGCCTTTCCGCCGGAATAAAACCCTGGGAACTCCTTACCGGGTCCCGGCCCCTTCTTGTTATGCTGGGGGCCCTTACGGCGTTTAGGTCGCTGCGCCTGCCCCCCTCCCTGGACGCCGGGGGCTTGGCAGAAAGCCTTTACTTTTCCGGGACAATTCTTATTTCCTTTTCCGCCTGTTCCCTTCTTTTTATGGTAACCACCATGACGGAAATACGCTGTTCCCTGGAAAAGGGGGAGTTTTTCTGCCGCCGCTTATTCTACGGGCTTTTTCACCGGTTTTCCCGGCGGTCCTCTATAAAATCCGGCAAAACCGGCCCCGGGGCAAATACCCGGGGCCGCCTAAGCCTTGCCATTGCTTTGATGCTGGGTTTTCTTCCCCGGTTTTTTGCACTGTGGGAAGAAGCGGAACTGGCCTGCAGGGCCCGGGGCTCCTCATGGGGACTGCGGCACATGACGGCGATCCTTCCCCTGGTTACGGAAAGGATGATGGAGATGGCCGCGGAGACCGCGGAAGCCCTGGAAGCCCGGGGGCTTGAATTGTAAGCCGGACCTACTTTTTCCCGTTGTTGATCACCGCCTGGGCGCCGGCAAGCCGGGCCAGGGGCACCCGGAACGGCGAGCAGGACACATAACTTAGGCCGGAGCGGTAACAAAAGTCTATGGTCAGCGGATCCCCGCCGTGCTCGCCGCAGATGCCGACTTTAAGGTCCTTGTTTATCTTCCGCCCTTCGGTGGTGGCGTGGCGGATTAGAAAACCTACCCCTTCTTCGTCGATGGATTTAAAGGGATCCACGTCCAGGACGTTCTTTTCCAGATACACGGGAAGGAAAGAGGCCACGTCGTCCCGGCTGAACGCAAAGGTCATCTGGGTAAGGTCGTTGGTGCCGAAGCTAAAGAAGTCCGCGTACTTTGCCACATGGCCCGCCCGTATCGCGGCCCTGGGAACCTCGATCATCGTGCCGATTTTTACGTCAAGCTTAACCCCGGCCTTGTGGAAAACCTGCTTTAAAATCGCCTCCGCATTGGGCCGCAGGAGTTTGAGTTCCCGGGCCGTTACCACGATGGGGATCATGATTTCGGGCCGCACGGGGATATTCCGTTTAACGCAGTCCGCCGCGGCCAGGGCTATGGCCTCGACCTGCATGTCGTAAATTTCCGGGTACGTAACGGCAAGCCGGCAGCCCCGGTGGCCGAGCATGGGGTTGGCTTCGTGAAGCTTGTCGAGCTTGGGCTGGAGCGCCGAAGGCTTTACCTTAAGGTACGCGGCAAGCTCGGCGGTTTCTTCTTTGGTATGGGGAACAAATTCATGGAGGGGCGGATCCAGCAGCCGTATCGTTACCGGGCGGCCTTCCATGGCCTTGAAGATCCCAAAAAAGTCCCTTTTCTGGAGGGGGAGGATCTTTTTTAGCGCTATCTTCCGTTCTGCAACGGTGTCGGCGACGATCATCGCCCTAAAGTGAATAAGTTTTTCCCTGTCAAAGAACATGTGTTCGGTCCGGCAAAGCCCTACCCCCTGGGCGCCGAATTCAAAGGCCCGCTTCGCGTCCTCGGGCTGGTCGGCGTTGGTCCGCACGTCAAAGCCCTTAAGGCCGCCCCGGACCGAAGCGGCCCGGATCTCGTCGCACCAGGAGAGGAAGGCGCTCATGTCCTGGGAAATTTTCGGAACCACCAGGGGCAGCCGGCCTTCGTATACGTCGCCGGAAGAGCCGTCGATGGAAAGCCAGTCCCCTTCCTTAAAGGTTTTTACCCCCACCACTACTTTTTTACCCTGGACGGAAACGCCCTTGGCGCCGGCGACGCAGGGGGTTCCCATGCCCCGGGCCACCACCGCCGCGTGGCTTGTCATGCCGCCGGTGGAAGTAAGAATTCCCTGGGACGCCACCATGCCGCCGATGTCTTCGGGGCTGGTGTCCTTGCGCACCAGAAGCACCTTTTCGCCCCGGCCGTGCCATTCTTCCGCCTCCTGGGCAGAAAACACGATACGGCCCGCGGCGGCGCCGGGGGACGCGTTAAGGCCCCTGGTCAGGGACTTTGCCCCCCGCAGGGCCCTGGGGTCGATCATCGGGTGAAGCAGCTGATCCAGATGGCCGGGGCTTACCCGCAGGATCGCCTCTTCCTTGGTGATAAGTTTTTCGGCCACCATGTCCACGGCGCACTTTACCGCGGCCGCGCCCGCCCGTTTACCGTTCCGGGTCTGAAGCAGAAAGAGTTCCCCCTGCTGGACGGTAAACTCCATGTCCTGCATGTCTTTAAAATGCTGTTCCAGTTTGTCTTTGATCCCCACAAGCCGGTCGTAGACTTTTTTATTCCGCTTTGCCAGGGTGGCGATTTTTTCCGGCGTCCTGATCCCCGCCACAACATCTTCGCCCTGGGCGTTCATCAGGTATTCGCCGTAAAATTCGTTCTTCCCCGTGGATGGATCCCGGCTAAAGCAGACCCCGGTGCCCGAATCGTTCCCGAAGTTGCCAAAGACCATGGACTGGATGTTAACCGCGGTTCCCTTAAGGCCCCGGATCTCGTTAAGCTGCCGGTATTTGATCGCCCGCTCGTTCATCCAGGAACCGAAGACGGCGTTCATGGCCCCCCAGAGCTGATCCAGGGGTTTTTGGGGGAAATCTTTTTTGCTGTATGTCCGGACGATTTTTTTGTATTCCGCCACAAGCTTTTCAAGATCCCCTTCGTCAAGGTCCGTGTCGAGGTCTATCTTTTTTGCCTTTTTAAGGCCGCTTAACGCCGCCTCGAAGGCGTCGTGGGGAACCTCCATCACCACGTCCCCGTACATCTGGATAAAGCGGCGGTACGCGTCCCAGGCAAAGCGGGGGTTCCCGGTTTTGTTTGCCAGGCCCTGCACGGATCTGTCGTTCATTCCCAGGTTAAGGATCGTATCCATCATGCCGGGCATGGAAACCGGCGCCCCGGAACGGACCGATACCAGAAGCGGGTCTTCCGGATCCCCCAGTTTTTTGCCCATCACCTTTTCAAGCCGTTCCAAGACGGAAAGAACCTCCGCGTCAAGCCCGGCCGGATATTTTTTGTTATTTTCATAAAACGCGGCGCAGACTTCGGTAGAAACGGTAAAGCCCGGCGGAACGGGAATTCCCAGATTTGTCATTTCCGCCAGGTTGGCGCCCTTGCCGCCAAGAATATCTTTCATTTTGGCGTCGCCTTCGGCTTTTCCTTCGCCGAAGAAATATACGAATTTCGTTTTGGACATAAATATCCTCCAAAACCAGTATAGCCTTTTTACCGGAAAAAAGAAAGAGTAAATGATGATAGCGTCTTTCGTGATGATCCTTCAGGCCGGGCGGCGGAACACAAACGTCCAAATCCATATCCAGAAAACGGCGCCCCTGCCTACGCCGCTTAAAAGGTGACTAACGCCATGCGCCGTGCCTGCACAGCGCCGGTCATCTTTTTTTAGCCGGCAGGACGCCGTCCGGAATTTTTGGGGAATCCAGGGGTTTTTTAGGCCGGATTCCTGGACGGGTTCCGCGGGAACCAGCCCCGTTTTACCCGTTCTTCCTGATCAAAAAGTTCCTTGATGCTCCAAAAACAGGTGAACCCGGTGATTCCCAAAAGGGCAGAAAGATACGCATGGGAAACAATACAGGCCGCCGCAGTGAAGCCCAATCCCGTTATAAGGAAAAACGGCCATATCCGTTTGCCAAAATGGTATTCCCCTTTTATCACCACCGGATGAAACAGCCCAATAATAACCAGGGCGGCGATTCCCGCGAATAATCCGTGAAAATACATAAGGGCCTCCTTATTCCCTGGTCGCGGCTGTACGTTCCGCCTGCGACATTTGTGAAAGTTTTACAACCCGGTCGAAATCGAGGTGTAAGCGGCCCGCCATTTCTCTGCCCCAGGAAATATCCGCCAGGGCAAAAAGGGCGGTTTGCCGGTACTGCAAATGCTGCCGGGCGCCGCCGAGGCTGGCGCATAGATTGTCGCAGAGGCGGGACCGGGCGGCCTCATCCATGACCTTGCCGTAAAGCAGTCCCGGCTGTTCAAAATCAAGGGCCTCCAGTTCCTGTTCATGCCGGGCAAGAACGCCCGTGAGGCCTATGCGGGGCGGGGCTGCCCGGTCGCCGGCGGGAACCGGCCCCCCCGCGGTATTGGGGTAATACACCGGCCCCCCGCCGCCGTTGCCGTTGATGTTCATGGCGCCGTCCCGCTGGTAATGCGCCGCTTGAGACCTGGGAGCGTTGATGGGGATGTGGGTAAAATTGGTCCCCAGCCGGTGGCGCTGGGTATCGGTATAGGCAAAGAGCCTTCCCTGGAGAAGCTTGTCCGGCGACGGGGCAATGCCGGGAATGGTGTTACTGGGGGCAAAAGCCGCCTGTTCCACTTCGGCAAAATAATTCTCCGGGTTTTTGGTAAGCGTCATTTTCCCGACGGGAATAAGCGGAAAATCTTTGTGGTACCACACCTTGGTTACATCAAAGGGATTAAACGCAAACTGTTCGGCCTGTTCCGGCGTCATAATCTGAACCTTAAGGGTCCAGCTTGGGAATTCTTTCCGGGAAATGGCTTCATGTAAATCCCGGGTCGCGTGATCCGGATCCGTACCGCGCAGGGCCTCCGCTTCGGGCCCGGTAAGGTTTTTAACCGGCTGGCCGCATACCCAGTGGTATTTTACCCAGACGTACTCTTTTTTCTCGTTGTACCACATATAGGTATGGCTGCCGAAACCGTGCATGTTCCGGTATGAAGCGGGAGTTCCCCGGTCGGAAAAAAGGACAGCCACCTGATGAAGGGATTCGGGGGTAAGGGACCAAAAATCCCACATGGCGTTCGGATCCTTTAAATTGGTTTGGGGGTTGCGTTTTTGGGTATGGATAAAATCAGGAAATTTGACGGCGTCCCGGATAAAAAATATGGGCGTGTTATTACCCACAAGATCGTAGTTCCCCTCTCCGGTGTAAAACTTAACGGCAAAGCCCCGGGGGTCCCGCTCCGAGTCGGCGGAGCCCCGTTCACCTCCTACGGTGGAGAACCGGACAAACACATCGGTTTTTTTTCCCGCCTGCGAAAGAAATTCTGCGCAGGTGTATTCCGTCATGGGGCGGGTTACCTCAAAGACGCCGTGTGCTCCGGCTCCTTTGGCGTGAACTACCCGTTCGGGTATCCGTTCCCGGTCAAAGTGGGCCAGTTTTTCGATAAGGTGGACGTCCGATAAAAGGGTATACCCCTGCGGACCGGTAGACTGGGACGCCTGGTCGTTGTCAACCGGCTGTCCATGGGCGGTGGTGAGTTTTGGTTCCATAATAAACTCCTTATTAATAATAAGAACGATTATTAATAATCGTTCCAAAAAAAGAATTGCCGATGACAACTCTTTTTTTTCGCTGTCAGGCAGATCGCCGCTATGACCCTTTTGGGGGACCCTTCTGGGACCCCTTTTTGGGCGGTTTCTCCTGCATACAGGCGGCACAGATCCCCTCGAAGGTAATGGAATGGCGTTCAATCCGGTATCCGCTTTTTTTAGCGGCTTCCCGGTCAAACCCGGAATTGTAGGGCAGCGGCATATCGTACACCCTGCCGCAGATTTTGCAGTGGAGATGATGATGAAGATCCCGCCGCCGGTCATACCGGACCAGTTCGGGATCGCTTTTAACCTGCACGATTTCCCCTTCTTCCTCCAGAATCATAAGATTACGGTACACGGTTCCCAGACTAATCCGTTCTGTTTTTGCAATCTGGTCAAAAATTTCCCGGGCCGCCGGATGATTCCCGCAGCAAACCGCCTCGAAAACCAATTCCCGCTGGCGGGTATTACGCCTGTTTAAATTCTCCGCCAAAATAATACTGCCTTATTAAGATCCATTCCTAATTAGTTTACAGCCCTGGCAAAGAATTGTCAAGCGTTTTATGGGAACCCCTGGAAACCCCGGTTGGGCTTTTAGAGGTTCCCGTATGTGTCTTTTGTTGTTGCTCCGTGATACGTTTACCCCCGAGAGGAGAACGATTCACCGTTATTGACAGTATATTTTAAGGCCGTATCCCTTAGCGCTTATTTCGGTTATACTGTATGTCCATGAATTACTTTGATCTGCCGGTCTACCAGCATAAAGACCGCATTCTTACCGCGCTGGAAAACAATCAGGTGGTGGTGGTAGAAAGCCCCACCGGATCGGGAAAAACCACCCAGCTTCCGGTGATCCTCCACGGCTCCGGTTATGGGGAAAAAGGAATCATCGGGGTTACCCAGCCCCGGCGCATTGCGGCCCTTTCCGTAAGCGGCTTTATCGCCCGGCAGCTGGGTTTTACAAATCCCGGCGAACCCGGCTGCCCCGTGGGTTACAAGATGCGCTTTGAAGACAGAACCGGCCCGGATACCAGGATTAAAATTATGACCGACGGCATCCTTCTTCAGGAAATGAAGCTGGATCCCTGGCTTTCCCGCTATGGGGTAATGATCATCGACGAAGCCCACGAGCGGAGCCTTAACATCGACTTTATCCTGGGGCTCCTTAACCGGGTTCTTAAAGAACGGAAGGAATTTAAGGTGATTGTTTCTTCCGCCACCATAAACGCCGAGGCCTTTTCCGAATACTTCGGGGAATGTCCGGTGGTTAAGATAGACGCCCAGATTTTCCCGGTAACCCTGGTATACGACCCGCCCCTGGCGGGATCCACCGGTGAAACCGGCCGGGACCAGGGCGCCAGGGACCCCGGTTCGTTCCGGGACCGGAAAGAAAACAGGCGCGAAGGCGGAAACCTGGCCGCGGAGGCCCTGCTGGGAAAGATCCAAAGCATCGTGGAACGGTTTATCAGCGAAAAACGATCCGGCGACATGCTAATCTTCCTTCCCGGAGAAAAGATGATCAAGGATTGTATGAACCGCCTGGCCTTTGCCCCCTGGGGAAAGTACCTTCACCTTCTTCCCCTGTACGGAAGACTTGGCAAAGAGGAACAGGAAAAGGTTTTTGAAGCCCCCCCCCGGGGAAAAACCAAGGTGGTTATTTCCACCAACATCGCCGAAACCTCCGTAACCATAGACGGGATCACCGCCGTGCTGGATTCGGGCCTTTCCAAGCTTAACTACTACAACCCCCGGACCTTTACATCCAGCCTGGTGGAATCCCCGGTTTCCAAGGCTTCGGCAAACCAGCGCAAGGGCCGGGCGGGAAGAACCCGGGAAGGAACCTGCTACCGCCTCTATACCCGGCGGGACTTTGAAAACCGCCCCCTTTTTACCACCGAAGAAATTTACCGGACGGACCTTTCCGAGGTGGTTCTTCGCATGGCGGATCTGGGCATTAAAGATTACGAAGGCTTTGAGTTTATCTCCCCCCCGGGGCGGGAGGGGATTATCGCCGCGATAGAAACCCTTAATCTTCTGGAAGCCCTGGAAGAGGACAGGACCCTTTCTTCCACTGGAAAGATGATGACCGAATTCCCCCTGCCCCCCCGGCAATCCCGGATTATCGTGGAGGCCATATTCCGGTATCCGCAGGTAATTAAAGAAACAATTATTGCCGCGGCCTTTCTTTCCACCCAAAGCCCCTACGTGCTTCCCCCGGGGGAGGAGCTTGACGCACGAAGGGCCCATCATGGGTTTCGGGATCCTCAAGGGGATTTTGTTTCGTACCTTAAACTGTACCGGGCGTATACCGGCGCGGCGGATAAACAAAATTTCTGCGGCCGGAATTACCTGGATGAACGGGCCATGGCGGAAATTACCCACGTGGCGGCCCAGCTTGAAGAAATTGTGGCCGCCATGGAAATCCCCGTACTTTCGGGGGGGGGCATTGAAGACTACCTGTGCTGTGTGGGCCGGGGGCTTATCCAATTTGTCTGCGTCCGGGAAGGCCGGGAAATGTACCGGTCCCTGACCGCGGACCGGATTATGATACACCCCGGCTCGGTAATGTTTAAAGAAGATCCCCGGTATATTGTCGCAGGAGAAATTGTCCGGACCACCCGCATGTACGCCATGTCGGTAAGCCCCCTTTCCTTGAACACCCTCCAGCGCATCAGCCCCCTGGTGCTGGCGGAACTGGGAGGGGCCCCCGAAGGCCGGGGCCAGGAAGGGGGCCGGCCGCGTAAGGAAGGACGGGACTTTACAAGCAATATCAAGCTGGGAAACGAAATATTCCCCGTGGAAATACGAAAGGGAAAAAAACAGGTTACGCTGCCCTGGGAAAAACTTGTTTTACTTAAGGATTCGGGCAAAAAAGAAGACCGGGAAAGCGCTCTGTCCGCCATCGATCCCCGCCGGTACCGGGGCCTGCGGGGGCTTATCACCCTTAAGGGGGACCATACCATTCTGGCGGGAGAAAAACTTTCACTCATATTGACGGTCCTTCCCAGCCTTGACCTGGAAAACGCCCTGACCCAGGACTGGCCCCGGAAGAAAAACTTTAGCTCCGCGGCCCCCGAAAGCCTTAACGCCCTGGTGGAAAAATTTTCCTTGATCCTTAAACCGGCGCTGTGGAAAAAGGATAAAAAGGCCGAATCAAAGGAACTGGGATTTCTTTCCCTGTTTACGGATTCCCGGGGAAACTACTGGTTCCGCTGTTCCCGGGGTTTCCACACCGCGCTTAACGAAAGCATCGCCAGCCTTGAAGCGCTGATCGACGAACTGGGAGAGAACGTGGACAGGGACCTGAAACACGAGCTTAACCGGGCGTACCGGCGGCTGTCGGATTATCTGGGATAAGCGCCGGTAAAAGGATCTTAAGATAGTTTTGAATGTGCCGAACCCTTCTTTTTTTTCCGGTAAAAATATCCCGGTGCAGGACCAGCCACAGGCCGCCGTTGCTTTCCGGATCCGGCCCCCGGATTACCCGCCAGTTTGCGCCGCCCCCGGGGCTGCTAAAGGTCTTTCCCGGTCCAAGGAAAAAGGCCAGGGTCCTGCGGGGTCCGCCGTTTTCAAATTTAAGGCCATCCCAGCCCCGGTCCCGAAAGAGCCCCACAATGTCTTTGAACCACCGTTCCTTCTCTTCCTTCGTTAGGCCCGCCCTTTGCAGGGACACGGACCGGGTATGCTGAAAGGCCGGTAAAAGTTCATCGGCGGAAGGAATAAGGGCGCAGGAACCCAGGGACCGGCTTCCTATAAGAAAGGCCGATACGATAAACGAATTTAGATCCCCCAGCCGTTCTTGTACCAGGGGGGGGTCCGATACATGGAAGTACCGCTCCGCCAGTTCCGGATCGTAGCAGAGGACCCCGGTTCCCGAATTAAGGAACAAAGCCCAGAACCGGCCGTCCCGGTAGTAAAGGGGAAGTGTACGCCGGATATCCTCGATTCCCCCGGCTGCCGGCTTTTCCCCCGGCCCTCCCGCCGGCCTTCCCGCCGGCCTTCCCGCCTCCAGGACCCCAAAGGCGTCTTCCAGATTCATCGCCAACCCGGCGTCCACAAAACCCGCAAGCTCCTCCTCCGCAAGGACAAGCAGCGCCGGTTCCGAAGAATCTTCTCCGGGGCCCACATACCGGATCCGTAATTTTTGATACGTTTCTTCCGCGGTTTTAAACAGTCCGTTAAATTCAGGATACGCCGGCAGAACGGCAAGTTCCGGCTTTACGCAGGACCATGTTAAAACGCCAAGAAAAAAAATACCCAGCCTTGCAAGAATGGACTTCATTTAAACTTTACTATTGATCCAATTCCATAAAGGAGTCAAGTAAAAAAGAATTTAAAAAACGAAGCCGCTTTTCTTTGTTCCCCCACTTTGCCAGGGTCCTGGGGATCGCCTCTTCAATGGTCCTGCCAAACCGTTTTTGGAACAGCGCCGGGTCCGGGCCCTCTATGTACCGGTATCCCATTAACAGGGTTTCCCGCAGCACCGTGGGTCTGTCCAGGTCTTCGGTAACTTCAAGGGGCCCGCTGATAAAATTGCCCGCATCCGGCTCGTAGCTTATGCGCCGGCCCCGGCCGTCGCCGCCGATACAGGTGCCGGAGGCCCCCGCCCCCACCCCGATCCAGTTTTCCATACGCCAGTACCGGATATTATGGACGCTCCGGCGGCCGGGCAGGGCAAAGTTGGACACCTCGTAGTGTTCGTATCCCCCGCGTATCAGGGCCCTTCGCCCCGCAAGCCAGAGCCGGTCCGCCGCATCCGCCGAAGGCAGGGAAAGGCCCCGGGCGACGCGGCGGGCCAGGGGGGTTCCCGGTTCCACCGTCAGGGCGTAGAACGAAATATGGCCGGGAGTATAGGAAAGGGCCCGGTCAATGTCCCGCCGCAGCGCCGTTTCCGTCTGCCCGGGAATGCCGCTCATGATATCCAGGGACAGCCCCGGGCCAAACAGTTCCGCCGCCGCGGCGGTCCGCCGGAGAAGGTCCCCCCCGCCGCCCCTCCGGCCCAGGGCCTCTAAAGCCCGGCGATCAAAGCTTTGGACCCCCAATGACAGGCGGGTAACTCCGCCGGCGCCGCAGGCGTCCAGGAAGGCGTCGTCCGCCGTTTCGGGATTGGCCTCCACGGTTACTTCTCCCGCGGGGGGCATGAGGGATCCAAGGCCCCGCAGAAGGCGCTTTATTCCCGCGGCCCCCAGGCCGGAGGGGCTGCCGCCGCCGATATATACCGTGGCCGCCCGGGGTGTTTTTTCAAGCCGCCTTTCCGTTTCCTTTAGAACCGCGGTAATATACCGGTTTATGATTAGGTCTTTGTCTTTAGGGCTTTCATGTCCCAGGGGGATCGAATAAAAATCGCAGTAATCGCATTTTTCATCGCAAAAGGGTATGTGGAGGTATACGGAAACGGAGGGCGCTTCGAACCGGGACCCGGAAGGTTCCGCCGGATCCGTAGATTCTTCATCCCCCCGGAAGATCACGTATTTACAGATCCCCGATACGGGTTAAGGGCCAATACCGAACCAGGGCCCTGCCGATTATTGAATCCGCGGGAACAGGCCCCCAGGTCCGGGAATCATTGGTAACGCTCCGGTTATCGGAAAGGACAAAACATTCCTCCCCCCGGAGGGTGATCGTTTCCATGGTTCCGGAAAAGGGGATCGACTCGTCCCAGTGGGGGGAAACCTGGGGCAGATCCGGCACATAATCGCTGGTGGAAAGTTCAAATTCGGTCATGGTATAGCTTTCTCCCGCGGGCTGTACCCGAATTACAAAGTCGTTCATTGAAATGGTATCCCCCGGCAGCCCCACCACCCGTTTTATAAAAAGCGTGTCTTCCTTGGAAAAGAGGCTTAGGCGCTGAAAGCTGATAAACCGCAGCAGGGCGTCCATGATAAGCCTAAACGCCGGCCGCCGTGAAAGGGCGGAACGGTCTACCAGCACCACCTGCCCCCGGTGAAAGGGAAGATTCCCGCTGTTCCGGTCCCGAAGCAGATGCTGGAAGGTAAAGGACGAAAAGATAAACCTGTCCCCCGCCAAAAGTCCCGGCGTCATGGTACTGTTTTCCAGCACCCGGTTGGAAACAAAAAGGGCGGACACAAAGGTGTAGATCAAAAAAAAACTAAAGACCCAGACCAGGATGATGCGCATCCGGCGCAGATAACTTTTTTGGGCCACATACGAATACTGCCGCCAGCGGTTTGCCATAGCTACCTCACCGTATTATCCCTATTCGTCCCGGGGGCCAGTACTTTATCGCCCCCCGTCCCAGGATTTTGGAAACCTGCACCGTCCCGAAAAAGCGGCCGTCATGGGAATTATCCCTGTTGTCCCCCAGGGGCATGATCCGGCCTTCGGGAACGTACCAGTTTCCCTGGCGGACCGCCTGGACGCGGTACCGCTGATCCTGGGGATAGGCGCCCCGGATAAAGGAGTACCGGGCCCGCTGCCTGACAAAGCTGTCCCCGTAACGGAGTTCGTAGGCGCCGGCCCGCTGCATCAGTTCCGGCGGCGGGGTAAGGCCCAACTCCATGTAGGCCTCTGTTTTTCCCATGGCCTCTAAAGCCGGATAGTGCTGGTCCTCCACCAGCCGGGTAAGGCGGTGGGTAAATCCCCGCTGGGCAAGGTACTCCCGCTCGCTGATCCACCGGTTTTCACCGGCAAAGCAAAAATACAGTTCCCCCCGGCGGCTTTGGATCTGATCCCCTTCCATGCCCGCGGCCCGTTTTATAAGAAAGTGAACCCGGACCCTCCCCGCCGGATCCCGGTCAATGTCCACCTGGGACAGGGTAAGCATGTAAATAATCCGCTGGGCTATGTCGAACAAGGGGCCCTGGGAAAAATATTCGGGACTTTCAAAGATAACCACGTCTTCCCGCTGGGGCTTAACAGGACTGGGAAGCTTCCCCACTCCGGGAAGCAGTTCCGGGCCGTAGATCAGTTTATTAACAAAGATCCGGTCCTGTTCAAGCAGGGTGTCGATCATCGAACCCGAAGGGATTTGATAGGCCTGGAAAAGGTATTGGTTGATCAGCAGGACCACCCCCGCGGCCCAGATAAAAGCTTCTATCCAGTCAAAAAGGGGGTTTTTCTTCCGCTGTTTTTCTTTTCTAATCCGTTGAATCGCCCGCCGGCGGCTTAAAACGGATTCGGTAATTGTCTGGAGCCGGTCAAAAAAGGAAGCCCCGCCATGCCTGCCGTTCATTGCACAAACCTAGCATACAAAAGGCCGGTTGAACAATACCCGCCGCTGTCTTATACTGCCCCTATGTTTACCAATATCCGATCCCTGTTTCCCCGGTTTTTTAAGAAAATTGAAGTCCAAAGCGAGGATCAGGTTAAACTTAAGCCTGTTTTTGGGATTAAACCGGGCATATACCTGGGGATCCTATACGGGACGGTTATTCTGTGCGTATTCTTTTTTGTCTTTTTTTTCCCGGGCATAAAAAAACCCGGGGCCCTGGGGGTGTTTAGTTCCGAGCCCTGGGGCGCCGCCGTCCGGGTGGACGGCATTACCATGGGGAGCGCCCCCTGCGAGGTCTTTATACCCCGGGGCAGGCACAGCCTTAGCTTTATCCTTCCCGGATTTACCGGAGACGAACAGGACATTAGCGTCCGGGGCCGGATCTTCGGCTCCGCTTTTTTTCCCACGCGGCTTTTCTTTTCGGGAACCCTTTCCGCGCCGGACCCCAGGGAAGCCTTTACCCTGTCCGCCCAGGATTATGTCCGCTGGTCCTTCACGGGGGAAGCCACCGAAATGTACCAGATACCCCGGAGCCTTTCCGAGGGCGCCTACCGGATAGGCCCCGCGGCCGCGGATCCCTGGGTTAAAAAATCTTTGGAAGAGGTTCTGGAACTGTGCCTTCCCTACGCGGCGTACAGGGCCTCGGTCCGGGACATTCTACGGGCCAAGGTCCTCCTTGACAACCACGGACTATCCCCCTCCCCCCTAAGCCTCCTGCAGTCCATGGGGGATATTTCGGGGCGGATCGGCAAAAGTCCCGCCGCGGCCCCCTGGCTGGCGGAAATGATCCCCGGCGGGAAGGGGGCCGTAGAAGGGTCCGCCTGGGCCGCCGGGGGCGCCCGGGAGGAAGAAGCGGCCCCCCCGGGGGTCCGGCTTTCCGGAGACCTTAGCGCCGGGGGCCTGCGTTTTATCGCGGCGGCCGCCGGCGGGGAAGACCCCCTCTACGTGGCCCAAGCTCCGGTTTCCCGGGGATCCTGGGACGCGTTCACCGCGGAAAATCCCCGGTGGGCCGAAGAAAACCGCAGGGCCCTTATCGATGAGGGGCTGGTTCAGGAGGAATATCTGGCGCCGGTGGATAATCCCGATTACCCGGCCCCGGCGGCGCCGGGGATTTCCTGGTACGCCGCCGTAGTCTACTGCCGCTGGCTTAGTTCCAAACTGCCCGCCGGTTTTTCCGAATGGGAAGTCCGGCTTCCCAGCGAAGCGGAATGGAGCAGCCTGGTCCTGTACTTTAAAGAACAAAATCAACTACAGGCCCTTTCCTTTGGGGAACTGTGGGAATGGTGCGCCGATCCCTATGTACCCCTGGATTTTTTCTCCTCTCCCCGGGGGGTCCGGTCCTTTCCGGCGAATTCGGATTTTACGGACCGGTCCCTGAGGGGGGGGGCATGGATAAACCCCGGCGCCCTGGATCCCGCCCTAAGGGGTTCCCTGCCCCCGGAAACCTCGTCCCCCTTTGTCGGGTTCAGGCCCGTCATAGTCCGTCAGAGAAGCGAGGGCCCTGTTTTCCCGTGGAAGCCATGAAGGGAAACCTAAAGCTAATTGCCGGCAACCGGAAGGCCCGGTTCGATTATACGGTGGACGACACCTACGAATGCGGGATCGAACTTTTGGGGACCGAAGTAAAATCATTCCGGGACGGAAAAATCTCTTTCCCCGACGCGTGGGCGGAGGTGGCGGGAGGCGAAGTCTGGCTCAACTCCCTGCGGATCGCGGAAAATCCCTTTTCTTCGATCTTTAACCACAACCCGGACCGCAAAAAGAAACTGCTCCTGCACCGGGAGGAAATTAAACGCATCGCCCGCAAGACCGAAGAAAAAGGGTACACCCTTATACCCCTTTCATTTTATTTTAGGAACGGCAGGGTTAAGGTGGAACTGGGGCTTTGCAAGGGAAAAAAAATGTACGACAAACGGGCGGAGATCCGGGAACGGGATATAAAGCGGGAAGTATCCAGGGAATTCCGGGGTAAACTGTCCTAGAAGTTT
Organism: Spirochaetaceae bacterium; assembly: GCA_031278215.1. Taxonomy (GTDB): domain Bacteria; phylum Spirochaetota; class Spirochaetia; order Treponematales; family Breznakiellaceae; genus JAISLT01. The sequence goes on from JAITKV010000044.1 coordinate 22,444, forward strand.
GTTGCACGTCGTGCATAAAATCCAAAAAAACGCCGGCGGGGTGATTTTTTACCCTGCAAACTCCAAGGGAAACGAAGTTTCCGCAGGGCCCATTTATCGTGGTTTTGCGGCGCCAAGCGGCGCCAAGCGGCGCTAAGCGGCGCAAACCCTACAAGTGCCACAGGCCCCCGGGAATCCTCCGTCTTTGGATGCTCCTGTGCTGCAGGATGTCCCAGGAAACAAAAAGGGCAAGTAAAATAAGGCCGGTACAGCAGGCAAAGATCCTATAAGCCTTGACGGATCCGTGCGGGGGCTGGCCGGCGGTTCTGATGGCGCCGGGTCTTAGTTCGCTGCGCCGGACGCCGGAAAGCCCCACGATCCGGATAAAGCGCTCGTCCCTTTCTCCGTATCCCAGTTCCCGGGCCTTTATCCGGATAGTTTCGGAATCGTAGAGCAGGGCGTCCATGATTCCTTCCAGCTGCCCGTTGGTCATCTGTAGTTTATCAAGATTTTCCAGAATTTTTCTCCGTTCCCACAGCAATTCCCGGTAAGGAACCACGCCGCTTACGCCGTTATACAGAGAAAGGATCGTGTATACCGCAAGGATAAGCCAGGGGACCAACAGATATTTTCCGAATTTCATTATTCGATTTACGGAGTTTTTTATTTTTTCTTTAAAAAAGGCTTCTTGACAACTATAAAAGCCGCGGGTTACAGTAAAAGAATGAAAATATATGTAGAAACTTAAAAATGGTCCGATAATTAATGATATACCTGTTTAGCGGGAGCGATTAATGGCTGGAAAAAATGATCCATCGATCTATGACGATAGAACTACCATCGGTTCCTCCGATGAACTGGACGAATACGGCGTATGGGTAAAAAGCGAACCCCAGGATCTTTCCTCTTCCCTGCCGGATATCGAGGAACTGCCCGATATTGACACGGGGTTTGCCGACGATTTGGAACTGCCTGATTTTTCAAACGATCCAAGCGCCGAAGCCGCTTTTTCCGCCCCCGGTTCCGATTCCACTGCAGATCTTGAATTTGAAGAAATCCCGGAAACTTCGGAACTTCCCACGGGCCTTGATCCCATTTCGGTGGATAAAGACGGCTTTACCGAAGTTTCCATGAACGATTTTCTTGATTCCGAAACCACCCTGGCCCCTCCCAAAAGCATCGACTTCGGCAACCTGGACAGCAACGTGGCCGAAATGGAGCCCGAAAACCTTGAACCGGTTCCCCAGACCGCCGGGGCTTCGCCGGGGGCCGCGGATCTTTCCACACAGCTGTTAATGAAGATCGCCGATGAACTTTCGTCGATTAAAAAAGAGCTTGCCAGCCTTAAACATGAACTGGGGGTGGTTCGGAAAGAAGTTAAGAGCGAGGCCGCCGAACCCAAGGGGGGCGGATTCTTTGACGAAGAGGATGACGAAAAAATCGCCCTTACCGGCGACGAGTTGGATAATATTCTTAATACCGCGGACTTTACGGAAGAAGCCGGTTCCGGCGAAGCCCTGGGGGACCAGGGTGTTGAAAACGGCGGGCTCCTGGACCTGGAAGCGGACTCCGAACTAAACGCCGAAGAAAACCTTTCCGATAAGGACGACCTTTTAAGCGAAAGCGGCGAAGAGGAAAATTCCGGTTTTACCGATCCGGTGGACATGAGTTTTGACGAAGTGGATCTTTCCGAACTGGACGGGGCAATAGAAGTTGAGGATAAGGTAAAAAACCTAAACGACGAACTTGACATCTCCCTGGATCTTTCAACGGAGGATCTGCCGGATTTTAGCGCCGAACCGCCGGAACTGAACGACCTGCGGCAGGAAGGGGCCATGCCCGTTACCCCGGCGCCGGAGGACGCCAGCTACCTGGAAGAAGATCCCCTGGCCGCGGATTTTAGCGCCGGCGATCAAATCGACCTTTCGGGGGCGGTTATCGAAGAGCCGGATCTAAGCGCCCATATAACGGAAAACCCCGTTTCGGAACCCGCCATAGATAATATTTCCATCGATCTGGAAATGGAAGAACCCAATTCTCTGGGAATTTCGGCGGCGGACGCCTCGGCGGACGCCTTGGCGAACGCCGCCGGGGATGACTTTGTGTTTGAACCCGAAGAAACCATGGAAATTCCCGTAACCGAAGAGCCGGTTATTGATGACGCCGGCCCTCTGGCCGCGGACTCGCCCTTTTCTTCCGAAGATCTGGACCTGGGCCCCCCGGCCGCGGACTCGCCTTTTTCTTCCGAGGATCTGGACATCGGCTCGATGCCGGCGTTTTCCGAAGAGCCGGTTATTGACGACGCCGGCCCTCTGGCCGCGGACTCGCCCTTTTCTTCCGAAGAGCCGGACCTGGGCTCCCCGGCGGCGCTTTCCGGCGGCGCCGATCCCTTCGCCGGCCCCCTTGAAGCTCCGGCGGAAGAAAGTCCGGCGCTCCCCCCCGCCGCGGAAGAACTAGGCGGGCCTTCCGGGGCTATTCCTTCAAATCTTAAACAGGAACTTAAAACGGTTCTTTCGTATATGGATCAGCTTTTGGAATCTTTGCCGGAAGATAAAATCGAAGAATTTGCCAAGTCCGAATACTTCGATACGTATAAAAAACTTTTTGAGGAATTAGGTCTAGTTTAAATGGGGCTTTTACGAAAAGCCACAATAAGCCCTTCGTCCCCTACTTTAGATGAAATGGGGGCCGCCCTGTGTTCGCGGCTCCTTTCTTTACGGCCCGGCCGCGCCAGGGCCGAAACAGCCGTAACGCTCCTAAAAGCCTACGGTTCCTTTTCCGCGGGGTGTTGTCTTGCCCTAAACGGGGCGTCGTATGTCCCCTATGCTTCCGTGGGAACCGCCGCCGCGGGTTTTCCTTCGGAAAACCTGGAACCCCTAGAGGGCAAAACGTACTATTCCGTGGACTACAGGGCTTCCGGTGAATTTGACCCTTCCCCGCTGCGGTTCTGGGCCTTTCCCCTGGCCCCGGCGCAGGACCGGTATCCTCAGGCGATCTTTACGGTGGGGGAAGATCAGGATTCTTTTAACGGCGAAATGATCCAAGCGGTGCTTCAAAAGGCCGGGGAAGTTTTTCTTCCCCCCGGGGGGCCGGAAGAGGCGGAGGAGCCGGGGGTATCGTGGGAACCGGAGGGGCCGGAAGAGACTTCCGTCATGGATCCATCGGACATGGAATTACACGCCGCCGATTCCTCCGGGGCGGCGCCCCCGGCCGCGGAAGGGCCCGGTGAAAATTCCTTCGATATTGAAACGGAGCTTACCAAGATCCGTGAACAACCCGGAACCTTTGACATAGCCGGTTCTTCCTCCGGGGGGCTTTTAAGCCGTATTACCAAGGGCCGGGCCCCGCAGGAACAGGAAGATCTTCTTCCCGCTTCGGCCGTCGAAAAAACGGTGATGGACATTCTAAGCGCCGGCCACGAAAAATTCGGATCCTTCCAGGGACTTATCATTGAAGCCCTCCGGTATTCGGCGGATGAATTTACCGGCCGCATAGGAACCATGGTCTCCACCTTCGGGCTGGTCCAAGGGATTGCCCCCGGACGCTGCCTGGTTCTTTTTGACGCCGCCCGGGACGGGGAACTTATAGCCCGGCATCTTATGAAGACCGTGCCGGGAAAAAATATATTTAACTTTGAAGCCGAAGGTTCCCAGGAGGCTTTTGTCCTTCTTAAACCATACCTTTAAATGACCGAAAAACTTGTTCCTGCCCAAAACGGTTATATCGTCTATGCGGGGGATAGGGCTCTTCATTCCCGGTACAATCCCGCCGGAGAGGCGGAAAAGTACATTGCATCCCTGGAACTGGAAAAACCGTACCGCTGGTTTATCTTGCTTGAACCGGGGCTGGGGTACCTGGAAGCGGCCCTGCAAAAACGCTTTCCAGGATCCCGGATCATTACCCTTCATTGTTCTTCCTTCTACGGGGAAGAAAAAAACCTGGGGGCCTTCGGAGGCGCCGCTAAAACCGAAGGACTATGCTGGTACCCCGGCTGCGGCAAAGAACTGGAACCCTTTCTGGAGGATCTTATTACCGGCCCCGACGGATCCGGGGTAAAGCTTATCGAATGGCGTCCTTCGATTAAGGCCTACGGTTCCGCCTGCCTGGACCTCGCGGGCAGAACCGCGGAATGCCTGCGGCGCATCAACGCCAACAGGATCACGGTAAAAAATTTCGGCCGGCGCTGGCTGCGAAACGGATTACGGAACCTGGATATTCTGCGTAATCCCCTTGAAGTCCGAAGCGGAACCCGGCCCCTGCTTATCTGCGCCGCCGGGCCCAGCCTGGAAGACGCGCTGGATAACATGGGGGAATGGAGCCATTTCCCCGCCAGGCCCCTGGTGATGGCCGTTTCTTCCGCGGTCCCCGCCCTGCTCCACCGGAAGATCCTGCCGGATCTGATCATCACAACCGACGGCGGCGGCTGGGCCCTGTTCCATCTTTTTGAAAGCTGCCGGGAAATCCCGAAGGACCCCGGGGCCCCTTCCCATGCCCCGGGGCGTCCAATCATAGCCGCGGGGTTTACCGCGGCCCTGCCTTCCCAGATGGAAGTATGGCCCGCGCTGATCCTCTGCGACGGAAGCCTGTGGCAGGAACTTCTTTTACGAACCTTTCAGCTTCCCTTTGTATCCTTTCCGCAGCGGGGCACCGTAAGCGCCTCGGCCCTGGATCTGGCCCTGTATTTAACCGCCGGCAGGGTGTATATTACGGGACTTGATTTTGCCCACCGGGACCTTAAAACCCATGCCCGGCCCTATGCCCTTGAAAAGGCCCTGGAACAGGGGGTTTCCCGGTTCAGGCCCCTGTATTCCCGAAGCTTCGAGCGGGAAAGGATCATCGACGGCGCCGGCAGCCACAAAATATACGCCGCCTGGTTTAAAACATACGCCGACTCCTTTCCCGGACGAATTTATTCCCTGGGGGGCAGGAAGGATCTGGGCATTCCCCAGGCCGCGGCGGGCATGGAATGTGAAGGCTCCGCCGCGGAGACCGGTCTTTGCATCCGGGCCGCGGCGGGAACAAAGCCCCCGGGAGGCGTCAAGGCCGGGGTGTCGCTTTTGCTGGAGGCCCTTGATCATCCGGGCATGAAGACCCGGCTAATCCGGGAACTGGGGGAACTTTTACTGCCCGGCGCCCCGGCGGAAGAAAAAGATTTTTTCGGCGAATTAAAAAACCAGCTAACGGAACTGTGCCATGGATAAACAGTGCTTTGAACGAAATCTGCTGGCCCTTTCAAGCACCGATCCAAGGCTCTGCAGCGGGCTTTCTTCCGCGGTAACCACCCGGGGCATATACCGGTTCCTTGAATCTAGAACCGGCGAAGTCATTCCCGCCCTGCTGGATTCCACGGGGCAAGCCCATCCCCTCCATTCCACGGTAGATCCCCACAGGGAAGGGGAACGGCTTATTTCCACCCTGCACGAAGAGGGCTACGTTATTTTTCTGGGGTTAGGGGGCGCCTTTGCCGCGGAAGCGGCCCTGGAACGGACCGAAACAAAAAAAGTTCTGGTGATCGAATATGACCGGGACGGCATTGCCGAGTTATTGAGCAGCCGGGATTATATATCATTGTTAAAGGATCCCCGGTTTCGCATTCTGCCGGATCCTTCCGAAGCCGACATAGAAAAATACCTGCTGGAAACCTATATTCCCGCCGTGGACGGCGGCATCCGGGTATTTCCTCTGCGGATCCGCACGGACAAAGAGGAACGCTTTAGCGCCGCCGGGGACGCCATTAAAAGATCGATAGACGCCGTCTCCCGGGACTATTCGGTACAGGCATACTTTGGCAAGCGATGGTTTGCCAACATTATCCGCAACCTGCCCCTGGCGGAAGGCCGGCTTCCCGTGCTTCCGCCCCTGCGGCGGGCCGCGATATGCGCGGCCGGGCCTTCTCTGGACGAGCAGATCCCCCGGATTAAAAAGAACCGGGATTCCTATTTTCTTATCGCCGCGGATACTTCTCTTTCTGTCCTGCTCCACGGGGGGATAGAGCCCGACGGGGTTGTTTCAATAGACTGCCAGCATATCAGTTACCGCCATTTTTTTCAGGCCCTGCCGGCAAAGACCATGCTCTTTTTAGACCTTGCCAGCCCTCCGCCGGTCGGCGCGAGGACGGAAAACCGTTTTTTCTTCTGCGGCGGCCACCCCCTAACCCGGTATATCAGCCGGAAATGGCGGGCCCTGCCGGTGCTGGACACATCGGGGGCAAATGTAAGTTACGCGGCGTTTTCTTTGGCGGAAATTCTGGGGGCCGGGGAAATTATTCTGTACGGGGCGGATTTTTCGTATCCCCAGGGGCAGACCTATGCCCGGGGAACCTACATCTACCCCTACTTTGAATGTTTCCAGTCCCGGCACACGCCCCTGGAAGCCCAGCATTCGGCTTTTCTTTACCGGGACCCGTCGTTAAAGAAAGAAAGTCCCCCGGACCGGCCGTGGTACTACGAAACCCAGTCCCTTCGGTTTTACCGGGAAAGGCTTTACCAAAAAGCGGCTTCTTCGGGACTACGGGTCGAAGCCCCGGGGCCCTGGGGAACCCTGCTGCTTTGCCGCGGTTCTTCCACCAGGAACCTTTCTATCCTGTCCACCGGTCCGGTTCGGCAGGGGGCCATGGATTTTTTGCGATCCTATAAAAAATCCCTTGAAGCGCTTCGATCCTTTGATCCCCTGGAAGAGGCGGAACCCACGGAAGAGGCGGAACTGCTGACCACCCTGCTGCCCCTGGCGGCCTTTATACGAAAAAAATCCGGCGCCATAAACAAAAAGGCTTTTTTTGAAAGCCTTAAATCCTGCTGCCTGGAAGAACTTTCACGGGTTATTCATAACTAAGCCCCTTATCGGTGGTATATTCCAGGGAGGTTTTTATTTCCCGTATGGGCTTCCACTGGACCGTAAATGAAATTTCGGTATTAAACTTATATTGCAGCGCGGCGCTGTCAAATTCCGGCGTTAGGCGCATCCCCAACGTCGCGTCCCAATCTCCCAGGTGGTGTACAAGATCAAGGCCAAAGGATTTTAATTTAAACCCCGACGCCTTTCGTTTATCCACGCTGTCGAAGCGGAACGAATTGATTAAATCCACAAAAGGATTTTTTTCTCCGGGCATTTCAATGTCCACATCGTTAAAGAAAGGCAGGCCCTGGAAGTACCGGAAGATCTCGGAATTTTCGGAATGGGAATTTACGGTGATGTCAAAAAAGCGGTTTATTTTGGCGGTCAGCCCCAGGGTAAAATAAAACTTTGAATAGGAATAACGCTGCAGGTCAAAGGTTAATCCCGTATTCACATTCCCCTCAAAACTAAGCCGCCGGCCGTCGTTGAATGAATGGGTCTTGGTATAGCCGACGCTTAATTCCTGGGGATTAAGCTTTTCGTCCCCCGATTTAAGATGCCATCCCCCCGCGGGGTTCCCGGCCTGATCAACAAGGTAATAGCCCTGGGAACGGGTGGCGGTAAACGAAACGCGTAGCCCGCCCCAGGTTAAACTGCTGTTAAGGATCGTAAAATCCGACAGTTCCGGATCGTATACCATATAGTGCCAGAAAAAAAGAGTATCGGTAAAGCGCAGGGTTTCGGTAAAATAGATCGGCTCATAACTAGGATCGTCAAAGGGATCCCATATTCTGCTTCGGGCGTTGGTTTCGGACGCCCCGGCCCGGACGGTGGCGTCCCAGGCCAGGGAATTTTCTTCCGGGGGAATGTCCGCGGTAATGTAGAGGCTTTGCAGCTTGTCCATGACGGTAAGGTTAAAATTTGCCTGGACCCGGTGAAATTCAATATCCTCGCGGTTCCATCTTCCCCACCGCAGGTCCCAGGAATCTCCGGAAAGGTCGTATTCCGACTTGCCCATAAGCCCCTTTAGGTTGTATTGGAAATTGGTAGTGCTCCACGCCTGGCTTTGATAAAAAGGCCACAGGGTAAAACCGTATTCCACGGAGCCGGAAAGGTATGTCATATTATGAACCTGCCGCATGGCGTTTTCCCGTTCCGCCGGGGTGTCGTATTCCGGGGCCTGTTTATTAAGGTAGGTGTAATCCTGCCAAGACGAGGCGCCGTAAAACCGCAGGTTGTGGGTATAAATATTCCGATTTTCCGACAGGGTTAGTCCTACGGCGCCGTCGGCGCCGATTGTAAAAAACTGATAGGCCAGATCCCCCCAGTCTATGTCGTCCGGGCCGGTCCAGGAACTGGAGTTAAGCTTTATCTCCGAGACCGCCGAAGGAGTTAACCTGTAATCCAGGGTAAAGCGGCGCCCCCCCAGGGCCGGAACCTGCAGGGTCCTGTTTAGCTCCGGGGGGCTCAGGGACAGGGGCTCCTCTTGATCCTGAGCTTCCGGCTCCTCCGGCCACGGTGATATGGGCCTTCCCCATCCCGGCAAAACCGCCTCCTCCGTTTCCCCGGCCTGCGCCCGTTCGCCCAGGGACAGGGGCTCTCCCCCTATGGAGGCGGCTATGGAAAAGAGGGTAAATCTATCCGGATAAAAAAACGACAGGTCCGGAGGGTAGGACAGCTTGCTGTCGGGAGCCGGCTTGGTTGATCTGGTTTCAAAGCTAACCGAATTGGCGATGCTGGTAATAGACAGTTCGTTTATATAGGGGCTCATGCCGGCGGTTACAAACGAAATGTTCCCCGTAATGTTCCAGTTATAGGAACCGATGGAACTGTCGCTGATGTTTGTATCGGGGCTTGTGCTGCTGCGGATCAGGGTAAACAGGCTGGAATCCTCCGAACGGCGCATAAAATCGTTGTCCACATAGGGATCCGAATACAGGGGCAGGTTCCAGGAAAGCCGGGATGACGCGGCCAGGGCGCCGGAGCCTTCCACGGAGCCGACACTGACAAGGCGGTACCGGAAGGGAACGCCGGCGTCAAAAAAATGCGACCGGCGCCACCGGCTGGCGCCGTCGTATTTTGGGTAAAAGGGGGTATAGTTTCCGTAATCATAGGCAATGTCCCGGCTAAACCCCAGTCCCAGGGAAAAAAGCAATTCGCCAAAGGGCCCCCGGGGGGGTACGATTAACTCCGTTCCAAGGTAATACCCCAGGTTGGCGTAGGCGTCCGCGAGGAGGGAAAGTTTTACCTCGCTTTCGTCCCTAAGCTTGCGCCCCGTGCTTCGAAGGAAAATCCCTTCCTGCCTTTTTTCTATTCCGGCGCCGCTTCCCATGATGGTGGTGATGGAACTTTCTTCGGAAGAACTGCTTATCTTGGGCCTGCCTAAAATATAGGTGGTGGTCTGCACAAAGCTTCCTTCCCGGGTGCGAATGCCAAGCACGGGATGAAAGATAAGTTCGTCCGCGGGAACAAAAAAATAGGGAAGGTACAAGACGGGGATTTCTCCTACCTTAACTACCGCGTTAAAAACCGCCCAGTCCGAACCGGGCAAAAGCCAAAGTCGCGACGCGTTAATGGACCAATAAGATTCATCATCGTTGGGGTTTGTTATTTTTGCCCGGCGCAGGACCGTGGAATCTTCGCCGCTCCGGGAAATTACTTCTCCCTCAAAGCGGTACTCGATTTCTCCGTCGCTAATCGCCCGGTCCGAGGTTCCTTTCATAAATGCGGTGGACCAGTTGTCCAGATTAACCGTTATTCCGTCCCCCCAAAAGGTTTCGATGGTGTCCGCCATTTCTTTAACGTACTCCACCGAACCCGAGGCGGTCATGATCTTCCGGGTCCGGTTATAGAGGATCTCTTCTGCCCGGATCCGGTGGTTTATTTCCCCGTCTTTAAGGCTTACCGAAACCCCTCCCTGGAGCCGGGCGTATTCCTCATGCACCGATTCGACGGTAAAGTACTCGGTGGTTCTGGCGGATTCTATGATGATAAGGAGGGGCCGCTTTTCCGGCCCCGTTTCGACGGTTTCCTGTAGTACCGGCGGTTCTTCCGTACCCGCCGCCTGTTCCGCCGCACCCGCCGCCGCCGTACCCGGCGCCGCCGCCTGCTCCGCCGCACCCGGCGCCTGTTCCGCCGCACCCGCCGTACCCGGCGCCGCCGCCGGCCCCGCCGTGTCCGCCGTACCCGGCGCCGCCGCCTGTTCCGCCGCGCCCGGCGCCTGCCCCGCCGTGTCCGCCGCGCCCGCCGCCTGCTCCGCCGTGTCCGCCGCCTGCCCCGCCGTGTCCGCCGCCTGCTCCGCCGCACCCGCCGCCGCCGCCGCCTGCTCCGCCGCACCCGCCGCCGCCGCCGCCTGTTCCGCCGCGTCCGCCGTACCCGGCGCCGCCGCCTGTTCCGCCGCACCCGCCGTACCCGGCGCCGCCGCCTGCTCCGCCGCGTCCGCCGCCGCCGTACCCGGCGCCGCCGCGGGGTCCTGTTCGGGGGACCCAAGGGCGCCACGGTAATACAACCGCAGCCGGCCGGCAAGAACATCCTTGCCGCCTTCGTCGTCCAGCCCAAGGCTCCGGCACCAGTCCGCCAGTTCCCGGCGGGAAGAAGTGGCTATGTCCCGTTCCAGCACGAATTCCCTGCTAAGGCCGGGCGGATTATCCGGTGAAGCATCCGCAGGTTCTTCCTGGGCATAGAGCGCCGGGAATCTAAAAAGGATCAGAAAAAAAACCAGCAGCCTTTTCATTCGTAGTGGGGTTTGATACCCCGCCGTAAACGGCGACGGCGTAAACGGCGACGGCGTAAACGGCGACGACGCAAACGGCGACGACGCAAACGGCGGTTTGACAATGTTGCGTTTAGATTGCATGGCAGCAAACCCCACAGTTAAATAATTTCCTTGCAGACCGAACCTTGTAAACAATGTAACGCCTACAAGACACCCGCCCTAAACGGCGGGGAGGTTCATCGTATCCTGTCGAACATTGCCTTAAGATATATCCCCGTATAGGATTTTGAAAAGGCCGATACCTTTTCGGGGGTTCCGGCAACCACCACTTCCCCGCCCCGGTGGCCCCCTTCGGGTCCCAGGTCTATGATATGATCCGCCTGGAGCAGCACGTCCAAGTTGTGTTCGATCATCAACACCGTATTCCCCTGATCCACCAGACGCTGTATGACCTCCATAAGCTGCTTGACATCCGCAAAGTGGAGCCCCGTGGTAGGCTCGTCCAGTATGTACAGGGTTTTTCCGGTAGACCGCTTGCTTAGTTCCAGGGCAAGCTTAACCCGCTGGGCTTCGCCTCCGGACAGGGTTAGGGCGGATTGCCCCAGCTTAACGTATCCCAGACCCACCGAAAGAAGCGTATCGAGTTTACGGGAAACCTGGGGTATGTTTTTAAAGAAGCCCCCCGCCTCTTCGATGGTCATATCCAGTACATCGGCGATGTTTTTGCCCTTGTACCGTATTTCCAGGGTTTCCTGGTTAAAGCGCCTGCCGTGGCAGACATCACAGGTGATATATACGTCGGGAAGAAAATTCATCTCTATCTTAATCGTTCCGTCTCCGGAGCAGTTTTCACAGCGCCCCCCCCGGACATTAAACGAAAAACGCCCCGGCTTGTATCCCCGCATTTTAGATTCCCGCAGGGCCGCATATACTTCGCGGATCGCCCCGAAGACCTGCACATAGGTGGCCGGATTTGACCGGGGGGTTCTACCGATGGGGCTTTGATCAATATCGATTACCTTGTCGATGTACTCGGTCCCTTCGATATCGTCATAGGCCCCCTCCACATGGTTGGAATTGTAGATCCGGTTCGCCAGGGCCGGATACAGCACATCCCCCAACAGGGTGGACTTACCCGAACCTGACACTCCGGTGATGCAGGTAAAAACCCCCAGGGGTATGTCCACGTCGATGTTTTTTAAATTATGCTCCCGGACCCCCCCCAGGCGAAGATACTTGCCGTTCCCCCGGCGCCGTTCTTTGGGGATCTCCATTTTAATAGCCCCCGCCAGGTACTGCCCGGTAAGGCTTTGGGCAACCTTCATTATCTCCTGCGGCGTCCCCTGGGCTATCACCCTTCCTCCATGGACCCCCGCGCCGGGCCCCAGGTCCACAATATGATCGGCGGTCCGCAGGGTCTGTTCGTCGTGTTCCACCACGATAAGGGTGTTTCCCAGATCCCGCAGGTACAAGAGGGTGTCAATAAGCCGCTGGTTGTCCCGCTGATGAAGGCCGATGGAAGGTTCGTCCAGAATATACAAAACCCCCATAAGGCTTGAACCTATTTGGGTGGCCAGCCGTATCCGCTGGGCTTCCCCCCCCGAAAGGGTCGCGGATTTTCGTTCCAGGGAAAGATAATCAAGCCCCACGTTCTGCATAAACTTTAGCCGGGCGTTAATTTCTTTAAGAATCTGGCGGGCTATTTTTTTTTCCGCCGCGCCAAGCTGCAGGGCCTTGAAAAAATTAAGCGAATCGGCCACCGAAAGGCTGGAAAGCTCCCAGATGTTTTTTTCTCCCACCGTAACCCCCAGGGCCTCGGGCTTTAGCCGTTTTCCTTCGCAGTCTTCGCAGGGTTTTTGGCTCATAAACTTTTCAAGCCATTCCTTAATTCCCGGGGACTGGGTTTCAAAGTACCGGCGCCGTAGATCCTCCAAGACCCCCGGAAAACGGGAGGTATATTCAAAGCGGCCCGTTCCTTCCCGGTTTTTGTACCGGACCTTAATTTCGTCCTTGCTGCCGTAAAGGATGGCGTCGAGAATATTTTTGGGCAGTTCCTTAAAGGGGGTGTCAAGGCTAAAGTTATAATGCCGGGCCAGGCTTTTAAAACGGCTCCGGTGCCAGGCGCTGTCGGGGTTATAGGGAATGCAGCCCCCCTCGTTAAACGAAAGGCCCCTGTCGGGAATTACCAGGCTGGGATCAAATTCCAGTTTAAGCCCCAGGCCGGAACAGGAAGGGCAGGCGCCGTAGGGATTATTAAACGAAAAAAGCCGGGGCTGGAGTTCGGGAATTGAAATACCGCAGTCGGGGCAGGCGCTTTTTTGGGAGACAAAGTATTCGTTGATCCGGTCTTCCCCTTTTTTTTGGGCCAGGATAAGCATGATCCCCCCGGCGGTTTGGAGGGCCGTTTCCACGGATTCCGCAAGCCGGGGCCGTATGCCGGGCCCTACCACAAGACGGTCTATGATAATTTCTATCGTATGTTTTTTTTGTTTGTCCAGTTTAAGCGGTTTTGAATCTTCGTCCAGATTAACCGGCGCCCCGTCTATCCGCATCCGGACAAACCCCGCCCGGCGGGCATCGTCAATGATATTGCGGTGCTCTCCCTTCTTTCCCCGGATCACCGGAGCAAGAAGCTGTACCCGGTCTCCCTTACCCAGGGCCAGGATAGTTTCGATAATCGAATCCACCCCCTGTTCCTGAATCTCCCTGCCGCACCGGGGGCAGTGGGGCCTGCCTATCCGCGCGTACAAAAGACGGTAATAATCGTAAATTTCCGTAACCGTCCCCACGGTGGACCGGGGATTGCGGTGGGTGGTCTTTTGTTCTATAGAGATAGCCGGAGAAAGCCCCTCGATGTAATCCAAATCGGGCTTGTCCATGCGGCCCAAAAACTGCCTGGCATAGGCGGAAAGGCTTTCCACATAGCGCCGCTGGCCTTCGGCAAAGATTGTATCAAAGGCCAGGGAGCTTTTTCCCGACCCGGAAAGGCCGGAAATAACGATAAGTTTGTCCCGGGGAAGTTCCAGATCTATATTTTTTAAGTTATGTTCCCGGGCCCCTTTAATAATAAGCTTGTCCATGGTCCAAGCATATCCCGGCCCGGCAGAACCGGCAAGAGAAGGGTTCAAAATATCCGGGGAATTCAGGACTAAATGACCCCCGGGGCGGTTCCATCGAACCGGAGCTCCGCACCCTCCCCGGTATTAGCCCCTTCAAGTAAAGGAAAAAGCCCCGTATCCCACAAAAAACCCGGGCAGGGATCCTTCTTCGATCATCGCGGTATCGGCGCTGGTCCCGTATTCCAGTAATACGCCCCTGGTCCCGGCGCTTTCACCGGCCCCCGGGGACCCCAGGACCAGGGCCGCGCCAAGGCAGCCAAGAACCGCCCCGGCGGAACAGGCGGATTTTTCTTCCTCCGCCCGCTGTAAAACCAGTTCCGGATCTCCGGTTCCCAGCGCCTCGATAAAGCGGCGGTCGTTGACGGTCCGTACCCAGTCAAGGGCTTTCTGCCCGGACCCCTGGGGGCAAAAACCATAGTTGGGGCCGTAGTGGGTTAAATCGGTGGAACCCAGCACTTTAAGGTCCCTTCCCAAAGAAGACGCGGCCCCCGCAAGGGTTTTTCCCGCTTCAAAAGAAGAGATCGCCGCGGGCAGCCTAAGCCAAAGAAGCCTGGCCCGGGGAAAAAAGTACCGCGCCATGGGAAGAAGCACCTCCACGGTATTATCCTGCCACCGGTCCGGTTCCCCGCCGGCCTTGGCCAGGCACAGATCCCGCAATTCCGTGTCGATGGGTATATGTCCCAGGGGGGTTTCCACGGCGTCTTCCATGGCAAACAGGGGCGCCGCGGTCCGGGGAAGATGCCCACCCAGGACCGCGAGGGTCCCCTCCCAATCTTCGGCGCCGGGAAAATCCGTCAGCGCCGCGACGGCCCGGGCGGCAATGGCGCCGGAATAGTACCACCCCGCGTGGGGAGCCGCGGCTACACGCGCCGCCGGCAGGGAATTCTCGGGTTTCCCCCCTCTGCCGGGGGCAAATTTACTTAAAACCCCGGCTATCTTCTGCGGATCCTGGGGATACCACCCCGGCGGAAGACAAGGTTTTCTTACTTTCATCGCGTTTTCCCTGTTTTTATTCTAGCAGAAAAACGTAAAACCGTATATAATTGGCCTGTGAGGAACGAAGTTGAGATCTAAAATCCCCGCTTTTGTGGCGCTGGTTTGTATTCTTGTCTACTTGGCGGCGGTGGTCTCCGCGGCATACCGGGTGTACCGCAGCGTTGACGGCCAGCATCGGCAGGGGGAGCGGGAACTGGACGAACTGCAGGCCCTGCTTTCCCAAAACGGGGATAATTTTCGCAGCGAAGCATTCCGGGAAACGATCCGCAAAACCATAATGGACTACAGGGTTCTTCAGGGGATCATTGTTACCGGTTCCGGGACCGAGGATATGCCCTTTGAACGGGAACAGGGCGCCCTTATCCGCCAGGAGGGGGGAAGGCCCCGGTTTATTACCCGGTTCGGCTATTCCGGGCTTAAGGCCAGGCAGGTGGACATCCCCGGGCTGCGGAATGTAAATATCTATTCGGTTATCAACACGGTAAATTATGAATACATGGTCTACGTACTCAAACAAACCCTGGTTGCCATTCTGGGGGCCCTGATTGTGTCGTTCTTTACCATGATTGTTACATCCCTGGCCCGGGCAAAAACAGACGAAGACGCTTCCCGGGCCGGAAAACCCGCCGATGCGGCGGCGGAAGGCTCTTCCTTAAACAGGGCCGAAGACACCGCCGCTTTTTCCGGGACCGCCCTTGAAGAAGAAGCCCCGGCGGAACCCTTCGAAAACGGGGACCTTGATTTTTCCGGGTTTGACGCCGGCGGCAAAACGGAAAGCGGCGTTCCCTCCCCGGACGCCGGCGCGGATAAAACCGATGACTTTAATCTGAATGATTTTCTGGACGAGGAAGAACTTGCTTTTCCCGGCGAGGATCTGCCCGCCATGGATCTGCCCGGCGCCGGTTTTCCCGGCGGGGATCTGTCCGGCGGGGATTCGGCGGATTTTCCGGATCCGGGGCAGGATGAGCTTTCCGGCGGGGAGCTGCCGGATCAGGGATTTTCGTACCAGGTCCAGTCAGAAACGGAAGAAGAGCCCTTTTCGGACCTTGAGACGGAGGAGGGCTCGGAATTTTCCGTCGCCGAAGACGCCGTCGCCGAAGACGCCGTTACCGAAGACGCCGTCGCCGAAGACGCCGTCGCCGAAGATGCCGTCATCGAAGACGCCTTTGCTTCCGGCAATGCAAACCCCAAGGGGCTTTATTCCCCCCGAAGCAACATAGGCTGGGAGGCCTATGTCCAGGACCGGCTTACCTCCGAGATCCACCGCTGCGCGGCTTCCGAACAGGATCTGGTGGTGCTGTTGATGGAATGCGGCGAAGGGGTAAACTGCGACGGGACCCTGTACAAAAAACTTGCCGGAGAGGCGGTGAATTTTTTTAACCTGCGGGATCTAAGTTTTGAAAACGGGGAACGGGGCATTACGGTAATTATTCCCAACGCGGACCTGGAACACGGGATTATTAAGGCCGAAGAATTCCACTCCCGGATTTTAAAAACCTGCGCCGGGCAGATCCATGCAAAAAACGACTTTCTTATCGGCATCAGTTCCCGGTCCGGCAGGCTTATCGAAGCGGAACGGCTGCTTCTGGAAGCCGCCAAGGCCCTGGAAAAAGCAAAGATCGAACAGAGTACGCCCATTGTGGCCTTTAAAAGCGATCCGGAAAAATACAGGGAATTTATCAAGAAAAATTCCGCCGGCTAACGCCGGGGCGGAACATGAACACCGCCGGAAACCGCCGCCGGAAACCACCGCCGGAAACCGCCGCAGGGAGAGAATTCCCGATTGAATGAATCAGCGCTTTCTTAGCGAAAATAATTTTGATCCCGAAGCAGCCGGCTTACCGTCCATTGGGGCAGCACAAACAGGTAAGGTTTTCCGCTTACCAACCCGGGGCTCTTGTCTTCTTCTGTTTCTCCTATCTGCAGCAACAATACCGAACCGTTCCCCAGTTCCAGGCTTATCCGGGCCCGGGGATTAAAATTAACGGGTATCCTAAAATCCTCTCCCTGGGCTTCCAGGATCCCCCGGATCCAGTTTTCAAGGTTCTCCCGGTCAAGGATGGGGGCGCCCCCTTCAAAATTCCAGTTTTCGCCGCTGCGGACAATGCCGAAATTTTCGACCCCTTCGGCGCCGGTAAAGTTTACCTGCACCTTTTGAACCAGATCGAGGGAAACTTCTTCAAAGAGCCTAAGGTCATACCAGGACGATCGCTGTCCGTTCACGTAGGACCCGATAAGCCGGTTGCCGGAACGAAAAACATTTTCCCCGTTCCTGCGCAAGAATACCTCTTTGCCCGAAGCGTCGTCTCTGCCCACCAGCAAGTCCAGCAGGGGAAGGCCCGCGCCGCCCCGGATAACAAGCCGGGCGGCGTTATCCGTAAGCCCCAGATCCGCATGGTTTTCCGGCGAAGAGCCCCGCCGGGGAAAGGCCCCCCTGGTTTCCAGAATCCTAAACAGGTCATCCACCCTCCCCTGCTTAACCGGAACTTCCATAACCGGAGAGGACTCCCCGGCGCCGGGGAATTCCCCGGGGGCCGCCAGCAGGGCGGCCCATTGGCCGTTTCGCAGGACCAGCTCAAGTTTTTCTTGTCCCCGAAAAATCTCAATGCGGTCCGCCTCTTCCCTGGCCCCGGCGGGGAGCCAGGTAAAGTACGCGTTCCGGGTGTTGACCCTCGCGGGATCAAAAAACAGGGTAAGGCCGTATACCAGCGCCAGCGCCGCGGCGGCGGATCCCAAGAGGATGATCTTCTTTTTATAGGGCATGGAACTGCTCCTTTTTATTTTTCCGTTTAAAGACGCGGTATGCTCCGATGATGATTATGCCAAGGGGAAGGATAAATATGTTAAGGAGCCGGGAAAAAAACATTGTGCCTTCCCGCTTAAGTTCACCGGTAATGCGATCAAGCCGGCCCGATCCGCTGTGGCGGTTGCGGATTCCCACAATATCGCCGTCGTTCCCAAGCCAGTCCGCCGCCTGCACAAGAAAATCAAAGTTAAGGCTTTGCTGCCTTTGGGTATAGACGGCCAACGCGCCCCCTATGTCCGCATCCCCCACCACCACGATCCGGGATTCCTTGGGTTCCACGGGCATATCCGGCAGTTCCTCCGGCGGCGCCGTCCAAAGATCTTCTTCTATTTCTCCGGTTTCCCGCCGGGGCTTTTCCACATCCGCAAACCAGCTGGGGAAACGGCCTTCCAGGGCCAGGACCAGGATTTTTTCTCCTTCACTTGCGCCGGCCTCGGCGTCGAAAAGATCGTATTGTTCCGGCCGCAGGGCAAAATCCCTGGTCATAAGCCAGGCCCGGGGGGTGGATGTAAAAAGCACTTCGCCGGTAACTTCGCCGCCGCCGGAATCGGGGAGGGTAAGGCTTAGGGGGCTGGCCCAAAAAAGATCAAGGCCGGCAAAACCGGAGCTAAGAACGTGATCTTTATTTTCCTGGCGTTCCAAAACCCGCACCCAGGGCGCATAGGGAATTTGAAGGATCTGTCTGGAAACGGGATCTTGGTAGGGTATGGGCAGGGCGGCTTGATCCAGCACCAGGCTTTGCCCCACGGTGGCGCCGTAATACGAAATCATAGAAAGAAGCCCCCCGTCTTTTTTTAGCCGGGCTTCCCAGGTGGAAAAAAAGTCCATGTCGACGCTTTCAACCGCAAAGAGCACCCTGCCCCCTAATTGTATGTACCGGTCTATCCGGTACAGGCTGTACTCATCCAGTTCTTCTACACCCCCAAATACAAAAAGCACGGGAAGGGTATCGGGGATTTCTTCTCCGGGGGCAAGCTGCAATACCGAATATCCGGATTGCAGAAGGGCCCGGTTAAAGTCGCCGTAGTATTCATTCCAGTCTTTTTGAGGTTCGCAGGCAATAACCCCCAGTTCCCGGCGCTTTCCCCGGACCAGGGAACGGATCCGGCTGGTAATATTGTATTCCAGGGCGTCCAGGGAAAAAACCCAGCCAAGCACTTCCAGCTTGTCAAGGTATTCAATGACAATTCCGGAATAGACCATGGAAAAACTTGCCTCGTCCTGTCTTACATCCTGGAATTGCTGTGGAACCAGGCCGTACCGTTCCGCCTCCTGTATGTCGCCCCCCGGATCTCTTACCATAACCCGGATCTTGCCCCGGGAGCGGGCCTCGTATTCCCGCAGAAGATCGGTTATTTCAGAGGGGGCCGGATCTACGGACAAAAGCTTGCCCGAAAGAAAATACGTGATCCGTACTTCTTCGTCAATTTCGTTGTAAAGATTCCGGGACACCGGGGAAAGGGTATAGGCCTTATTCGCCGTTAGATCCCCCCGGAACCAGATACGGCGGCTTACCAGCAGCAGCAGCAGCATAACAAGGGCGCTTAGGATCGTAAGGACGGCTTGTTGTTTTTTCGTCATGCTAACTCCATTTCCTAAAAAGGATTACCCGGGTATTGAAAAACAAAAACATCACCGTGGTAATAACAAAAAACGCCAAATCCCTGGTGTCAATAATTCCCTTGGAAAAACTGTCAAAATGAAAGGACAGGGAAAGAAAGTTTACCCCCGCGGCCAGGAAGGGGGGCAGGGAAACCGTTAGGGCAAGCTGGTTGATCATGATGCTTACCAAAAGCACCGCGGTGCTGCCCAGAAAGGCCCCGGCCTGGTTTTTTGAAAGGCTGGAAAGCAGCAGGCCCAGGGCGGAGGCGGCGGAACCCAGGAGCAGGGCGCCGGCGTATTCACCGGCCAGCACCCCCAGGTCAAAGCGGCCCAGGGGAAGAATCGAAAGCGGCACCGGCAGAGTTAAACCCAGCAGTATCAAAACCACCGTAAGGGCGGCGGTGAATTTTCCCAGCACCAGATCCCATTCGGAAAACGGCATGGTCAAAAGAAGTTCTATGCTTCCCAGCTTGCGCTCCTCGGCCCAGGACTTCATGGTGATCATAGGAATTACCAGGATAAAAGCGAGGGGAAAGGCGGCAAAGTAGGGACGCAGGCTGGCTATGTTCATGGTAAAATAACGCTGCAGATAGTAAAGCCAAATCGAACAAAAGAGGGTAAAGAAAAGACAGATCCCGTAAAACAGGGGGGAATTAAACAGCGTAAATAGTTCTTTTTTTGCAAGAATCCAGGGCTTTGGCAGTTTCATCATGGGGCCTCCTTCCGGGCCGTTCCGGAACCGGGGGAATCTTCCGCGGATCCCTGACGATCCTCCCCCGTTAATTTTACAAAAATGTCTTCCAGGCTTAGCCGGCGGCGGCTCATGCCCAGTATTTTAAGGCCCTGGGAAACCGCCCAGTCAAAGATCCTTTCGCCCTCCGTAAGATTTCCATCCGGCCTCTCTGTTCCCGGCAGGATTATATGCACCCGGTGCAGATCCCCCTCCTGTTCTATGCCGGGTTTAAGTTCCGGCGACAGACGCTTACATTTTTCTTCGATGTTCTCTCCCTTAAGCAGGAGTTCCCAGGTATCGCCGCCCTTAAGGGTCCCGGCAATTTCTTCCACCGTGCCCTGGGCGGCGATCCGGCCTTCGTTAAGTATAAGGACCCGGGAACAAACCGCCTCCACCTCCTGAAGTATGTGGGTGGACAGGATCACGGTCTTGCTCTTTCCCAATTCTTTAATCAAGAAGCGAATTTCGATAATCTGGTTTGGATCAAGCCCCGAAGTAGGTTCGTCCAGAATAAGGATCGGCGGATCGTGGATAATGGCCTGGGCCAGCCCCACCCGTTGTTTATAGCCCTTGGAGAGGGTTTCTATGGACCGGAATCTGACGTTTTTTAGGCCGCAGACGGCAATGCTCTTTTCCAGGGCCCCCCTGCGTCCTTCCGGGGGCACAAGCCGGGCGGCGGCCATGAAAGAAAGGTATTCTTCCACGGTCATATCTCCGTAGAGGGGAACCCCTTCGGGAAGATACCCGGTACGCTTTTTTGCCTCCACGGGGTCGCCGGTAACGGAAAAACCGTCCACCGCCACCGTTCCGGAGCTGGGAAAATGGTAGCCCGTAAGGATCTTCATAATCGTGGTTTTCCCCGCCCCGTTGGGGCCAAGAAAGCCCAGGACCTGATCCTGCCCCACGCTAAAGGAAACGTCCGTAACCGCTTCGACGCTTCCGTACCGTTTAGTAATGTTTTCAACCTGTATCATAAGCCCACCATATTAGTCGATAAAATCCATGGGAAACACCATCCTGTCCCTGGTTAACACCGTTTCTGGAAAGATCCGCTTTGCCTCCGCCAAAAGGCCCCTAAGGTTTTGCTCGTTGTACCGGGGGCTGTAGTGGATAAGGCCAAGCTTTCGCACCTGGGCGTCCGCGGCAATCCGGGCGGCCTGTTCCGCGGTCATGTGCTTTTTTTCCCGGGCGCTTTCTTCCAGATCCCGCTCGAACATGCCTTCGCAGATAAAAAGATCCGATTCCGCCACATCCCGGGCGATTTCGGGAAACGCCAGGGTGTCGGTAACAAAACTGAATTTTCTGCCGGACCTGGGCGGTCCAAGCACATCCTGGGGATGCACGGTTCCGCCTTCCGGGGTCCGGACCTCTTCCCCCCCCTGGAGCCGGGCCCACAGGGGGCCCCGGGGAACCCCCAGTTCCAGGGCTTTTTCCGGGTGAAAGATCCCCGGCCGCTTCTCTTCTTCCAGCGTATAGCCCAAACAGGGTTTGGTATGGCGCAGCATAAAAGCCCTGATTATAAAACCATCCCCTTGGTGCACCACGCCGGGTTCGGAGATTTCCTTTACCACGATCCGGTAATTTATATACATATCCAGGACCCGGCGGCTGGTTTCGATATATTCGCCAATCCGGGGAGGACCGTAGATATACAGGGGATCATCCCTGTCTACCTGTGAAGAAAGCATCAACAATCCGGGAATACCCGTTACATGATCCGCGTGGGTATGGCTTATAAACATGGCGGATATCTTTTTCCACCGGAGGTTAAGCCGCCGTATGCTTACCTGAGTTCCCTCCCCCCCGTCAAATAAAAAAAGTTCCCCTTCCCGCCTTAACAGCACCGAAGTCAAATGCCGGTGCGGCAGGGGCATCATCCCTCCGCAGCCGAGGATAAAGGCTTCAAGATTCATTGGACTAAAGTATACCGAAAAGACGGACAGGGGACAAGGCTTTCCCCAGCCGGGGAGTCCTACCGCTCGATGATCTTTCGCAGCAGCCCGTCGTTATGCCGCCAGTCTTTGCCGGTTCTAACCCGCAGATCAAGCTCCACCTTCCAGCCGAAAATACGGTTCAGTTCTTTCCGGGCGGCCTCGCCGATCGCCTTGATAAGCGTTCCGCCTTTGCCCACTATCATCCCCTTTTGGGATTCCCGCTCACAGAGGATAAAGGCCCGCACCCACAGTTTCTCCGGGCCTTTACCTGCGGCGGGGCCTTTGCCCGCGGCGGGGCCTTTACCGGCGGGGCCCTTATCCGCGGGGCCCTTATCCGCGGGAGGGGCGCTTCGGAATTCCCTGTCGGCCACTTCCACATAGATCGCATGGGGAAGCTCCTGCCGCAGGCGGTTTATCGCCTCGCCCCGGATTATCTCGGCGATGCGAAAGTCGATTTCCTGATCGGTGTAGTATTCCGCCGGATAAAAGGGCTGCCCGCAGGGGGCAAGCTCAAACAGTTTATCCAGCAGCGCTTTAACGCCTTCGTTCTTTTTTGCGGACACGGGGAAACAGCAGCGGTCCGGCAGGGCGGGAAGAGCGAGCCGTAAAAAATCCCTGGCCCGGCCATAGTCCGCGCCGGGAAGATCCATCTTGTTGACCGCGGCGATGACCGTGGGCGCCGCCCCCGAAGCAGGCGGCCCGGACTCCGCGGGGCCGGCGGCGGGGGCGGCGGCGGCGGCGGCGGCGGCGGCGGCGTGGGCGGGGCCGGCGGCGTGGGCGGGGCCGGCGGCGGCGGACACGCGGGAAGCCAGCGCCGCCGCGACGGCCTCTTCTTCGGGGCCCGGGGCGCGGGAAGCGTCCAGCACATAGAGGACCAGGTCCGACTCGCCCAGGGCCCGGACGGCGGTTTCGGCAAGGCGGAGGTTAAACTTTTTTTCGGAAATGTGGATGCCCGGAGTGTCCACCAGTACAAGCTGGCCCTGTTCCCGGTTCACCATGCCCCGGATCGCGTTCCGGGTTGTCTGGGGCGCGGGGCTTACGATGGACACCTTTTCGCCGCAGAGGAGGTTAATCAGCGTGGACTTCCCCGCCGAGGGCCTGCCCGCGACGGCCACAAACGCGGCTTTTTGTCCGCCCTTCCCCGCGGAAGGGGATATATCGTCCATTGTAAAAACGTACCTCGCCTAGGGCTGCTCAAGGGTTTTGCCGCATAACCCAATCTTTTTCATAATTTTCCGGGAAAGTTTTTCAAAATCTTCCCTTGCGGAAACTACCGCATTGGCATGGGATCCAATAGCGCCGTCCGCAGGGGTTAGATCAAATATCGGTTTCCGGTGTTCCTGGGCCA
>JAITKV010000010.1 GCA_031278215.1 Spirochaetaceae bacterium
GCTTGATGTCCGCAACGCCCTCAAGCCGCGCCTGGGGTATGAACCGGGCGATGTTTTCCGCGTGGATCTTGCCGATCCTGCCCGCCCCGATAACGCCGATTTTCAACTGTTCCATAAAACCCTCCTTAATTTCGGCCCCCGGGCCATAGCGTGCAGATAAATTCTTACTATACTGAAAACGTTTTTAGTTCTATCAGCAAGTTTAATCCAAAAAAAGATATTTGTAAAGGGCATTTTTAATTTTTTTTAATCCCTTCATTATTTTTAATTCTTTATACTACAAGGAATTATAAAAATTAAAAAAATTTATTTTTTTTCTTGACAAAAATATGAATAGGCCTTAAGCTAATAAGGAAAACGTTTGCAACCAATATGGGCGATCCGTATGGAATCCGTACCATAATGGGAAAAAGTCTCAGGAGGAATTTATGAAAAAAGCGTTGGTAATTGGTATTCTTGCCTTGGCCATGGCGGGGAGTTTAATGTCTTGTAACCAAGGCGGCGGCTCGGGAAAAGAGATTCTGGTAGGGTATGTTATAAATAATATGAACGATACCTTCCAGACCTATGTCGTGGACGCGTTTAAGGCCTATTTTGCCGACAAACCGGATTACACCGTGGAAGTTCAGGATGCCCAGGAAGATGTGGTAAAGCAGCAGGATCATGTAAACAACCTTATTGCCAAGGGGGCAAAGGCCCTGGTGGTGGTCCCCGTAAACACCAGCGCCATGGGGCCCATTACCCAGGCGGCTCAGAATGCAAAGATACCCCTGGTGTATGTTAACCGGAACCCCTTTGGAGAAGCCAATCCCCCCGATGGAGTTTACTATGTGGGCTCCCAGGAAATTGTCGCCGGGACCTTGCAGGGAGAAGCCATGGGCGCAGCCCTTAACGGTCAGGGCGGAGTAGGGATCCTTATGGGTAAACTTGATAACGAGGGGGCCATACTCCGGACCCAGGGTAATAAAGAAGTTATTACCGCCAAGTTCCCCAATGTCAGGATTCTGGCCGAAGAAACCGGAAACTGGCAGCGGGATCAGGGCCTAAGCCTAACCGAAAACTGGATCACCACCTACGGCGCGGACCTGAAAGGCATCCTGGCCAACAACGATGAAATGGCCCTGGGGGCCGTGGAAGCCACCAGGCTTGCAAACCGGACGGACATTCTGGTTATGGGAGTCGATGCTATTCCCGACGCTCTGGTTGCGGTGGCCAACGGTACCATGGCGGGAACGGTTCTGCAGGATGCGGCAGGACAGGGCCGGGGCGCCGCGGATGCGGCATTTAAGGCCCTGACCAGCCAGAGTCAGGATCCTATTAACTGGATCCCCTTTGTCCTCGTGGACAAGAGCAACCTGTCCGAGTACCAGTAAGATAAAGCGGACGGTTTCTGCGCTTAATTGAGGGAGCCGTCCCTCCTTTTAGAAGGGGCTGTCCGGGAGCTAACAAACTTCCCGGACAGCCCCAATTACCGGTTGTAATTGTTTGCCGGGTAAGGAATCAGCCAATTTCCCGCCCGGCAAACTCAAATCTATGGTGTATAACGACAAAGAGGAGACATAGAGGTGAGCGATTATCTTCTGGAGATGAAGAATATTACAAAAATTTTTCCCGGCGTTGCGGCCCTGCGGGGGGTTGACCTTGCGGTCCGGCACGGAGAAATCCACGCCCTGATGGGAGAAAACGGGGCGGGGAAATCCACCTTAATGAAGTGTATCGCCGGAATTTACCGGCCCACCTCGGGGGAAATTATTTTTGACGGGAAGTCCCGGATCTTTAATAACCCCGCCGAAGCCCTAACCGGGGGTATCTCTATGATCCACCAGGAACTGTCTCCGGTGTTGTACAGGCCCATAATGGAAAATGTTTGGCTGGGCAGGGAGCCCCTGACCCGGTTCGGCATGGTGGATCATAGTAAAATGTACGCCCTTACCAAAGAAGTTCTGCGGGAAATAGAACTGGAAGAAGACCCCGCGGACCTTATGGCTACCCTGACGGTGGCCAAGATGCAGATGGTGGAGATCGCCAAGGCGGTTTCGTACAATTCAAAACTGATTATTATGGATGAACCGACTTCGTCCCTGGCCGAGAAAGAAATAAAGCAGCTCTTTTCCATTATGCGCAAGCTTAAAGCCCAGGGAAAGAGCATTATCTTTATAACCCATAAACTGGATGAAATTTACGAGATCACCGATCGGGTTACCGTATACCGGGACGGAAACTATATTGGCTCGGAGCCTACGGCGAGCGTAAAGGTAGACCGGCTTATAAACATGATGGTGGGCCGGGATGTAAAAGAAATGTTTCCCAAGGTTCCCTGCTCTATTGGGGATGTCCGGCTGGAGATAAAAAATCTTTCCAACCGGAAGTACTTTAAGGACGTTTCTTTTACCGTCCGCGGGGGGGAAATTTTAGGAGTCGCCGGCCTTGTGGGGGCGGGCCGTACCGAAGTGGTGGAAACCATTTTTGGCATGAGGCCCCACATAGGGGGAGAGATTTTTATTGACGGAAAAAAGGTCGATATTAAAAGACCCGCGGACGCCATTAAAAACGGCATGGCCTGGCTTACCGAGGACCGCCGGGGATCCGGAATATTCCCCATGCTGGCGGTACAGCTTAACATAGCTATCGCCACGATCCCTAAGTTCCTTAATAAGATTGGGCTTATCCGGGAAGCCCAGCTTAACAAAAGCTGCGCCGAATATGTAAAAAAAATTCAGGTTAAAACCCCCAGCCTGGAACAGCATGTGGAAAACTTAAGCGGCGGCAACCAGCAAAAGGTCTTGGTGGCCCGCTGGCTTATGACGAACCCGGATATTCTTTTTATGGACGAGCCCACCAGGGGCATAGATGTGGGAACCAAATCGGAGATCCACCGCCTTATTTCCCAACTGGCCGGGGAAGGGAAATCCATTGTAATGATCTCTTCGGAACTGCCTGAAGTTATGGGCATGAGCGACAGGATCATGGTAATGCACCAGGGAAAGATTACGGGGATTATTGAAAATACCAAAAATCTTACCCAGGAAGAGTTAATGGCCTATGCCACCGACACCGTGGATGAATACAGAAAAACCAAGGGAGGAAGACAATGAATCTTTCCAGGATTACCTTTAAAGGAATTTTACGCAAATACGGCATCGCAATTGTACTGGTCTTGATGGTTCTTTTTCTTAGCATCATTCGGCCGGCGTTTATCAGCCCCACCAATTTGTTCAACGTTCTTACCCAAAGCTGCATCTTTGGGATCATGGCCCTGGGGATGACCTTTGTCATTATTTCCAAGGGCATCGACCTTTCGGTCGGTTCCGTCCTCGCGTTCGCCGGGGTGGTGGCGGCAAGTTTTGCCCAGGTTTCAGGGGCGGTAGAAAAATACTTTCCCCACATGCCGGTGATGCCGGTGATTGTCCCGATCCTCCTGGCCCTGGGCATAGGCGCGTCCTGCGGTTTTGTTAACGGCTTTCTTATCGCCAAAACCAAGATCCCCGCGTTTATCGCCACCCTGGGTATGCTTACCGTGGCCCGGGGCTTTGCCCTTATCTATACCAGCGGCCGCCCGGTTAGCAACCTTATTCCCTCTCTTACCGTCCTGGGAAGCAGGCTCTTTAACGTCATTCCCGTGCCGGTGATCATCTTTTTTGTCATGATCGTGATAAGCCATGTGCTGCTTAATAAGACCCGGTTCGGCAAAAATACCTACGCGATCGGCGGGAACGTTACCGCCGCGGAAGTATCCGGGGTAAACGTGTCCAAATACCTGATCCTTATTTATACCTACTGCGGCCTTCTGGCGGGGCTTGCGGCGGTTGTATTTGCGGGGCGGGTCGGGAGCGTTCACCCCGGCGCGGCGGACGGTTATGAACTTACCGCGATTGCATCCACCACCATCGGGGGAACCTCCCATTCCGGCGGCATCGGTACTATCCTGGGGGCCTTTATCGGCGCCATGGTATTGGCGGTGCTGCGGAACGGCTTTACCCTTCTTGGGGTTAACGCGTACTGGCAGAAGGTGGCGGAGGGGCTTATTATCGTCGTGGCGGTAATTATCGACATGAGGAAAAACGCGAAGCGGGATTAAAACGCGGCCGCGCTTCGGTTTTATACACAATAGATTTTGGTTTGTCAGGCAAGGAATTAGCTAATTCTTTGCCTGACAAACAATTACAATCGGAATTCCCTGACAATTTGAAATTGTCAGGGAATAATTCCGGGGAAAAGTCCCGCTTTTCTCCATAGATTAAGGAACGTGCTATGGACAAGGTTAGAATCGGTTCTGTGGGATTGGGGAGGCTGGGGCTTCAGCACGCGATAAACGCGGCAAGCAGGGTACAGCACGCCGAGCTTGCCGCCCTTTGCGACGTAGATGCCGCCAAACTTAAAGAAGCGGCGGACGCTCTTTCCGTGCCCCACCGCTTTACGTCTTTCGAAGACATGATAGCTTCTAAAGATATTGACGCGGTGGTCCTGGTTTCTCCGTCGGCGCTGCATACCAAACAGATAGCCGCCGCGATGGCCGCGGGGAAGCACGTGTTTTCCGAAAAACCTCTGGGCACTACCGTCGCGGAATGTAAGGAAGCGGAAAAGGCCGTGGAAGCCCATGGGGACCTGGTGTTCATGCTGGGCTTTATGCGGCGCTTTGACGAATCCTACAAATACGCCCATGAAAAAGCCGCCGCCGGGGAAATCGGAAAGCCCGTGCTGTTCCGCTCGTACAGCCAGGACCCGGAAAAGTTTATCGCCGGGGCCATCGCGTTTGCCCCCCATTCCGGCGGCCAGTTCCTGGACATGGCGGTACACGACATAGACCTGGCCCGCTGGTTTACCGGATCCGAGCCGGAAACGGTTTACGCGATAGGGGGCTGTTACGCCCACCCGGAATTTGCCGCGTCGAAAGACGGGGACAACGTTTCCTGCCTTATGAAATTCAAAAACGGCTGCATGGTGTTTTTGTTCGCCGGCCGTACCGCCCCCCACGGCTACAATGTGGAAACCGAGATCATCGGGACCAAGGGCATACTCCGCATCGCGTCGGTGCCGCAAAAAAACCTGGTAGAAGTTCTTGACGGACACGGGGTGCGTAAGGAATGCAGCGAAAACTTTCTTGAACGTTTTGACACGGCCTACGTCAACGAGGTACAGGAATTTGTCAACTGCATCATCGAAAAGCGCAAACCGGATGTAACCGTATACGACGGAACGAGGGTTTCGGAAATCGCCTATACCTGCAAGTCGGCGTTTGAAAGCGGCG
>JAITKV010000051.1 GCA_031278215.1 Spirochaetaceae bacterium
GGGGGAGCCCCCCCCGCAGCGCCCCCCCGGCGGCCGGGGGCGGTTCCCCGCGGGATGAATTACAGCGGCTCCTCCACAAAACGATCAAGAAGGTAACAGGCGATACGGCAAGCCTTAACTTCAACACGGCGATCAGCGCGATGATGATCTATTCCAACGAGCTTGCCAAACTCAAGGAGGTTCCCGTTTCGCTGTGGGCGCCCCTGGTAAAAAGGCTGTCCTGTTACGCCCCCCACCTGGGAGAAGAACTCTGGGA
Organism: Spirochaetaceae bacterium; assembly: GCA_031278215.1. Taxonomy (GTDB): domain Bacteria; phylum Spirochaetota; class Spirochaetia; order Treponematales; family Breznakiellaceae; genus JAISLT01. The sequence continues at coordinate 257 of JAITKV010000051.1, forward strand.
AAAACTCGGCGGCGGCGGATCGGTGTCGAAAGAACCCTGGCCCCTCTACGACGAAACACTCTGCGCGGACAGCGAAGTTACGATCGTGGTGCAGGTCAACGGAAAAATCCGGGACAAATTCAGCGCCCCCGCCGGCACGGCAAAAGACGCGCTTGTAAAAACGGCCCTGTCCCTGCCGGGTGTGCAAAAGTGGACCGGCGGCAAAAACGTCGAAAAAGTAATCGCCGTGCCGGACAGGCTTGTCAACATTGTGGTTTCCTAAGGAAGCGCCGATCATTCACAACATGTCTTCCAAAAACTGAAGTTTTAGGAAAGCCTAGGGATAAACCGGCGAAAGCACTATCCGGGATAGAAGCAATCGAACCGCCCCCGGCCCGGCGATAAGGCCGGCAAAATGCCGTTCCACCGTTTCTCCCAGGCCCGCCTTGTACAGATTAAGGCCGAATATGCCGGGGTTGGAAAGTATGGGTTCCAGTACGGCGTGGATCGCCGCGGCGGAAAGTTTCTTTCCCGGTCCGCAGGGGGAAAGCCGTTCCGCCAGATCCCGGTAGTTGGGATCAGGACTAACCGTAAAGGGCTTTCCCTGATCATCAATCCCCAGCAGGTAACGGAGCCAGCCGGCAAACACAAAGGGAATAAACCGCAGCCGGGCGGGATCCAGGTCCTGGCGGGACGCGTAGACTTTAAGGGTTTCGCCGAATCGTATGGGCAGTTTAAGGGATGTGTCCGCGGCTATGCGCTGGGGGGTATCGGGCATAAAGGGATTGGGAAACCGGACCTTTACAACCTGATCGATAAATTCCCGGGGGTTGATAATTCCCGGATCAACCGCCGCCGGAAGACCCTCCCGGTATCCGATTCCTTCTATCAGTTTTACCAGATCGCCGTCCCGCATCTCGTCGCTGATCCTGGTAAAGCCCAGCAAACAGCCGAAGATCGCCAGGGCTGTGTGGAGCGGATTAAGGCAGGTGCAGACCTTCATCTTTTCAATCTGGTCCACCGTTTCCCGGCGGGTAAACAAGACCCCCGCCTTCTCCAGGGGAAACCTGCCGTTGGGAAAACAATCCTCGATCGCCAGGTATTGGGTTTCTTCGGCGTTTACAAAGGGGGCGGTATAGGTGTTTTTTTCCGTTACGATAAGCCCGGGATCTTCAAAACCCAGGGAGGCAAGCAGGTCTCTAACGCCCTCGCCGGGGCGGGGGGTAATTTTATCGATCATGGTCCAGGGAAATGAAAGGATCCGGGGATCCCGCACATAGTCAAGAAAACCCTTATCCGCCAGGCCCCTGCCGGTCCATTCCAGGGCAAAGCTTTCCAGGGCGGCAAAAAGCTTGTCCCCGTTGTGGGAACAGTTATCCATGCTTACCATGGCCAGGGGCAGGGCGCCGTTGACATAGCGTTCGTAACAAAGGCCCGCAACCCGGCCCAGGTAACTTGCCGGGAGCCCCGGCCCGTTCCGGTAATCCCCGGCAATGCCGGGCAAAAGCCCGTCCTGGTTCCCCAGGCCGTATGCCTTTTCGGTAATGGTAAAACTTGCCATCTGTAGACTTTTGCTGCGGAAGATCCCCTTAAGGGTTTCGTATTCTTCGATCCTGTCCATGCGCAGCGCGCAGGCCACGGAGGCTATAACCTCTTTATCCATGGTTCCATCGGCCTTAAGGGTTACCAGGAGGCTAAGATTATCAAAGGGCCTAAAACATCTGTCGATAATTTCTCCGTCGTACCCTTCGGCAACCACAATGCCGGTGTTTATAAGCCTCCGCTTCAAAAGGTTCTGGGCCAGGGCCGCAGGAAAGGCCCGGAAGATATTACCCGCCCCAAAGTGAACCCATTCGGGGGCCCCGGCGGTGGCGGCAATCATCAGTTCCCGGTCAAAGCCGGGCAGGGCTATGCCGGCTTCTTTCCAGGCCGCGGCGTCCTCCAGGCCCCTATTGGTTAAGCGCATAGTAAGCTCTCCTTATAAAGGCGGCGGCGGCGGCGGCGGCGGCGCCGCCGCCGGCGCCGCCGGATCATTTCCCTGACATTTTATCTATGGCCTCCCACAGGCCGTTAAGGTACGCGGCCCCCAGGGCCCGGTCGTAAAGACCGTAGCCGGGCATGCAGACTTCGCCCCAGATGGCCCTGCCGTGATCCGGCCGGATGGGGCCCTTGAAGTTTATGTCGTAGAGGGCTTTCATCACCGCAAACATGTCCATGGAACCGTCGGAGGAAAGATGGGCGGATTCCTCAAATTTTCCCGGCGCGGTGTGGAGCAGGTTCCGGACGTGGGCAAAGTGGATGCGGCCCCGAAGGCTGCGGATGATGGCGGGTATATCGTTGGCCGGATTGGTCCCCAGGCTTCCGGTACAGAGGGCTACCCCGTGGCGGGGATTTTTTGAAAGCCCCACAAGCCGCAGAAGTTTTTCCCGGTCCGTAACAATCCGGGGAAGGCCAAAGACCGGCCAGGCCGGATCGTCGGGATGTATGGCCATGTTAATATCGTACTTGTCGCAGACGGGCATGATCCGATCGATAAAGTATTTTAAGTTTTCAAACAGCCCGGCCTCGTCCAGGTCCTTGTACATGGCAAAAAGTTCCTTAAGCCGGGCCAGCCGTTCCGGCTCCCACCCGGCCATGACAAAGCCCTTGGACTGCCGCTCTATAAGAGAGGACATGTCGTCGGGATCGATCGTATCGATCACCGATTGATCGTAACTCATGGTGGTGCTGCCGTCGGGGCGGGGTTTGGCAAGATCCGTCCTGGTCCAATCAAAGACGGGCATAAAGTTATAGCAGACCATGTGGACGCCGGCCTTCCCCAGCCGTTCCAGGGTGCCAATGTAGTTGTCGATGTACTTGTCCCGTTCGCGGGCGCCGGTTTTAATGGCGTCGTGGATATTCACACTTTCAATCCCCGCCAAAACAAGCCCCGCCGCTTCCACTTCTTCTTTTAGCTTTACAATGGCTTCTTTTTCCCAGACCTCTCCGGGAAGGGTTCCGTAGAGGGTAGAAATAATCCCCCTAATCCCCGGTATCTGCCGTATATATTCCAGGCTTACCGAATCATAGTCTTTGCCGAACCACCGCATGGTCATCTGCATACACGGGTCTCCTATTTACCAAAAATCATGTTCGGTATCCAAAGTACCAGATCGGGCAGGAATACCAGAATTCCCAACTCCAGCAGCACCGCCAGCAGGAAGGGCAGACTGGCCCTGGTGTATTCCTCCGGGGGGCAGTCTATGATACCGCAGACCGTATACAAGGCCGAACCTATGGGCGGGGTCATAACCCCCAGGGTTACAATGGTGGCCATCAGCACCCCAAAATGAACCGGATCCATTCCTACAGAAGTTATCATGGGAAGAAAGATCGGGGTAAGAAGCAGAAAATTAACATTGCTGTCCACAAACATCCCCGACACAAAAAGAAAGCCCAGCATGATCAGGGTAAGAAGCTGGGGATTGTCGGTAATGCCGAAGATTAGATTGCTCATGTGGACGGGAAGCTGTACCCAGGTAATTGCATAGCTAAAGGGGCCCGACATGGCGATGATAAGCATGATCGCCCCGTTGTCCTTTAAGGTGGTCATAAGGGCGGCCTTGAATTTTTTCCAGCTTAGTTCTTTATAAATAAATTTTCCCACAATGATAGCGTAGACCACCGCAAAGGCCCCGGATTCGGATGCGGTAAAAAGGCCAAACCGGATTCCCACTATAAGAATTACCGGAAAAAGCAGGGCCCACACCGAATCTTTTAGGTTTTCGGCCAGTTCCCGCGGGCTAAGCCCGGAGGCCTCTGATTTAGGGGGATCGTACTTTTTTATCCGGGAAGTAATGGTCGTGGCCGTCATCAGAAAAAACATCATTAAAATACCCGGAATAATGCCGGCGGCAAAAAGCCGTCCTATGGAAACTTCACCCACAAAGCCAAAGATTATAAGCCCCAGGCTTGGGGGGATCGTGGCGGTAATAAGGGCGGTAACGCAGTTAACCGCGCAGATATAGCCCTTGCTGTAACCCAGCCGCATCATCTCCGGGGCCAGGATCCGGGTTTCCATGGCGGCGTCGGCGGTGGCAGAACCCGATACGCCCCCCATGAGGGTGGAAAGAACCACGCTGATCTGGGCGGTACCGCCGTACATACGCCGGGTTAACAGCCGGGCCAAACCCAAAAGGCGGCTGGTGATCCCCGATACGTTCATCAGGTTCCCCGCAAAAATAAAGAAGGGAACCGCAAGAAAGGCAAAGGACTGGCTTTGGGACACGATCTGTTGTACTACGATCTCCGGGGGCAGGATCGGCGTAACCGCGAAGTAGGCCATTCCTGCCACGCCGATGACAAAGGAGATAGGCATTCCCAGGACAAGAAACACGACAAAACAAACAAGTAAAAACGCCATGGCCCCTCCTTTTTAAGCGGCCCTTCCCGGTTCCCCGGCGGGCCGGAAGAGCGCGGTTACCCGCCGGACGATTTTAATGATGGTGGAACATACCATCGAAGCCGATGCAAAAACGATGCTGACGGTTACAAACGAGTAGGGGATAGGCATGGACTGGTATTTACGGATCCATTCCGATTTTGCAAGGCGGATTCCGAAATACACAATTCCCCCCAGGGCCGCAAGGATAAAAAGAAGCACCAGGATCTCCACAGGGGCCTTGAGTTTTTTGGGCAGATTGCGGGTTACAATATCTATCCCCACAAGCTGGCCGGAACGGTACGCGATATCGGCCCCCAAAAAAGCGGTCCAGGCTAAAAGAAGCATGGCCATGTCGATATTCCAGGCCATAGAAAACCGGAACATCCGCAGAATCGCCGAAAGAAAAACCAAACCCACCAGGGCGATAAACCCCAGGCCGCAGATTATTTCTTCGGCCCTGCATACTATATGATAGATTTTCCGCATGATCCCTCCAAACCCGCGACGGGCCGCATAACAAACCGCAAAGTACGGAGCGCCGGGATCTTTGCCGGCCGCAGAAAATGCCGGCAAAGATCGGTAAACCTGCAGCAACGCCGATGTCTAACAGCCCGCTGCGCCGGAGCCCCTGGAGCCCGCCGCGCGGAGCCCCTAGAGCCCCAGTTCTCCAAAAAGCCGCTCCTTAAGGCCCGGGGTCAGGCCCAGATCGTTATTGGTGTACAGGGGGGCAATGGCCGCCTCGAATTCGGCGATATCAAGTTCCGCAACCGTCATGCCCTTGGTTTTAAAACCGTCGTAGTAACTCTGTTCTTCCGAAGCGATGATCTGGGAATACTTCGCGGCGGTTTCATAAATGGTTTTAATAAAGAATTCCCGATCCTCCGGGGACATGGTGTCAAGCAGGGTCTTCCCGCAGACAAAGCTGCTTTGAAGCATATAGTGTTTGGTCAGGGCCAGATAGGGGGTAACTTCGTAGAGCCGGTAGCTGTCGGCGGTGGAAGCCTGGATTTCGCAGCCGTCCAGGGTCTTGGCCTGAATTCCCGCGTAAATGTCCGTGGCGTTAACCGTGGTTTGGGCATATCCAAGGTATTTTGCCAGGGCCTGGCCTATGGCGTTTCCAAAGCCCCGGATCCGAAGCCCCGAAAGGCCGGCCACATTGGCAACCGGGGTGGTGGTATAAAAGCTGCGGAAACCGTTAAACATATCGGCCAAAAGAACAATTCCCTCTTTTTCCAACTGGGCCTGCCATTCCTTGTACAGGGCCGTTTCGGGCAGTTTTTCCAGGATCGTATAATCGGTAAGTACATAGGGGGCCATAAGGATATTAAGGTCCGGTATATTAAACTGGCTGGCAAGCCGTCCGGGATCCGAGGGCACCACCAGGTTTACCCCCAGTCTGGCCTGGGTAACCAGGTTGTCCGTATCCCCCGGAAGGGCCCCGGCCACATAGACCTTAACGTCAAAACGGCCCGTGGCGTTAAGAATATCCGCCGCTTCCTGCATCATCCGGCTTTGGCCGCTGGTGGCCCCCTCCGTGCCCGCAAAGGTAACGCCGATTTTAGCGGCGCCGGCTTGTTCTTCTTTCCGGCAGCCGGCAAAAATCAGCCCCGCCGCAAGCAGGACCATCACTAATTTTGTAAAACGTTTCATACTCTATCCTCCAAATTGGGTTAAACTACTGGTATTCTATCATGCTTGTATACAAGTTGTCAAATAAATTTTTTCTCTTTTTGGAGGATTCCGCGGCCGGCAGTGGTTACAGCGTCCCCGCGGCGGAAAAGCGGCAGTTCCCAGGCGCCTGTGGCCCTTGCAGGGTAAAAAATCGCCTGATCGGCGGTTTTTTGGATTTTATGCGCGAAGCGCGGCAAACTGCTAGGAAAAGACCAACCCGCCGAAATTCACGTCAAAAGCCGGTTCGTCCGGATCGGTAAAATAGCCGGGAAAGGTTTCCCGAAGGAGTTTTTTCTCGTCCCCCAGTTTATGGATATGCGTTTCCAGAACGGTGGCGGCGGTAGAAAAATCCTTGGCCTTTAAAGCTTCGGCCAGGTTCCGGTGCTCGGCCAAGATATCGCTGGCTATACCCTTAAGCCATACGGTAAGAAGCCGGATCCGGTAATAGTGGCCGGTCATGGTGTTCAACACTTCCCAGGCAAGCTCCTGGCCCGCGCCGGAATAGATAATATGGTGAAAATCGTTATCGTACTGCATAAATTTAACGAATTCACTGTTTTCCATAGCCTGTGCCTGCAGTGCGATAAGTTCGTCCATGGCCCTAAAATGGGAAGGGACGGCGCACTTGACAAAGAGCTTAAGCGTCGCCGGTTCAAGCTGTTCCCGCAGAAACAACTCCTGCTCGACCCGGGAAAAATCAATCCGGGAAACCAGCGTTTCCTTTTGGGGAATTACCCGCACAAGGCCTTCTTTGGAAAGGTGGATAAAAGCTTCCCGCACCGGCGTCCGGCTTACTTTGTAACGAAGGGAAATTTCTTTTTCGCTGATTGCGGTTCCCGGCGGCAGTTTGAGGTTGATGATGTTGTCCCGGAGGGAGCTGTACACGGAATCCTGCACATTACCCGCCCTGTCCCGGCCCGTTGTAAAAAAGCCTTGCATAGTATTGTACTGTTATGCTAGTATGCTACAATATTTTTAACGGATTTGCAAGGACCGGGGCGTTTATGAGCCGATTTTTAGATAAAAATTTTCTTCTTTCCACCAGAACCGCCCGGATATTGTACCGGGAAGCGGCAAAAGAACCTGTCTTTGACTACCACTGCCACCTTAACCCCCGGGACATCGCGGAAAACCGGCGTTTTTCCAACCTCACCGAGATATGGCTCGCCGGGGATCACTACAAATGGCGGGCCCTGCGGGCTAACGGCGTACATGAAACGCTGATAAGCGGAGACGCCGATCCCTGGGATAAATTCCACGCGTGGGCCGCCACGGTTCCCCGGCTTATCGGCAATCCCCTTTACCACTGGAGCCATCTGGAATTACAGCGGTATTTTGACATTGACGAAGCCCTGGAACCGGCCAACGCCAGGATGGTATGGGACGCGGCCAATGAAAAACTTGCCCGGAGCCCGGAACTTTCGGTATGGGGGATTTTAAAAAAATTTAACGTTGCCGCGGCGGGCACCACCGACGATCCCGCGGATACCCTGGAATATCACCGGGCGATCCGCAAACTGCAGGAGGCGGATGCCGCCGCCGGACGGGGGGGGGCGGGCGGCGGAGAGCGGGGCCGGGAACAGGCCGCGGCCCGGAGCGGCCTCCAAACCAGAGTGCTTCCCTCGTTCCGGCCCGATTCGGCCCTGGCCGCCGAAGATCCCGGTTTTGCCGCGTATATTGAGCGGCTGGGCAGGGCCGCGGGAAGGTCCATCACCCGCCTGGAGGATCTGCTTGGGGCCCTGCAGGACAGAATCGATTATTTTGAAACGCTGGGCTGCGTGGTTTCGGATCACAGCCTAAGTTATCCCCCCGGCGGTCCGGGTTCCGGCGGGACGGGTTCCCCGGAAAAAGCCGCCGGCAGGGCCTTTCGGAAAGCCCTGTCGGGACGGCCCCTGGAAACCGAAGAGGCGGATCATTACAGGGCCTATGTGCTCCATTTTTTGGGCGCCGCGTACGCCGAGAAAAACTGGGTCATGCAAATCCACCTGGCGGCCCTGCGAAACGCCAATTCCCGGATGAACGCCCTTTTAGGACCCAGCACGGGCTTCGATGCGATCCTCGATTACCGGATTTCGGAAAATTTACGCGGATTCCTGGACGCCCTGGAAGTCCGGGGGCGGCTTCCCAAAACCATCCTGTACAGCCTTAATCCCAAGGACTATTATCCTATCCTTTCGATCATCGGCGCCTTCCAGGGGAACGGACCGGAACCGGAGGCCCCGGCGGTTTCCGGAAAGATGCAGCTCGGTTCCGCCTGGTGGTTCTGCGACACCAGGGACGGCATGGAAGAACAGCTTCGGAGCCTGGCAAACCTGGGGATCCTGTCCCGGTTTGTGGGAATGCTTACCGATTCCCGAAGCTTCCTTTCCTATCCCCGGCACGAATACTTTAGGCGGATCCTCTGCGCCCTCATAGGCCGCTGGACCGAGGACGGAGAAATCTACCGGGACATGGATAGCCTAAGGGCCTTGGTGCGGGATATCTCCTACAAAAACGCGGAGCGGTATTTTTGTCCGGAAGCTTCCGGAGGGCCGCGGAAGACCGGCCCCCATTCCGCAATTCCGGCAGGGAAGTTTTTTATGGGCGGTACAATGCAAGGAGATCCCGGATGAAGACGCTGTTTGAACAAATCGGAAAGGCCGGCGTGGTTCCGGTTATCAAAATCGACGACCCGGAAAAGGCGGTTCCGCTGGCAAGGGCCCTCTGCGCGGGAAACCTTCCCTGCGCGGAAAT
>JAITKV010000004.1 GCA_031278215.1 Spirochaetaceae bacterium
TGGACCGGGACCTCTTTTCCGGGGACGGGAACCGGGGCGAACTGGGCCCCGTCCCGCCGGGCGCGACAGAGGGCAGCCGTTTTGTCCTTACCGCCAAAGCCCGGCTGCGGTTTTAGGGGCAAAGGCGCTGTGCCGGAACTGCCGTGAATGCCGGAACGCGGCCCCGGGCCCAAAGCCCCAAGACCCTTTACAATATCCAGATGGTATGTCAAACTCTAGTATGGAAACCCGGAATATCTTTCAGAATATTTCTCCCATCGATCACCGTTATTCCCTTTCCGAAAAAACTCTTTTCGACGCCCTGGCCCGGTGGCTTTCGGAAGAAGCTTCCATCGGCGCCTGCGTTAAGGCCGAAATCGCCCTGATCATCGCGCACCTGAGGATCCGTGAAGAAAAGGATCTGTCCCCGGAACGGCGGGCCGGTTTATACCAGGCCGGAGAATCGGTGCATCCCGCGGAAGTGTATGCCGAAGAAGAAAAAACCCGTCACAATATACGGGCCCTGGTCAATGTCCTTAAAAAAAAGGTTCCCCCCGAAATCGCCCCCCTGGTACACCTGGGGGCCACCAGCGTAGACATCCTGGACAGTTCCCTGGCCTGGAGGATGAAAAACTGCTGCAGGGAAGTGGTACTGCCGGCCCTTTGGCGGCTGGAAAAGCTTCTCTGTGATTTTACCGGACAGGAGGCCGCAACGTTCCAGGTGGGCCGCACCCACGGCCAGCATGCGGTTCCTATCACCGTGGGCTTTGCCATGGCGGAATACGTATCCCGGCTGGGAAAATCAATTCTGGAAATAGACCGTCTTTCCGGGGGCCTGCGGGGAAAACTGGCCGGGGCCGTGGGCGCCTACAACGCCACCAGCATACTGGTTCGGGATCCGGAAGAACTGGAACGGCTTTACCTGGCGGAATTAGGCCTTGAAGCCTCGGAACACTCAACCCAGCTTGTGGAGCCCGAATATCTTCTTCGGCTGCTTGTGGAATACAATACCGCCTTTGGGATCATCGCCAACCTTGCAGATGATCTTAGGAATCTTCAGCGGACCGAAATTGCCGAGCTTAGGGAAAATTTTACCCCGGAGCAGGTGGGCTCTTCCACCATGCCCCAAAAACGAAATCCCTGGAATTCGGAGCATGTAAAAAGCCTGTGGAAGGCCTTTATGCCCAGGGTCCTGACTTTTTTTATGGACCAGATTAGCGAACACCAGCGGGATCTTTCCAATTCCGCAAGCCAGCGTTTTATCGCCGACTATGTAAGCGGGTTTTGCCTGGCCATAAGCCGCATCACCGGCGTAATCGCATCCCTTAGTGCGGACCGGGAAAAATGCCTGGCAAACCTGCGCAGGGGCATTCCCGGCGGGGTATTGGCCGAGCCGGCATATATCCTGCTTGCCAAATCCGGGGAATCCGCCGCCCACGAGATTATCCGGAAGGTCACCCTGCGGGCAGAAAAAGAAGGGATCTCCTTTGCCGCGGCCCTGGCGGCGGAACCGGAGATCCTGGCAAAGATTGGGGAACAGCTTGCGGCCATCGGCGCCGTACCAAAGACCGATCCCGCGGGGGCGGCAAAAATTTGGTTTGAAAACCCGGAACATTACTGCGGCCTGGCCGTTAAGAAGGCCAGGGAATTGGCCGAAAAATACCGCCAATTAATACCCGGCCCGGAATAGCAAAAGGAATTGGCTAATTCCTTAGCTGCAGACAACTGCCATCGGTAATTCCGGACATTCATAGAAGGTCCGGGAATGAATTGTAAACCGGCCTTTATATGCCGGGGAGGAGCCAAATGTTTAAAGAAGCCCTATCCTACGATGATGTACTGCTCCTGCCGGGGTACAGCGATGTGCTTCCCGGGGACTGTGATGTTACTACCCTGCTTTGCGGAAAACTAAAGCTTAATGTGCCGGTGTTATCCAGCGCCATGGATACGGTAACCGAAGACGCGCTGGCCATTGCCATCGCCCTAGAAGGAGGGGCCGGGGTGATCCACCGGAATCTTAACCCCGAAGAACAGGCCCGGCAGATTGCCGTGGTAAAACGGTTCCTTAATTGGATCATAGGATCCCCGGTAACCGTGGGCGAAGACGCGACCATTGCGGATGTAAAACTGGTAATGGAACGGTTTAATGTTTCGGGCATGCCGGTTTTAAACTCCCAGGACCGGTTAACGGGAATTATTACCAGCCGGGATCTTCGGTTTTGCCGGGACAATACCCTGAACGTTACGGAGGTTATGACCAAACATCCCGTGGTTGTCCAGGGAGAACCCACGGCGTCGGAGGCCCGGGAAAAATTCGACAAACACCGGATCGAAAAATTGCCGGTGGTAGATGCCGAAGGCCGTCTAAAGGGGCTTATTACCGTTAAGGACATGGAAAAGCACGACCTCTTTCCCAACGCCGCCACCGATGCAAAGGGGCGGCTTATTGTGGGGGCCGCGGTTTCCCCTCAGGATTACAAAGTACGGCTTCCCCTGCTAAAAAAAGCGATGGTGGATTTTGTGGTCATGGATACCGCCCATGGAGACACGGCAGGCGTCATGAAGGCGATTGCGGGGATAAAAAGGAAATTTGCCGTTCCCGTTATCGGAGGAAACGTGGCCCATAAAGAAGGCGCCCGGCGGCTTATCAGCGCCGGGGCCGATGCGGTTAAGGTGGGCGTGGGCCCCGGCTCTATCTGCACCACCCGTATTGTGGCCGGCATTGGGGTCCCCCAGTTTACTGCGGTTTTGGAATGCGCCGAAGAGGCGGCAAAAGACAATATCCCGGTCATAGCCGACGGGGGCATCAGATTTTCCGGCGACATCACCAAGGCTATAGCCGCGGGGGCCGGGGCGGTAATGATCGGCAGCCTTTTTGCCGGTTTAAGAGAAGCTCCGGGCAAAGAAATTCTATTTGACGGAAGGATCTTTAAGGAATACCGGGGCATGGGCAGCATGGGCGCCATTAACGACGGCGCCGGAGACCGCTACCAGATTGGAAAGGACGAAAAACCCGTCCCCGAGGGCATAGAAGGCCGGGTTCCCTATAAGGGGGAGCTAAAAAACTATCTCTACCAGCTTGTAGCGGGACTCCGTAAGGGCATGGGCTATTGCGGCTGTAAAAACGTCGAGGAACTAAGGCGGTACCGGAATTTTGTACGAATTACCACCGCGGGCTGGCGGGAAAGCCATGTGCACGATGTAACCATTACCCAGGAATCGCCGAATTACAGTAGAAGCTAAGTTTACCGGATCTTTAGGCCGATGTATAAAGATAGGGGATTTCGATCCATTTGGGGGGTGAAAATTTTTATATAAAAGGAGGCTTTTCCGAAACTTCAGTTTTTGGAAAAGCCGCCTTAGATTTAGAGGCCCTTTCCAAAATTAACCGAGGTTTGGGAAGGGCTCGGAGATAAGGAGTATTCTATGTCTAAATGCGTTTATTGCGGTTCGAATAAATTCGGCCCCGGTTGTCCCAAAAGTTTAAACGGGCTTCACCAGCACAATACCGACGAAAAACACTGTATTTACTGCGGATCCTCATCCTACGGCAACGGCTGCCTCCAAACCCCCACCCGTAAACATATCCATGGACACGGGGCAAGTAAATGTATCTACTGCGGTACAGTGGTGGGAGGCAGCGTCATGGGCTGTAAACACAGTCCCACGGGAAAACACGAAACTTAGTTTTTGCAACCAGGCTATTGTTTTAACTTATTTTCTTTTATATCCTTATCCTTATGAAAGTGGTTGTGATAGGCGCCCAATGGGGTGATGAGGGCAAGGGTAAAATTGTTGACTACCTGGCAAACGAAGCCCAGGTAATTGTCCGTTTTTCGGGCGGCGCAAACGCGGGGCATACCATCGTCATCGGGGACCAGGAATACGCCCTGCATTTAATCCCCGCAGGCATTCTGTACCCCGACAAACTTGTGGTGCTTGGGGCGGGGATGGTGATCGATCCCACGGCCCTTTTTAGTGAACTTAAAATGCTTACCGACCGGGGAATTGATACCAGCGGCCGGGTCTTTATCTCCGACAGGGCCCACATTGTCTTTCCCCGGTACATAGAAATAGATAAGGAACTGGACGCCCGGCGTAAAAAACCCATAGGCACCACCGGCAGGGGCATCGGGATTACCTATTCCATGAAAAGCGACCGCGAAGGAATTAGACTGGCGGATCTGTCCTGGACAGAAAAAATTAACGAGATGGAAAAAGCCGACAGGGAATTCCTGGCCCCCTATATGGAAAGGCTGCAGACCATGACGGTGGACCTGGCGTCGTTTCTAAAGCACCGCAAAAATGCCCAGATACTTTTTGAGGGGGCCCAGGGAGCGCTGCTTGATTTGGATCACGGAACCTACCCCTATGTATCCAGCGGCATGTCCTGTGCCGCCGGCGCGGCCATCGGGGGCTGCATAGGCCCCAGGGCCCTGGACAAGGTACTGGGGGTGTTTAAGGCCTATTCCACCAGGGTTGGCAACGGCCCCTTCCCCAGCGAATTCGATACGAATTCGGAGGATGAACTGTGCCGCTTTGTCCGGGATACGGGCAGGGAATACGGCGTAACCACCGGCCGCCCCCGGCGCTGCGGCTACCTGGACCTGGTGGCCCTTCGCTACACCTGCCTGACCAATTCCATCGACAGCCTGGTAATGACCCACCTGGATGTCTACGATACCCTGGACGAAATAAAAGCCTGTGTGGCTTACCGCATCGGGGACCGGGTAGTGGAAACCTTTCCCGCCTCTGTTCCGGAACTTAACAGCGCCAAGCCGGTCCTTCGTACTTTTTCCGGCTGGAAACAATCCCTTTCGGACAGGCTTATCTATGAAGAATTTCCCGAGGCGGCTATGGAATATATCGAATTTATCGAACGGTTCTGCGAAACCCCCATTGATATCGTATCCGTAGGCTACGACAGAAGGGCGACGATTATCCGTAAAAGCCCCTGGCGCTAAACTGTGGACAAGATTCTTATCCTTGACTTTGGAAGCCAGACCACCCAGCTTATCGGGCGGCGGATTCGGGAACTGGGGGTCTATACAGAGATCATCCCCGGCGACGCGGACCTGGCTGCGGTCTTCGCGGATCCGGAGGCCGGGTATTCCCTTCGGGGCATTGTCCTTTCCGGCTCCCCCGAATCGGTTTATACCCCCGAAGGGCCCGTGCCGGACAGGCGGATCTACACCTGCGGCCTGCCCCTCCTGGGGATCTGTTACGGCCTTCAGCGCATTACCGTTGACAACGGCGGAGAGGTAAAACCCCTGGCAAAACGCGAATACGGGGGGGTCAAGGTCCGGGTTCGTTCCGGGGGAAGATCCCCGGGCGCCGGGGGCAAAAAAAGAACCGAAGTCTTTACCTCCTGGATGAGTCACGGCGATACCCTGACTAAACTGGCCCCCGGTTTTGTGGAACTGGGAACCAGCGAAACCGGCTATCCTGCGGTGGTGGCCCACAGAGAAAAACCCTGGTACGGCCTTCAGTTTCATCCGGAGGTAACTCACTGCGAACGGGGCATGGAGATCCTCTCTTCGTTTGTATTTAGAATCTGCGGCTGTAAAAAAGGCTGGACCCTGAAGGCCCATATAGAAGCGGTCCGGGCCGCGGTAACCGCAAAAGTGGGCCCCGCGCCGGTGCTGCTTCTTGTTTCCGGAGGGGTAGATTCCACCGTGGCGGCGGCGCTGCTCCTTAAAATCCTGGCGCCCGAACAGGTTTACCTGATGTACATTGACACGGGTCTTATGCGCCAGGACGAAACCGGGCAGGTAAAAACCACCCTGGAACGCCTGGGGGCCCGGCGTCTTCATATTCTTATGGCGGAGGATGAATTTCTTTCTGCCCTCCGGGGAAAGCGGAACCCCGAAGAAAAACGAAAAATCATCGGGGATCTTTTTATCCGCGTCCAGGAACGGGAACTGGCAGGCCTTGGACTTCCGGAAAATTATTTTCTGGCCCAGGGGACAATCTACACCGATTTAATTGAAAGCGGCCAGGGGATCGGGAAAAAGGCCCATGTGATAAAAAGCCACCACAATGTGGGGAGCCCCCTGGTAGACGCAAAGCGCAAAGAGGGCCGGATCATCGAACCCCTGGACAAGCTTTACAAGGACGAGGTTAGGGCCCTGGGCCGTATCCTGGGGATTCCCCCCGCGGTGATTAACCGCCACCCCTTCCCCGGCCCCGGCTTGGGGGTCCGCATCCTGGGGGAAGTAACAAAAGAAAAGTGCGACATCCTCCGGCAGGCCGATGCGATCTTTATGGAAGAGCTTAAAAACCGCGGCCTCTACGACAAAATCTGGCAGGCCTTTGCCGTACTCCTTCCCATACGGTCCGTGGGTGTGGCGGGGGACATCCGCAAATACGGCTGGGTCCTGGCCCTGCGCGCCATCACCAGCAGCGACGGTATGACCGCCGGCGTCTACCCCTTCCCCTCAAAGGATCTGTTGGAGATTTCCACCCGCATTACCAACACCGTTACAGACATAGGCCGGATTACCTACGATATTTCCAGCAAACCCCCGGCAACCATTGAGTGGGAATAGGATAGAACCGGAATTCACTGGCTTACAAATTCTTTTCCCCGGCTCTGCTTTACCACCAGCGAATCAAGGGCCAGGTACAGATACGGGTACCCCTCTTCTTCGTAATACGCCAGGGTTCCCACGGCCTGGACCCATTGATCCTGCCGGGGGTATTCATGCTCCGCCAGCAGGGGCGCGGCGCTGTTTACGCCGGAGGCTTCGGGCCAACTTACCTCAAAGCCCACGCTGCCGTCGTTTCCGCAGCAGCCCGGCCCGTTCCGCAGTACAAAGCAAAAGATCCGGCTCATGTCCTCGTAACTGACGATCTTAAAAAGCCCCTCCAGCTTAATGGTCTTGCCCAGATAGTCTTCGGGGTTAAGGTACACATCGTTGGTCTGGGCGATGAACATCTTTTCTTTTATTTCAATAATCCCGCTTTGGACGCCGGACGGTCCTTCTTTGGGTTCCCCGGCGTCTATTTCCCCGTCCTGTTCCGTTAAAAAGGCGGTCTTTTCCGCTTCCGCAAGTTCCACAGATCTGGTTCCGGCCATATTCTGGGGGGTGTTTAACACCGGCGATCTGCTGCAGCCCAGCGCCATCATCGTAAGCGCCGCGGCAGAGGCCCGGATAAGGTTCCGCCGGCGGGACCCCCGCCGCAAGGCTTCGATAAGCGAAAAGAGGATAAACAGCAGTATATTAAAGACCACTATGCTGGCCCCGGTGGGGGTGGCAAATACATAGGAAATAACTATTCCCGCAAAGAAGCACGAAACAGAAATCACCGCGGAAGAAATGGTAACAGCCCGAAAACTTTTAAAAAGGCGCATGGAACTAAGGGCCGGAAAGATAATAAGGCTCGAAATAAGCAGGGCCCCCATCATCCGCATGCCCAGTACTATGGTTACCGCCGTAAGCAGGGCAATGACCATATTGTAAAGCCCCGCTCTAACGCCGGTGGCCCGGGCAAAATTCTCGTCAAAGGTAACGGCAAAGATCTTATTATAAAAGATGACAAACAAAAAAATCACCGCCGCCGAAAGGACTATGCTTAAGCGGACGTCGGCCTTGCTCATGGCCAGAATGCTGCCAAAAAGATAGTTGCAAACATCCACGTTCATTCCGGTGGTAACGGAAATAACCATAACCCCTATAGCCAGGGCCCCGGTAGAAAACAGGGCAATGGCGGCATCTCCCCGGATCTTTGAATGTTCGCTTAGGCGCAAAAGGAAAAACGCCGAGGCCACCACCACCGGTATAGATACGGTCAGGGGGGCCATGTTCAGGGCCGTGGCCACCGCCAAGGTGGCAAAGCCCACATGGGAAAGGCCGTCCCCAATCATGGAGTATCGTTTAAGTACCAGGCTTACCCCCAAAAGACTGGCGCAGAGGGAAACCAGAAATCCCACGATTACCGCCCGTTGGATAAATGCAAAGGAAAACATACTTACAATCGTATCTTGAATTACATACATACACTCCCTCTTTTATGTTTTTTATTTTGGACAAACCCTAAGTACCGGGCCCGCAATGGCGGCGCCCTCCTAAAAAGCCCCGGCCCAGTTCCGATTCCCGGTAATCTTCGGCGCTGCCTTCAAAAAGCTGCCGGCCCGCCAGGTGAAGCACCTTTCCGGCCCGGCCGTTCTTTCCCGGGGCGGTAAACCGTAACACCCCTTCGATGTCGTGGGAAACCATAACAATCGCTATTCCCAATTCGCCGTTAATTTTTTCAAGCACCCGGTATAAATCGGCCTGAACAAGCGGATCCAGCCCCGAGGCCGGTTCGTCCAGCAGGAGCACCCTCCCCGCCGCGCAGAGGGACCGGGCCAAAAGTACCCGCCGCCGCTGGCCGCCGGAAAGTTCCCGAAAACAGCGGCGGCCCAGATCCCCAAGGCCCAGCAGTTCCAGGCTTTCCGCCGCCGCGGCCCTGTCCGCCCTGGTGTAAAAGGGCCGCAGGCCCCGCTGATTCTGCCGCCCCGAAAGGACCACCTCGAACACCGCCGCAGGAAAATCTTTTTGCAGGGGGCTTTCCTGGGGCAGGTAGCCTATGTCGCTTTGTTTAAGACCGGGATGTCTTATGATCCTTCCCCCCGCGGGGGCCTTAAGCCCCAAAAGACCCTTTAGGAAGGTGCTTTTTCCCGAGCCGTTTTCCCCCACCACGCAAAGTTTTTCTTTTTCTTTTACAGAAAAATTTATACCCTCCAGTACGATCCGGCCATCGTAGGCAAAAGAAAGATCATGACCTTCCAGGAAGCTTACCGCCATAGCCCCATCATACCGGCGGGGCCAAAAAAGTCAATATGAAACCGGTATTCGATTTCATATTGACAGCCCCTCTTTCCGGTGTTAGAGTGGGGTATGGAACGATCATCCCGGTATCGAACCCGCCAGGGAGGAATGATCCTTGACTACCTAGCCTCGCTGGGGGGAAGCCATGTTACCGCCGCCGGTATAGCCGGCCACTTCGAAGCCCTTAAATCTCCCGTAGGAAAAGCCACCGTATACCGCCACCTGGAACGGCTGGTAGAATCGGGGAAGCTGCGCCGCTATTTTTTGGAAGACGGGGAAAGCGCCTGTTACCAGTACATTCCCGGCGGCTCCCGGTGCGAAGAGCATTTTCACCTAAAATGCGAAAACTGCGGCAGGCTTTTCCATCTGGATTGCGATACGCTGGAAACGGTGGCTTCCCATGTCCGGAAAAAACACCGCTTTACGATCAATCCGCTTAAAACGGTTTTTTACGGAACCTGCAGCCGCTGCACGGGCAAAGCCCGGCTCGGGTAAAAGCGGCTTAAGCCGCTTAAGCCGCTTAAGCCGCTTAAGCGACTTCGCCTTTAGGGGCTGCGGGCTTCCGTGTACAGGCAGCGCAGATGCGGTATATCCGCCCCCAGTTCCCGGGTAAGGTATCCGTCCAGGCCCCCGTATTGGTCCCTGATCACCCCCAGGGCGGTTAAAAGATAGCTTTCGCGGACCGTCATAAAGGGAACCATCTGGGGCCGGGTTTCCATGTAGCCCATGTAAAGCCCCCGCAGGCATTCCGCGGAAAGAAGGTAGTCTTCCATGATTGTTTCTTCCGCGGCTCCCAGGGCATGGAGGATCAGCGCCGAAGCCAGCCCGGTTCTGTCCTTACCGGCGGAACAGTGAAAGATCAGGGGGGCGTTAGCGGGCTCTGCCAGGAGGGCAAAAAGCTCCCGGTACCGGGGTATCGCCTCGCCGGGGAGGGCGGCGTAGAGTTTTTCCATCTTTACCGCGGCCCCCTGGGTATCCGGGGGATAGGTCCATTCTCCGGAGACGACGCCCATAAGGTTTCCCGCATCAATAGGAAGTTCCACCCGTTTTGTTACCGTCGCAAGACCATAGCCCGCAAAAGACCGCCGTTCCGCGGCCGTCCGAAAATCCACCACGGTTTTAATTCCCCGGCTTTCCAGATTTTTTTTATCCTCCCCCTTCATGCCCTCCGGCTCCCCGGCGCGGTAAATAAGCCCCCACTTGGTATAGCCCCCCGCCACAGGGTAGCCCCCAAGTTCCCGTACATTAAAAAGGCCCTCCGCAGGAAGAATCCGGATCTTCTCCGGCTTTTTTTGGGGAATTATATCGTTGTCCATAGGATCTTAAGTACAGTATAGCTAAAATGCCGTCTTGAGTAAACCGGACAGGCGTGTTTTAATAAGCCCGAAGGGGGGGCTTATGAATGAAGAAGCTATACGAAAACGCATACACAGGCTTGTAGAAGAAATTCACACCGAGGCGGATCCCGTCCTTTTAAACCGGTACCGGTCCATATTCCGGCAGGAGGTGTCTTTTTTCCACCGTTCCTATATGGCGGCATATCTGCTGCTTTTAGCCGAAGAGGGACCGGAAGCAAAATTCCATCCCCCCAGAGGAAATTCGGCGGGAAAGGCCGATCGTGCCCCGGGGCGCGGCGGCAGGAAGGGGGCCGATGCGCCCTTTCCCGCCGAAACTCCCCGGTTCCTGGGGGATGAAGATTCGACGCAGCTTTTTATCAGCATTGGCCGCAGCCGCAAGGTTTTTCCCCGGGAAATCCTGTCTTTGATAAGCGCAAAAACCCGGGTGTCCAGGGGCGATATTGGAACGATCCGTATTTTGGATAACTATTCATTTTGCCAGGTTCGTACAACCCAGGCGGATGCGATAATCCAGGCCCTAAACGGCCAGATCTTTCGCGGCAGAACCTTAACGGTTAACTATGCCCGCAACCGCCGGGAAGAAGATGAGGAGCCGGAAGCCGGCGTGACCGAGCCTGCCGGCGACGGGGCCCCTAACTCCGCCGAACCATGACGATTACCGGCATAAGCGTTGGGGCGTTACAAACTAATTGCTGGATCATCCCCCTGCCCAAAAGCGCCGAAGAATGTATCCTGGTGGACCCCGGGGGAGAGGGGGACCGGATCCTGGGCTGCCTGGAACGGCTGGCCCTTCGCCCCCGGTTTATAGTTCTTACCCACGGCCACTTTGATCATATCGCCGCCCTGCCGGAACTGACGGCGGCCTTTCCCGAAGCGGATATCGGCATACATCCCCTGGAAGCCTCCAAGTTGGGCCCCCGGTCCCTGGACCTTCACCGGCGGGATTTTAGTATCGCCGGGGACGAAAGCTATGTGGAGGCCCTGTGGAAACCCCTAAAAGAATCATCCATGATCCTTAACGAAGGAGACAGCCTGGATCCCTTTACGGTGATCCACCTTCCCGGCCACAGCCCCGGATCCATCGGCCTTTACTGGAAGGGGGAAAACATACTTATCTGCGGAGACACCCTTTTCTGCTCCGGCCTGGGCCGGACCGATTTGCCCGGCGGAGACTGGGAACTGCTTAAGCAAAGCCTGGGCCGGCTTTTTGCCCTGGACGGGAATACCACGGTATATCCGGGACACGGCCCCAATACAAACATAGGCCGGGAACGGGCCAGGTACTGTTAGGGCGGCGGGTTTTGGAGACAGGGGTTTACGGCGCTAAAGATTTTCAAGGCAAAAATTACGGACACCCCGGAATGACCGGTTTATTTTTTTCCAATAACCGAATCAACCAGATTTTTTAGGCCCTGGTCAAGATTTTTTGCGGTTTCTTCATCCGGGGTTTTTACTTTTTCGTCCACGTAGCTGATCCCGTTTTTGTACTTGATTACCCCGGGCTTTACCGCCGCCAGTTCCTCCGGCTCGCTCTGGTCTTCAGCTTGAAAGGGAACGTGCACCAGGGACATGGAAGAGTTTTCAACTAATTCTTCAAGTTTGCCGGAGGTTTTAACCGCCTGCGGTTCTTCTTCCTCCGCCTTAAAGGTTTCTTTATCGTCGAATTTGGAAAGCATGGAAGTAAAGGGGGAGATAATTTCAAAATCTTCATCAAAATCCGGCTCCTCCGTTTCCTTTTCCGCACCGCTAAATTCTATCAGGCTTACTTCATCCAACTGGGAATCCGGGGCTTGTGAAGAAGTCCCGGCGCCGGCCTCCGCCTCTTCCAGTTCCTCCACCTGATCCAGGTCTTCCAGTTCCGCCTCTGCCTCCAGGCGGTTCCCCATATCCATTTCATCCACCAATTCAAGTCCCGCAGTCTCCACAATGGTGGGTATATCGTCGTCGCCAAATACCAGCTGTATGTTGGACTTTTGCGGTTTTTCCTCCGGCGCCGGCCCGGATTTTACGGCCGCCGGAATTTCCGGCAGTTCCTCTGCTTCCTCTACTTCCGGCGCTTCTTCCGCGTCCTCTAGTTCTTCTACTTCCGGCGCTTCTTCCGCGTCCTGCAGTTCTTCTACTTCCGGCGCTTCCTCCGCGTCCTGCAGCCCCGCTTCCGGCGCCCCTTCCGCGTCCTGTAGGCCCGCCGCTTCCCCGGCGTCTTCCAGTTCCTCTAGTTCTTCTAACTCTTCCGCGTCTTCGCCGAAAGCTTCCCGGGTAATAATCTGCGCCTCTGGGTTTTCTTCCTCCGGTTCATCCCCGTACTCAAAGACCGGTACTTCCTCGGGCGCCGGTCCCCGGGCCTGCTGCAGCCCCGGAATCAGGGATACGGTTTCCTGGGCGGCCTGGCCGCCGCCGGGCAGAACCGGCGAGGTTCCCGCGGCCAGAAGCATCCGGTTCAGGATGTTTTGCAGTTTATCCTCGTCAATGGCCAGCCGGGTTTCCCGCTTGCCCCCTATGGCGGTTAAAATCTCGTCCCAGGATTTATCGATCAGGGTATCGATATCTTCCAGCAGTACGGGGGTTGTTTTATCCGTAAGCCCCCGTTTTAATTCATCCCGCACATCTTCCCGCCGCTGTTCCAGTTCCCTGTACCAATGGTCCCAGTCCATCTCGCCCTTCCGTTCGTAGTATTCCCGGATAAGAGAAAGCTGAAGCCCCTTTAGACGGTTCTGGATCACCGTCATGGTATCGGCCCGCAGGTTAAAGCCCAGGAATATACTAAGGAACAGGGTAAGAAATATGGACACCAACAGAATAACCTTCATCGACTGGGGGAATGCAAAAAGCGTTTCATCCACCACCCGGCCCATAATCAGCCCCTGGCCGGTCTTGGCGGAAATAAGCGCCAGGGTCGAAGCGGAAGTTTGAGAATCCAGGGCGGTAAGCCCCAAAAGTCCGTCCTGCCAGACCGAAGATATGATCGGGATAATCACATCCCTGCCCGCATTGGGCAGTCCCGACACCAGCCCCGCGATCCCCGGCGGAACAGAAATAATGGAAAAATCTTCCCCTACCTTAAGACGCCCTGCGGCAATAAGCCGGTCCGCGATGGCCCGGATGGAAAGGGAATACATCACCGTCCCCCGGTATATATTCATGGAATCATTAAACGGAAAGGAAAAGACTATCCTGTCGTTCTTTTGATCCAAGGTGATCTTAGGAGTTCCTTCGGAAGAAACCGCCAAGTCGGCGTAGGGAACATAGGGAACTATCTCGTCGTAGTTTTTATAGCTTATGGTCTGGTTATTTTGGGACAGAATATCCCCGGGATCGGTGGAAAAATGGATCCGGGTTCCGCCGGTATCGATAAACCGCACCGATTGAAGCCCCTTTTGGGATTCCATAAGGATCCCGTACAGCCGGGTACGTTCAAAAATATCCTGGGCGGACTGATTGGGAAGAAAACTTCGGCGGATCGCCGGATCCTCCAGGAGCCTGCCAAACTGTTCCTGCTGTTCATTCAGAATATCCTGGACGGCCTGGGCGTCCCGCTCCACTTCTTTGGTTAAACCATTGGTAATCGAAGGATTGTAAAAATGGGTCTCGATAAGGTTAAAGAAGCCTGTAAAGGCAAGAACAGAAAAACCCGCCACAAGGATTACAGAGATAAGAAGGCTCAGCGCTGCCTTTTGCGAAACTACCACCAATTCCTGCCTGTAAAAAGAATAATTATTTTACATATCGGAATATAAAGGGCTCTCATATAGTATAATCTTAATAATAAATATAGCGGAAAAATCAATTTTATGCCATCCTTTGAACATGAAAGAACTGCACCCCGTTGAGCCGGAAGCTCCCCCGGTGTTTCTGGTGGGCATTCGGGACGCCGCGGTCTCTAAGGCCGAGGCGGAGGCCCTGGGGGCGGAACTGGAGGGGCTGGCGGAAACCCTGGGACTTGCCGTTACCGGCTCGGAAACGGTCCATATACGGGAAAGAAACCTCCGGTACGGCATGGGCAGCGGCAAGGCCCGGGAATTAGCGGACCGGGCTCTTCAGGCGGGGGCGGAATGCATTGTTTTTGACCGGGAACTGACCCCTTCCCAGCAGCGGAACTGGGAGGATCTAAGCGGAATTTCCGCCATGGACCGCCAGGAGCTTATTATCCGGATCTTTGCCTCCCGGGCAAGAACCAGAGAGGCGGTTCTACAAGCGGAACTGGCGGAACGTCTTTATGCCCTGCCCCGGCTTTCCCACCGCTACATCAGCCTGGCCCGGCAGCGGGGGGGCAGTTATGCGGCCCGGGGTTCCGGGGAAACCCGCCTGGAAACCGACAGGCGGTTTCTTCGGCAAAGAATCGGAATCCTAAAGGGGGAACTGGAAACTCTGGGCCGGCAGCGCCAGGTTCAGCGCCGGCGGCGGGAACGGCAGGGGACCCCGGTTTGCGCCCTGGTGGGGTATACCAACGCGGGAAAATCTTCCCTGCACCGGGTTCTTACCGGATCCTCTGTGGCGGTGGAAGACAAGCTTTTTGCCACCCTGGACCCCACCGCCCGCCGGGTTAGCCGGCCGGACAAGGACGGAGGACCCCGGAACCTTATCATGGTGGATACCGTGGGATTTATCCGCCGGCTGCCCCACAACCTGGTAGACGCGTTCCATTCTACCCTGGAAGAATCGGCCAGGGCGAATATCCTTATTCATGTCCTGGATGCCTCCGATCCCGCCCGGGACGTACAGGCAAAGACGGTTATGGAGGTCCTGGGGGATCTGGGGGCAGATAAAATTCCCCTGATCACGGCCCTTAATAAAACGGATTTGCTGGGCCCGGCGGAAACGGCGGCCCTGCTGGAAGCATATCCCGGCTCGACGGCGGTTTCGGCAATAACCCGCATGGGGATAGACCGGCTCTGGAATTTAATTGAAAAAAAGCTTAAGTTATAGATTCCCCTGCCGATACTTGAATAGGGTTGTTCGATAACCAGCCGGGTTATTGAACAGGTCCAATATACGATTTTATTCGGCCATAGGGGGAGGGAGTCGTGGCATACACTAACGCGCTATCAGCTTACAAAGAAACCCGGATCAGGACCGCCAGCCAGGGCCAGCTTATCGTCATGCTGTACGAAGAAACGGTACGGCAGCTCGATAAAAGCCTGGAACTTATGGGGCTTAACATATCCGGGAAAAAAGATCCCGGCAGAATCGAAACCATAGGAAAGGGCATCGTAAAAGCCCGGGATATTATTACCGAACTTATGGTTTCCTTGGATTTTGAACAGGGAGGAGAAATAGCCAAAAACCTCTTTGCCCTGTATACATGGTTTAACAAAGAACTACTGGAAGCCCACATAGGAATGGACATAGAACGGATTAGAACCGTAAGGAATATGTTTAACCAGCTTAGGGAATCCTGGGTTAACATAGCCGCGAAAACCAACGCCGAAGGCCGGCCCGCCGAGGGCGTTAATATTGCAGGGTAACGGCGGAACAGGCGGATACAGTGACGGCAGCCATCGAAGAAGTAAAAATAAAGGACCCCTGGGGGAACGAAGGGGCGTCCAAGGCCCTTAGTTCCGCGGAACTGGAACACCGGGTGGCGATCCTTAAACGCTTTCGGGAGCTTCTTTCCCAGCAGCGGGACCGGTTTAGACAGTACCTGGACGTGTTGGACAGACAAAAAGACATAATCAAAACGGGAAACGCCGACGATCTTACGGCCCATGTGGAATTAGAAGAAAAGATAGTGGGCGATATTTTTGCCATCCAAAAGGTCATCGATCCCCTGGAAGACATGTACCGGACGATCTTTCCCCCTGTCAGGACCGTGGAGGGGGCGCATCCGGAAGCCCTGCCCCGGGAAATCCAGGAAGTCCCCACCCTTAAGGCGGCCCTGGAAGAGCTAAAGACCGAGGCGGTGCTTCGCTCCAGCCGCAACCGGCAGCTTTTGGCAAAGCGCCTGGAAGAACTGCGGGCCGAAATGAAAACCCTCCGGGCCAATCCCTACGCCATACACCGGTCGGCCTATTCCGGCGAAACCGCCTCTTTGGTGGATATTAAAGGATAAGCTCCCGCCGCCTTTCTTGCGCCTCGCCGGAAGCAGCGTAAAGCCGGGGCCGGCTGCGAAACCATCAGCCCCACTACCCGGGTACTTACCACACCCGGGCGCGGTCCGTTATTTCGGTCCGGTTGGCCTTGGTAAAGGTAAAGTTCAGACCGGCAAATTGGGCCGCCAGGTTGGGAAGGATCATATATTTTCGCCGAAACGGTTGGTAATTTCTCCCAGTCGCCGGTCAGTTTCTTTCATCTGCCTGGCGGTTTCTTCCTGGTTTTTTTTGAGTTCCTGCATACCTGCCATGAATCGCTCAAAAAAACTGTCTACGAGCCGTGCGGTCTCCACAATGACACTCCCTTACATAAAAGATACCCCATGTTGAACCAAAGGACAACAATGGAGCCGAATGCCGGCGGTTCTTATATAATGGCGTTATGCGGCGTCTTGCTTTAATCGAGGAGCATAAAAGACAGCGCCGCCGGGGCTGTTGTAAGCCCCCCTTCCCCGGTATACTTTTATCATGTCTATTCCGGAGCCCCTTTACCTGATTGACTCCTACGGTCTTATCTACCGGTCCTACTTTGCCTTCCTTACAAGGCCCCTGCGAAATTCCCGGGGACAGAATGTATCCGCCCTCTTCGGTTTTGCCCGGATGCTGATCAGCCTTATCGACGAAGGCGCCCCCGAGGCGGCGGACAAGTCCCAGAAACCGGCCCTGCGGCGGCCCCGGCGCCTGGCGGCGGTTTTTGATTCCCGAACCCCCACCTTTCGCCACCGGATGTACAAGGAATACAAGGCTACCCGGCAAAAGGCCCCCGAGGATCTTCATGCCCAGGTGCCCCTGGTAGAAGAAACCTTACGCGCGTTGGGGGTCCCCGTGGTACAGGCCGAAGGCTACGAAGCCGACGACATTATCGCCACTCTGGCCCTGCGCTGCAAAACCGAAGGCCGGCGCTGTTATATTATCTCCTCCGACAAGGATCTCCTTCAACTGATAGGGGACGGGGTGTACCAGTTGCGGCCCCAAAAAGCCGGGACGGAACAGACCGGCGGAAGGAACAGAGACGGAATACCCTACAGCCTTACGGGCCCTGCGGAGGTCAAGGCGGAATGGGGGGTTCCTCCGGATAAGATACTGGATCTGCTTTCGCTTACCGGGGACAGTTCCGACAATGTACCGGGAGTTAAGGGGATCGGGGAAAAGACGGCGGTAAAACTTATGGCCCGCTACGGTTCCCTGGAGGGGATCTACGAAAATCTGGCGGCCATTGAAGGGGCGGTGGGGAAAAAGCTCGCGGAGGGAAAAGAAAACGCGTATTTTGCCAAAAAACTTATTACCCTGGAAACCGGGACGCCCCTTCCCTTTACGGACATAGACGAACTTTCCATAGAAGTGCTTACGCGCTCCGCCGCGGCCGCGGTGCTGATGCGGGAAGGGATCCACCAGAGCGCCCGGCAACTGGATCCGGAAATTAAAATTGCCCGCGGACAAGAGCCTTCTTCCAAACCGGAACAAGCTTTCGCGGGCCCAAGTCAAGTCCTGCCGGATCCTTCACTCCTGGGGGAGGGGGCCTACAAAATAATCCTGGATCCGGCGGAATTGAGATCCGTTCTTGCCGCGGCCAGGAAGCAGGGACTTTTGGCCCTGGACTTTGAAACCGACTCCCTGGACGCATGGAACGCCCGGCCCATCGGGATTTCCCTGGCCGTAAAACCCAGGGAGGCCTATTATGTTCCCGTGGCCCCCCACGGGGTAGGATCCGGCGCCGGGGACAGCCCCCCGGCCCCCAGCCCTTTTATTGAACCGGAAGAGGTCCGATCCCTGCTGGCGCCCCTCTTTTCGGACCGGGCCATGATCATCGTGGCCCATAATGCTAAGTACGATTACAAGGTAAGCCGGGGCTGGGGGGTGGAACGGTGGAAATGCAGAATTTGGGATACCATGGTTGCCGCATGGGTGGCCGATCCGGAACGGTTGAATTATACCCTTGATTCCCTGGCTTCCCACTACTTTCAGTACACGCCCATGACCTACAACTCCATTGTTCCCAAGGGAAAAACCTTCGATCAGGTGTCTCTGGAAACCGCCTGCCGGTACTCTGCGGAGGATGCGGATTTAACCCTGCGGATGATGCGTCTCCTGGGACCGTGGCTGGAGCAAACCGGCGCCCTGGGACTGTTTCTGGACCTGGAAATGCCCCTGCTTCCTATTCTGGCCGAAATGGAAGGGGAAGGGATCATGATAGAAAAACAAACCCTTTCTTCCTATGGGGTGGAACTTTTTACCGAAATGAACGCGGTCCAGGAAAGGACCTGGGCCATGGTGGGCCATGAATTTAACCTGGGGTCCCCCAAGCAGCTTCAAGAGGTCCTTTTTACCGAACGGAAGCTTAAGCCGGGGAAAAAAACCAAGACCGGATATTCTACCGACGTAGACGTGCTGGAAGAACTGGCCCGGGAAGACCCGGTTCCCGCCCTGATCCTCCGGCACCGGACCCTGGCAAAGCTTAAATCCACCTACGTGGATGGTCTGGTAGGCCTGGCAGACGCCCGGGGCCGGATCCACACCAGCTTTATCCAAACCGGCACCGCCACGGGGCGGCTTTCTTCCCGGGAGCCGAATTTGCAGAACATTCCTGTCCGGGAAGAAGAAGGCCGGCGCATTCGGGAGGCATTTGTGGCCCGCCGCGGGCACTTGCTTATCTCGGCGGATTATAACCAGATTGAACTTGTGGTGCTAACCCACCTTTCCCAGGATAAAAACCTAACGGAAGCCTTTAGGCAGGGTCTGGACGTCCATGCCCGGACCGCCGCGCTGATCTTTGGCCTGGATGAGCGGAACGTACCCGCGGATAAACGGCGGCTTGCCAAGACCATTAACTTTGGAGTGATGTACGGCATGAGCGCGTTCCGCCTTTCCAACGAGTTGGGGATCAGCCGCAGCGAGGCGGCGGCGTTTATCGAAGCCTACTTTGCCACGTATTCAGGGGTAAGCCTTTTTATCCAGCAGCTAATAGAACAGACCGAGGAAACCGGCTATGTGTCAACGATCCTGGGCCGCCGCCGTTATATACAGGCCATCAATTCCAAGAACCGGACCGAAAAGGCCGCCGCGGAACGGATCGCGGTAAATACCCCCATCCAGGGTTCCGCGGCGGATATTGTTAAAACCGCGATGCTTAAGCTGGACAAAAAACTGGAAGAACTTAAAAGCCCCGCCCGGCTGCTTTTACAGGTCCACGACGAGCTTATATTGGAGTGCCCCCGGGATGCCGCGGAGGAAACGGCCCGGCTGGTTCAATACGAAATGGAAAACGCGGTACAATTGCGGGTACCCCTTCGGGTAACCGTGGAAACCGGCAAACGCTGGGGAGAATTTCATTAACCGGAAGACATATTTACAGGAGGGGCTGTTTCATCGAACCGGAGCTTCGCACCGTGGTTTTGGAACAGGCTTGGATAAGGAACACATTCTTTAAGGAGAACATGTAGATGAAACACGGTAAGAAACCCGCCGGAGGCCCCCTTGAAGGGAAATCCCGGCGGATACAAAGCCTAATCCTGCCGGTGCTTATGGGCCTGGCGCTATTCGGCTGCCAGGGGGGCCCTCCCGCGGCGGACCCGGAATTGTCCGGGGCCATGGACAAAACCTTGAACCCCCAGGCGGAAGCTCTGGTCCGGACCGGGATCCTGCACCACGATCAAGGATACTATGAAACCGCGCTGGAGTACTACCGAAATGCCCTGGAACTGGCCCCGGACCATCCGGTGATCTACTACGAAATGGCCTTTGCGTATATTGCCATGGGAGAAAACCAAAGCGCCCTGGAACTGGCCGACAAGGGCCTTGTGGCGGCCGGGGCCCGGGACATGGACGAGATAATCCCCACCCTCTTGGATTTAAAGGGTTCCGCGCTGGACAATCTGGGCCGGAGCGATGAAGCCATAGAAACCTATCTTACCGCGATTAACCAATACGAGGTTGCCAATACCCTGCTGTACTTTAATTTGGGCTTAAGCTATTACCGCATAGAAAAGCGGGACGAAGCCCGGGAAACGCTTGTGAAGGGCCTGCGGCTTAACCCTAATCATCCCAGCAGCAACTACCTGTTGGGAAGGATCTGCATGGAGGGGGGCGAAAAAACCCAGGCCTTTTATGCCCTGTGCTATTTTCTGCTGCTGGAACCCAACACCGAACGGGCCGCAGAGGCCTATAACACGATCCTCTACATGCTGGACAGGCAGGAAGAGGCCATCGGGGTACGAAACAACGGCGCCTTTACCGCCTCTGATATGATTATTTCCCTTAGTTTTACCCTGGACGAGGCCAACGCGGGAAAGTCCGATGCGGAAAAATTCCAAGCCAAGCTGTACTATGTCATTACCAACCTGGAGGAACAGAAAAACAGCGGCAAAATCGGCCGCGGCGATGGGGATGAACTGTGGTGGGATTATTACTCCCCCTTCTTTTACCGGATCGCCAAATCCGAACGGTTCGGAACATTTTGCCGGTACATAGGGATAACCTCGGACCCCGAAGCCAACGAGTGGATCCAGACCGGCCGGGACGAGATCGAAGGCTTTTTTGAATGGCTTAACGAATACCCGGACTCATAGGTATAAACCGGCAAGGGTATGGGAAAGCTGCAGGACGCCCCGGCGCGGGAACCCTTTCTTATCGGGTTAACCGGTCTGTACTGCGCGGGGAAGAACCATGTGGGGGCGCTGCTGGAAAAACGGGGCCTTCCCGTCCTGGACGTGGATAAACTGGGGCGCCGGGTTCTGGAGTCCGCGCAGGAAGAAATAGTCCGCCGCTTTGGGACCGGTATACTGGGCCCGGACAAGCGGCCGGACCGGAAACTCCTGGGAAAACGGGTTTTCCGCCGGGCGGAAGATCTGGCCGCGCTGGAAGGGATTGTTCACCCCGCGGCCAATGCCGGTACGGAACAGTGGATAGCCGGCCAGGAGGGGCCCTGTGTAATCAACGCCGCATTGCTCCACCGGTCTTCGGTCTTTTCCCGGCTGAACCTGATCCTGATAGTCCGCGCTCCCTTTCCGGTACGGTTTTTCCGGGCATGGAAGCGGGATGCCCTGCCCCCGGGGGAGCTTTTACGGCGCTTCTTTAGCCAGAGAAATTTTCCCCATAAGGCCCCCGGGGGCCCTCAATTTTTTTCCACTCCCGCCGATATTCAGATCATAGAAAATTCCGGACTTCCCGGTTCAAACCGGAACCTGGAAAACCGGATAAATCACATACTGGAAGGTCTGGATAGCTTATGGAAAAGAAAAAATTACTGCTCGTCGCAGTCTCGGTAGGGGTGTTCCTGGTGATCGTGGTAAGCGCCGCGATCCTTATTTTTAGTCCCCGCGCTTCCGCGGTTCCAGAAATTTCGTATCGTGCAATTGATGCAGAAACCCCGCAGCATAACCGGTCCGCCACCACCGATCCGGCGAATATAGTTAAGGACGATACCTACATGGGACTTCAGGATCCCGCGTCGGCTTCTCCTATCCAGGAAAGCAGAATCTATATCAACGGCAGTGAAGGCGGCGCGGAACCGGCGGCGGATACCGCCGGCGGGGCCGGAGCGGCCAAAACGGTGATCAATATTCCCCGGCCCGCGGCCCCGGCGGTACCCAGCGCCTCTTCCCGGCCCGCCCCCGCCGCTTCGGCCCGGCCCGCGACAGGCGGCAGGGCCGCCGCCGGTTCCCAGACCGGCCCCTCCCAGCCCGCAAAAACCGCCGTCCCGGCAGCGCCGGCGCCCAAGAAGCAGTACCGGGATTTCTGGGTCCAGGCCGGATCCTTCTCTACCAGGGAACGGGCCGACGGGGTTAAACATACCTTGGATAATAAGGGTATCTCCGCCATCGTAACCAACCAGGAAATAAACGGCAATACCTATTACCGGGTCCGCGTGGGTCCCTATACATCCCAAAACGAAGCGGATTACTGGCTGGCCATGATAAAATCCATAGACGGCTTCCATGACAGCCAGGTCTGGGAAAGCCAGGCCCTGCGGTAAAATGCCTATACCGAACCTGTCAGATAGATAAGCCCCCCGGGGCCATAAAAAGGGTGTCAGGCTGTCCGGATTTTCCGGCAGCCTTTTTTAAGACTATTCCCCGGCGCCGCCCGGCGAAGCGCTAACCCAGGCCCACATCCAGGGTCATCATCAATGCAAAACCCAGTATAATGCCGGAGGTAGCAATGTGGTCGTTCCCCTCCCGGTACGCCTCGGGGATAAGCTCTTCGGCCACCACAAAGATCATCGCCCCGGCGGCGAAGGACAGGGCATAGGGGAGTATGGCCTGCATGGACAGGACCAGGGCGGCCCCCAGAACCCCCGCCAAGGGCTCCACAATGCCCGACGCCTGGCCTATCCAAAAACTTTTAAGCCGGCCCATACCTTCCCGGCGGAGGGGTATGGAAACCGCGGCCCCCTCGGGAAAATTCTGAAGCCCTATGCCTATGGCCAGGGAAAGCGCTCCGGCAAGGCTTGCCCCCGGCAGGATCGCCGAGGCCCCAAAACCGACGCCGACGGCAAGCCCCTCGGGGATATTGTGCAGGGTAATGGCCAGTACCAGCAGGATAGAGCGGCCCCAGGAGGTTTTTATCCCTTCGTCTTCCCGGGCCCCCACGTGGTGATGGGGAAGGAACCGGTCCGCCAGCCTAAGAAAAACGCCCCCCAGGACAAACCCGGCTGCCGCGGCGGCCCAGGATGGAAGGCCGCCTTTTTCATGGGCCGCATCGGCCATTTCAATTGCCGGAGCCAAGAGCGAGAAAAAACTGGCCGCTATCATCACCCCCGCGGCAAAACCAAGCATGGCGTCAAGCACTTTGCGGTTGATGCTTTTAAAAAAGAAAACCGTCGCCGCCCCCAGGGCGGTAAGGGCCCAGGTAAAAAGAGTGGCCATCAGGGCCTGTAGTACCACTGGTTGATCGACAAACCAATCCATACTACAATTGTACATAAAGCAGAGCCTTGCACAAGAGAATCGTTCCGTACCGCCTATGGCGTTTCTTTTACCGAAAGGGTATACTTAAAAATTAAGGAGAAAATATGAAAAAGCTTTTATGGGCCGCGGTATTTTTTATATGGGGAGTCTCTGCCGTGGCCGCTCAAAATTTACCGTCCATTACCGTAGTAAACGACACCGGATACACCGTTTACGGGGTGTACATTAGCCCTTCGGCGGAGGAGGAATGGGGAGAGGATGTCTTAGGAGACATAGTCCTTGCACCGGGAGAAGCCTTCAATGTCCGGCTGGCCTATCCCCTTACGGTCGTTAATGTATATGACATCTTACTCCTGGACGAAGATGATGACACGTACTGCAAATGGGAAGTAACTCTTACCAACAATGCCCGAATTTCCTTTACCCTGGAAGATTTAGAATATCAGGAATAAAGCTCCCCGCCGTGGTCAAGCCTTACTGCGAATGAACCTACGGGGCATGGCCCGGATCCTTCACATAGTTTTCCAGGCCGGTAAAGGTCTGCTCTAGATCCCACAGGCGAATCCGGGCGTAGCCGTCAAGGAAGGTGCGCCGCCGGTTAACGATCACAATACGGCCTCCCCGGCGCAGAACCGTCCGGGGCAGGTCCGCCGCGGGGAACACTTCAAGGCTGGTACCCAGTACCAGCATTAGATCCGCATCCTGGGCTTCGGCCTCCGCCGCCCGCCGGGCCTCCAGGGGCAGGGGATCGCCGTAAAAGGTGATGGCGGGCTTCAGGATCCGGTTACAGCGGGGGCACCGGGGCATGTCCCCGGCCCGCAGAGCCGCCGCGGCGCCGGCATAGGAAAGCCGGATCCCCGGGCAGCGCAGGCAGTAGTGGATTCCCGGCGAACCGTGGAGTTCTATAAGCCGCTTGGTTCCCGCTTTCCGGTGCAGCATGTCAATATTTTGGGTAATCACCGATTTTACCATGCCCTGCCTTTCCGCGGCCGCCAGGACCCGGTGGACCACCGAAGGTTCTTTTGTATCCAGGGAATAAACCAGAGGCCCCGCAACCCGGTAAAAAAAGGCCGGATCCTCCTCAAAGCGCCGGCTGTCAAAAACCTTTTCGGGAAAAAGAAAGAAAGGGGCCGGATCCCCCGCCGTCTTCGGCGGCAGATCCTCTAAGCCGGAAAGGTAGAGCTCCACTACCCCGGAGGCAAATTTCCCCGTCAGTTCCTCCGGCAGGGCCCCCCGGAAATCGGGAATCCCCGACAGGGTACTTACACCGGCCCCGGTAAGGACGGTACAATGCCGGGCGGATCTGATTAGCGTAAAGAGTTCTTTCATGCCGGGTTTACGGATTACCATACTACCGGTAATCGCGCATTTTTTGTATACTCCCCCCATGGACGAGGATCGGCGCGGGCCCTATTGTAAGGACCGGCCGCAGGCGGCGGAACGGCTTACCGCCATAATCGAAGGGCTCATGGCCCTTGTGGGGAAGCGCCTTCCCGACGACGTCCGGGCCCGGCTTGAAGAGCTCCGGTCCCGGGAAGATTCCCCCCTGGGCCGGGAAGTCTATGCCGCTATGTTTACGAACCTGGACATGGCCGAGGCCCTGGACCGGCCCTGCTGTCAGGATACGGGGATCATACAATTTTTTGTCCGGGCCGGTACCGCGTTCCCCCTGTTGGGGGAACTGGAGGACTGCCTTAAAGAGGCGCTTATCCGGGCTACCCGGTCCGTTCCCCTGCGCCCCAATGTGGTGGAATTTTTTGACGAAAAAAACACCGGTAATAATACGGGGACCCGGATCCCCTGGGTTGACTGGGAACTTATCCCCGGATTGGACAGCATACAGCTCTTTGCCTATATGGCCGGAGGCGGGTGCAGCCTGCCGGGCTTTGCCAGGGTTCTGACGCCCCTGGAGGGCTATGAGGGGGTCTACAGGGCCCTCTTTGACCAGATCATAGCCTACGGGGTCAATGCCTGCCCTCCCCTGCTGGTGGGCCTGGGGCTGGGAAATTCGGCGGACACCGCGGCCAGGCTTTCCAAAAAAGCGCTGCTCCGTTTTATCGGCGTCCGAAACCCCCACCCCCGGGCGGCGGAGATGGAAGAACGGCTGGAGGGGGCCTTGAACAAAGTCGGCATAGGCCCCGGCGGTCTTTTGGGGAACCATTCGGTTATGGCGGTGCACATCGAACAGGCGGGGCGGCATACCGCAACCTTTGCGATGGGCCTTTCCACCGGCTGCTGGGCCCACCGCCGGGGGCTCGTTGAAATACAAAAGGATCTAAGCTGCCGCGTACTTTCCCATGGGGGCGCGGTTCTATGAATACATGGCGTCTTTCAACCCCCCTGGAAGAGGGGGACAGGGCAAAACTTAGCGCCGGAGACCTGGTATACCTAAGCGGAATCCTTGTAACCGGCCGGGACGAAGTACACCACCGGGTGGTCCGCCAAAAACTGGCTTCGCCGGTAGATTTGGCCCGGGGGGCTATTTTTCATGCCGGCCCCATCATGGGGCAAGACGAACCGGGGGTTTACAGGGTCATTTCCATAGGCCCCACCACCAGCATGCGGATGGAACAATGCGAGGCGGAATTTCTTACGGCCACCGGAGTACAGTTCATCGTGGGAAAAGGAGGAATGGGCAACAAAACCGCCAAGGCCTGCCAAAAGCTGGGGGCGGTTTATACGGTATTTCCCGGGGGCTGCGCCGTCTTAGCCGCGGACAAGGTAGACGCCGTGGAAGGAGTGGAGTGGCTGGATCTGGGAATGCCCGAAGCCATGTGGATTATGCGGGTCCGGGATTTTGGCCCCCTAATCGTGTCCATCGACACCCGGGGGAACAACCTTTTTGAGGACCACCGGCGGCTTTTTATCCGGCGAAAGGAAAAGATACTGGAAGAGCTGGAAAAGCAGGGGGCTTTCCCCGGCTAGCAGTTTGTTGCGCTTCGCTCATAAAATTCCAAAAAATCACCCGTCGGGCGGTTTTTTACCCTGCAAACTACAAGGGAAACAAAGTTTTCACCGCAGCCCATAAATCGTGGGTTTTGCGTTACCTTGCGCCGCAAAACCTACAAGCGCCACAGGCCGCTAGGAGGAATTGGCCTCAAAGCTCCAGACAAAACCCGCAAAGCCTTGAATAAACCATGCCCCGCTGGACCTGACAAGAGGTTCCTTTCCCCAAGTATAAAGGGGAATTTCCGCCCCAAAGACAAGCGCAAAAAGGGGCCGGACCTTAACGGAGGCTTCAAAGCCCAGAAAAATCGACCGGATATGGTCGCTTGTTTCAAGCCCCTGATCGGTATATGACCGGGTTAAAGTCTGGTACCCCATATCAATAAAGATGGTGTAGGGGACATTTTTTGCATAAATTTCCCCCCGGTAGCAAAACCGCCATACCTGGTCGCCGGTAAACAGATCCATTTCCCGAAGGAGCCCGAATTTTTTAACCGAAACGCTCAGGGTATTTACCAGGTGGGGAAGCCAGAATCCCAGGGCGGCGCTTGAACTTTCTATAGCATAATCCCCTTCTTCGCTGAACGATCCAAGGTTCCCCATCCCCTTAACCTCGATAAAAATGATCCCGGGAATGCCAAGCCTCATGCCGGTGGTAATGCCGGGGCTAAAAATAGTTCCCCGGGTATTAGAGATGCTGAAAAGGGGGCCCAGGGAAAAACTAAGATACCCCGTATCAAGCTGCAGAATGCCTTCCAGGATATTTCCTAGTACCGGATCCCGCTGAAAAAAAACGGAAAAGCCAAAAAGATCCGAAAAATCGCCGCTTATGCCGATCCGGCCCAGCGGATAGGGATGTCCCGAAAATTCCTTCGCCCCCATGGGGGCGCGGGATTCCCTGTCAAAAGATAAATTGCCCGCCCCGGCGACGGCCGAAAAATCCAGGGCCCCGAGGGAGGCGCCCCAAAAAATTCCGAAGACCGCCAAAAGGATCCTTTGCAGCCGGAAAAAGTTCATCCTAATAGGCCGTCCGGATACCGATAAAACCTTCGGCAAAATCACCCCCCTCTTTAAAGTACAGGGCGTTAAACCGCAGCTTAAAATTCCAGAGCAGCCCCGCCCCGGCCACCTGTACAAAAGGAGAAAGCCAGAGGCTTATATCCTCCCCGTTGTGGAGTGTAAGCCCCAGGGTGGCCTCGACTCCTCCTTCAAAGGAAGACCGGTTTATGTCCCCGTAAAAAATTTTAAAGTTTACGTCCGCCTTTCCCCGCTCCACATCCCCGTCTTTATCCAGGATAAGCCGGTTCATATAATAGACGGGATGGTAAAAAAAGGTCAGGGCAGATCCGATTCGCCAGAGCTGAAATCGCGGTTCTAAAAGAAAATACCAGTTATCGATGTCAAAATCGTCTCCCACTTCCCAATAGGGAACCCCCGCTTGCATAAGCAGGGCCAGGGACCCGGCGTCGAAAAAGGCCAGAATTCCGCCCCGGACAACCGGATCGTCCCCGGTAACATAGGTAGTGCCGGTAAAGATCTCGAATTTAGCCGCGGCGCTGTTTACCAGCAGCCGGAAATCCGCCGAATAATGGCCGGGCAGATAGGCGCCGGTGGTTTCGTTACGGAATGATAAATCGTGGTAGATATACAACGAAGGGATCACTTTTTCCAAAAATATCGCCTTCAGGGCTGCTCCGGTTCCCAGAATACTGTGGAAGGCGCCGTTAAACCGCAGGGAAAGGTCGCCCCCCAATCCTTCGGGGTAGTACAAAAAGCCCCGAAGATCGGTGGTCACCGGCAGGGAGCCAAAAAGTTCCTGGAAGTCCTCCCCGGAGCCAAGCTTGTCATAGTGGCCGATAAAAAAACTCGCCTCCAGGGGACCGCCGAACAGTTCCCTGACCGTGGCGGCCACGGATCGAATGGAAAGCGTCGCCTGGTTATTGAACCGTTCGTTCACCTCGTCCACCAGACCGTCGTACTCCGCCGTGGTTGGATTAGTGGAACCCGTGGACGCATAGGGCAATTCAAGGCGGCCATAGGACAGGGCCTTTTGTAAATTCGGAATTTCCGCCCCCAGGCCTAAAATAATTCCGTATTTGTAGCCCCCCTGAAGGCTTATATCGGCCTCCGCAGAGGTTCTAATGCCAAAATCGCCGTCTTCCATGGCCCCCCGGCTGGCCAACTCCAGATGAGAAACGATAATTTCTGCCCCGAAAAGCCCCGGAGCAAGGGCACAGCCGGCAAGAACGGCCGCCCAGAATGATTTCTTCATGTATATACTATCGGTAGATTAGACTATTTCCCTCAATAGGCTTGACGTAAAAGCAATTGTGTATAAACATTGAGATTATGAGCGATTATCTCGACCCAAATAACGAAGAATTGCTAAAAGATTTTTTTAGTGAAGCCCAAATGCAGGTTGATACCCTGGAACAAAATATACTGGTTCTTGAAAACGAAGGGGGTAACAGGGACGCGGTGGACGAGATATTCCGTGCGGCCCATACCCTGAAGGGCGGTTCCGCCACAGTCGAAATGATGGAACTGTCCCACTTTACCCACATGGTAGAAGATGTGCTTGACGCCATCCGGTCCGATCAGCTGGCCATTACCGGGGATGTGGTAGACACCCTGCTGGCGGCCATCGACATCATTAAGGCCATGCTGGAACAGCGGATGGACGGGGGGGTATACCGGGAGGATACCTCCCAGATGGAGGCCCGGCTGGAGGGGATGATCCCCGAATCCTCCAAGGGGAAAAAGGCTCCGCCCAAGGCCCCAAAACCGGCGGCCCCTCCCCCGGCGCCGGTGGTAAGCGCGGGCGCCCCGGCGCTTACGGAAGCGGAAATTCAGGAGCTTAAAGAGTCCGTAAAAGACGGCACGCCGGTTTACCAGGTTTCGGTGGAATTTGACGAAAACAGCCCCATGAATACCGTGGGGGGCATTCAATGCTATGCGGCCCTCAAAAGCCAGGGGACCATACTCCGCACCCAGCCGGAATTTGAACAACTCTACGAAGATACTTTTTTCCAGACCGTATATTACTATCTTGCTTCTAAAAAAAGCGCCGAGGAACTGCAAAAAACTGTCATTATCCCCGACGTATCCCTTTCGGCAAAGGTAACAAATATCCAGTCCTTGACACCCGGAGATTCCGCAAGCCCGGCTTCCGCGGCGGCGGCGCCGGCTCAACCGGCGGCACCGGCTTCGCAGGCGGCGTCGGCTCAACCGGCGGCGCCGGCTTCGCAGGCCCCCGCGTCCCCGCAGGCGGCGGCCCAGTCGGCGGCGGCAGGAAAGGCCCCCGCGCAGGGGGCTTCCACGGAAGACGCCAAAAAAGCGGGAAAAGAGGCGGGCTCCATACTACGGGTGGATTCCAAGCGCATAGACGATCTTCTTAACCTGGTGTCCGAAACGGTCATTACCAAAGCCACCTTTAACCAGATAAATCTACAGTTTACCGATCTGCTTAATGAACTCCACGCCGCAGAAACCGGGTACCGGGAAACGATAAAAAGTCTCTTCGACAGCCTGCCCGCGTACCTGGAAAGTATCCAGGAAGGCCAGTCCGTCAAGGATATACGAAAAGAAATCGGCGAACAGTACGGGGATATTTTCTCGATTTTTGACGGTTTTGAAACAAACCTTAAGGGAACCGTCAGTAAATTCCGTTCCACCAGTCAAAACCTGGGGCGCATTACCGGGGAACTCCAGGAAGGGGTCATGCGGATCCGCATGGTACCCATTAGCCAAATTTTTAGCCGCTTTCCCCGGCTTGTGCGGGATCTTTCCAAATCCCTTAACAAAAAAATCAACCTGGTTATCGAGGGGGAAGAAACGGAACTGGATAAGTCGGTGATCGAAGATCTGCTGGATCCGATTATGCATTCGGTGCGCAACTCGGTGGATCACGGCATAGAATCCGCAGAGGAACGAAAGGCCGCGGGCAAGAGCGAAGAAGGCAGGGTGCTGCTTAAGGCTTCCAACGAGGGAAACATGATCATCATCGAAATCGGCGACGACGGCCGGGGCATCGATGTGGAGGCGGTTAAGGCCAAGGCCATTGATCGGGGGATCATTAACCCCAACAAGGTGCTTTCGGACGTGGAAGCCTATAATCTTATCTTTGAACCGGGTTTTTCCACCGCCAAGCAGGTTACCAGTATTTCCGGCCGGGGGGTGGGCCTGGATGTGGTGCGCCGGTCCATTGAAAAGCTTAACGGCACCGTTACCGTAACCTCCGAAAAGGGCAAGGGCAGTAAGTTTATTATTAAGCTTCCTTTGACGCTGGCGATCATCCAGGGTCTTCTGGTCCGGGTGGGGGAAGAAATCTATTCCATTCCCATTACCAGCGTTATTGAAAGCCTGCGGATTAAGCCCGGCGAAATTAATTTTATCGACAACTACGAAGTGGTTAATGTCCGTAACGACGTTATTTCCCTGCTCCGGCTTAACCGGCTTTTTGGC
This sequence comes from Spirochaetaceae bacterium, assembly GCA_031278215.1. Taxonomy (GTDB): domain Bacteria; phylum Spirochaetota; class Spirochaetia; order Treponematales; family Breznakiellaceae; genus JAISLT01. Next base: position 30,552 of record JAITKV010000004.1, read on the forward strand.
ATAAAAACCGAAGAACAAACGGACTTTCATTTTATTGTCATTGTGGGCACCTCCGAAAAAAAGATGGGTTTTATGGTGGACAGCCTTATCGGAGAAGAAGACGTGGTTATTAAACCCTTGCGGGATCAGTTTACCAACTCTCCGGGAATTGCCGGCGCTTCCATCCTGGGGGATGGATCGGTATCCCTTATTATCGACGTAAGCCAACTGCTGGAATTGGGGCAACGGAAAGAAAAAGAACAGCGCCAAATCCGCGAAGGCATACGGTAGGGGCGGTATATGGCCATAGTACGGGATTTGGAAACAGTAAACGCCGAACTGCAGGAACAAAAAGAACGGGTGGAAAATGTTGATTTTAAGATGATCACCTTTTCCCTGGCCGGCAAGGACTACGGCGTGGATATTATGAACGTTAAAGAAATTGCCAAGGCCGATAAATTCACCTATGTTCCCAACGCTGCTTCCTATGTCCGGGGGGTTTACAACCTTCGAGGAGACATCATTCCCGTCATAGACCTTCGTTCCTTCTTTCATTTGCCGGTGGAGCAGAAGGAAAACGGCATAGAAAATATGCTTATCCTGACCATCGAAGAGCGGGTCTACGGAACCATTGTAGACAAAATCGACAAGGTGGTGGGCATTAATTCCGAATCCATACAGCCCCCCCACCCCATATTCGGGGATATTAACATTAAATTTATCAGCGGGGTGGTGGAAAAACAGGGGGACCTGTATATTATTCTGGACGGGGTGCGGATCTTTTCTATCAGCGAAGACGACAAAACCAAGTCCCGGCTTCCGGAAAGCGGCGATACGTACTACATGCCGCCGGCATACGTATCCCCGGCAGCCCAGGAAGCTCCGGGGACGGACATATCCCGGGCAGAATCGGCCTTGGATTTTATACGGCAAAGCCTGCCGGCAATAAAACGGTTTTATCCCAGCGCTATTAACGAAGCCTGGCTGCGCGGCCGTTTTGCCGATTGGAGCGTAGGCCGGCAGGGGCCGGAATTGCAGCTAAAGGACCTTGCGGAAGCGGATAATTTCCTTGCCCGCTTCTATTCCCCCTCCACCGGAAGCTTCTGGGAGGATGAGTACGCCGCCGCAATAAAGGCCGCCCTGCCGGACCAGTCTTCATCAAGTACCATACAGATTTGGAATATAGGCTGCGGCAAGGGGTATGAAACTTTTTCGTTTGCCTGTATACTTAAATCAAGGTATCCGAACAGCCGCTTTAAAATCTGGGCAAACGACAACGATATTATGGCCATTTCCCAGGCGCCCAATATGCTTTTTGATCTGGACGAAGTGCCCGAATACTGTAGAGCCCACATGGTAAGGGGTCCGAATGGATACACCTTTAACCAGGAGATTAAGGATTCAATCCTGTTTGAGTATCACGATGTCCTAAACGATAATTCCCTGCCCGATTTAGACATAATTCTGGCCCGGGATGTGCTGTCGTTCTTCCAGGTACCGGAACAGGAAAAATTAGTCCATGAATTTACCGAACGGCTTAAAAGCCGGGGCTTTGTAATTTTGGGAACGAATGAAGAGTTAACCGGCGCAGAATGGCGATCCATGGCAAAGCGGCCGGTGTCCGCTTTTACGCAAAGAGAGTAAAAGGAGAATACCATGCGTGTTGAATATATCAATCCTTTTGTGGAAGCAGCGTTCAATGTTCTTAAAGAAGTGGTAAATACCGACGTTAAGCGGGGAGATCTTTACCTTAAATCTACAACCATGTCTATCATGGGGGTTGCGGCCTTAGTCGGCCTGGCCGGCGACGTGGAAGGCCGGGTCCTCTTTGACATGACTAAAGAAACCGCCCTGAATATAGCCGGAGCTATGAACGGCGAGAAATTTACCCAGTTTGATGAACTTGCCAAGGCTACCATTACCGAACTTGCCAACATGATCACCGCCCAGGCGGTAACCAAGCTCCACGATCTGGGCTTTAAATTCGACCTTACCCCGCCGGCACTATTTTCCGGAGAAAATATGGAAATTTCCAATCATGAGGTAGAGGCCCTGATAGTACCCATGGAACTGGGGGGTAACGGTAAAATCGAGATCAATGTCGCTATTCGGGAGAGGACGTAAGGCTTTGCCGCCACATACACGGCGGTACAGTTTACGGGCGGTTAGCTCAGTTGGTGAGAGCACTAGCTTGACATGCTAGGGGTCGTGGGTTCAAGTCCCCCATCGCCCAATGTTTTGGTATCTGTAAATTCGCCCCACACCCGGAGTTTTGGGGCGCTTATGCCGGTCTTTGGCCCGCCTTCGGTTGGACGCAGGCAGGGGCAGATGGGGCCGCGCTAAGCTCCCAGGTACGCTTTTTTAACTTCGGGGTTGGCGGCAAGTTCTTCCGAAGTACCCTGGGCGATAATTTCGCCTGTCTTAAGTACATAGCCCCGGTTTGCAAATTCCAGGGCCACCTTGGCGTTTTGTTCCACCACAAGTATCGTAATGTTCTTTTCCTGGTTAAGGCGGCGCAGGGCCCGGAACATCTCGTACATTAGCTTGGGGGCAAGCCCCATGGATGGCTCGTCGAGCATGATAAAGTTTGAGCCGGTCATCAAGGTTCTTCCTACGGCCAGCATCTGCTGCTCGCCGCCCGAAAGAAGTTCACCCCGCTGCCTGCGCCGCTCTTTAAGCCGTGGAAAAAGCTCAAACACCAGAGCCTGGGCCTCGGCGGCGATCTCCGCCCTGCGGGAATCTTTACGGTGGGCAAACGCGGCAAGCTGAAGGTTCTCCTGAACCGACAGGTTGCCGAAAATGTGGCGGCCTTCGGGGACCATGGCCATCATGTGGTTCTGGACAAGCAGGTGCGGCTCTGTTTTGCGGATGCTTTTTCCGTCGTAAAGAATTTCGCCGGAAGTAATAAGCGGCGCTTCGGGCCTGGGAAGCCTGGCCAAAGAAAGCAGGGCGCTTGTTTTTCCCGCGCCGTTCGCGCCGATAAGGGTAACTATCTCTCCCCTGTCAATGTTAAAGGAAATACCGTGCAGGGCTTCTATATTTCCGTAGGAAACCGTAAGGTTTTGTACTTCCAGCAGCATAAAATCTCCTTATAAAGGCCCCTTAAATCGTTCCGTCGCCAAGGTACGCTTTAATAACTTCCGGGTTGCCGCGGATCTCGTCGGGATTGCCCTGGGCTATCTCCCTGCCAAAGTCGATTACCTGGATGTTCCGGCACAGCGTCATGATCACTTCCATCTGGTGTTCTATCATCCAGATCGTAAGATTAAACTTTTCGTGGATCCACTTGATGTAGTCGATAAGCTCGCCCACATCGCTGGTGGAAAGCCCCGCGGCGGGTTCGTCGAGCATAAGCAGTTCCGGCTCAAGCGACAGCGCCCTGACAATTTCTACCCGGCGCTGAATGCCGTAGGGAAGGTTTTTGGGATACTCGTAGGCCATATCGGAAAGTTTAAATATTTCCAGCAGCTCTTCCGCGCGCCGCGTGATTTCCGCCTCCCGTTCCTTGTAGCGCCGTGTGTGAAAAAACACGTCCGCGGCGTTGTAGCCAAGCCGGCAATGCCGGGAAATGCGTATGTTGTCCAGAACGGTCATCTCGTTCCACAGCCTGATGTTCTGGAACGTGCGGCCGATTTTCATCGCGGCGATTTCGTGGGGCTTAAGGCCGTTGATCTGTTTTCCCCCGACAAGAATTTCCCCTTCCGAAGGGACGTAAAAGCCCGACACAAGGTTAAACACCGTGGTCTTGCCCGCGCCGTTGGGCCCGATAAGGCCCTGGATCTCGCCCTTTTCCAGCGTAAGGTTAATGTCGGTTAACGCCTGCAATCCGCCAAAACGGTGGGTTAGGCTTTTGATTTCCAGGTACACGCTCATTTTTTACCCCCGCCGTTTCCCGAAAACCGGGCCTTAATCTGCGCCCACATGTAGGGCAGCTCTTTGTTGCCCATAATTCCTTCGGGGCGGAACTGCATCAGCAGTATAAGGAGCAGCGGGATAAACACCCATTTAAGAATTTGCAAGGGCTGGAGTATCTGCAGAAGGAAGGTAAAGAACACCGCAGAAAGCACCGAGCCGGAAAGGCTTCCCATGCCGCCCAGGTACACCATCACCATGCCTTCGGTGGACTTCATAATGTTGAAGGAGGCGGGATTGATAAAACCCAGCATGTGGGCGAAGAGCCCTCCGGCCACGCCGGCAAGACCGGACGAAAAGCAGAACGCCAGAAGCTTCATCCTGTTGGTATTAACGCTCATGATCTCGGCGGATATTTCGTCGTAGCGGATTGTGGAAATCCCCTTTCCCAGCACGGAATTCATAAGCCGGTTGATCGCCACTACGCTGATCGCGACAAAAAGCAGCACCCAAAGAACCATCCACGCAAGGGGAACAACCTGCGACATGGCCCGTATGGTGTTCTTCATGCCCATAAGGCCCCGGCTGGCGCCGACAACTTCCATGTTGTTGATCGCCGTCATAATAATATAGTTGGACGCGATGGTAATGATCGCAAGGTAGTCGTCCCGGGTTTTAAACGAGGGGATCGCCACCAGCAGCCCCGTAACGGCGGCACAGACGCCCCCCACAAGTATAACCACCGGAAAAAGCGGGATCGACGATTCCGGGGGAAGCAGGGGCGAGTCAAAAAATTTGTTTTCCGTAAAAAGGATCATCGACAGGACCGAGGAAACATAAGCCCCCACCGCCATAAAACCCGCGTGGCCGCAGGAAAATTCCCCCATGTAGCCGTTCACGATGTTAAGGCTTGCGGCGAAAATAATATTGATCCCCACAGACATAATTACCGTCTGGATGTACTGGTTAAACACCCCCAGGGTGCTTAGGACGGTGATAAGGACAATAAAAGCGGCCGTTATAAAAACGGCAATGGTTTTCTGTTTTGAACCGGCGTTTCCCGAAAGGCTCATGGCTTGCTCCTAGATCTTCGTGCTTCGCGCCACACCGAAGAATCCGGTTGGTTTGAGTACCAGGATGATAAGAAGGATCACGAACGAAAAAAGATCCTTATAACTTGAAGGAAGAACGGCGGTGATAAGGATTTCGATAAAGCCCAAAATAAAACCGCCCAGGAACGCCCCCTTGATGTCGCCGATGCCGCCGACGACGGCGGCGATAAAGGCCTTCCAGCCGATGATGGTTCCCATATACGGATCCAGGACCGGGTAGGACATGCCGAACAGTATCCCGGCCACGGCGGCCAGGCCCGACCCAAGGACAAAGGTAAACGTGATGATCCGGTTTACCGGAATGCCCATAAGGGGGATGGCGAATTTATCGTAGCTTATGGCCCGCATGGCCATGCCAAAGGTCGTCTTCTGTACAATAAATTGAAGTATCCCGAATACCGCGAAGGCGGCAATAATAACCAGCACCTTAAGGTTGGTAAGAACCACGGGGCCAAAACTTATTACCTGTTCGGTAATAAGCGTGGGGAAACGCCTGGCGCTTGCCCCAAGGGCCGCAAGGTTTCCGTTTTCAAGGATGTAGCCCACCATAAGGGCGGTAATGACAACATAGAGGCGGTTGACGCCTTTGTTCCGCAGGGGCCGGTACGCGACCCGTTCTATCGTAACGCCCAGAATGGCGGTTAAGATCATGGTTACGGCCATGGTAAGGGTAAAAACCAGCCAGCCGCCGCCGCCCAAAGACAAAAGCAGGGCTTCGGCAAGGAAAAAAGCAATGTAACAGGAGGTCATAAAAATATCGCCGTGGGCAAAATTGATAAGCCGTAACACTCCGTAGACCAGACAGTAGCCCAAGGCGATCATCGAATAAAAACTGCCCCATTGAAGAGCGTTAAAAATATTTTGCAGGAGTAAACTCAGCACACTTTACCTCCCGGGCTGTACGGCCGCCTCATACACAAACCCTCCGCCGGAATTTATTTTGACCACCATTACTTCTTTTACCGGATCTCCCTCGTTGTCAAAACGGCTTATTTTTCCCGTAATGCCGTCGAAGTTTTTAAGGCTTGCGATGGCGGCTCTAAGGTTTTCCCTGTCCCGGGCAAGGTTCCCCGTTAAACCCGCATTCTGGATACTTTGCGGCACGATGTTAACCGCATCGCAGCTAAGGGCGGCCACGTCGTCGGGGACATACCCGTACTTGGCACTGTAGGCGTCGATAAATTCCTTGGTTTTGCCTACCGCTCCGGCGGCCGCGTAGCGGGTAGTAAAGCAGCACCCGGCCACCGGCCCATCGCTAAGGTTCCACAGGTCCGCGGCGCCCCACGCGTCGGCGCCCATGATCGGCTTGTCCCAGCCCAGGGATTTTGCCTGGGGAACGATCTTGGCCGCCACATCGCCGTAGTTTGTATTCCAGGAATACCGGTACAGTTTCGCCAGGGTTTCGGAATAGTCGCCTTCCTGATTGTACAGGATTGCTATTTTGTTGACGGCGAATTTTTCTTTGGTAAACCGGGACGCGGCAAGAGCCTTAAAGGGATCGATAAAGCAGGCGCGGAACACGTAGGGCCTGTTTTGTGTGGTTGCCGGGTTGGTGGACCAGGGGGAAACCATGGGGGTTTTGCCGTCGTTACAGACCTCGCCGGCGGGAATAGCCCGGCCGGAACCCTGGGGGCCGATAAGGGCCAGCACCTTTTCTTTTTCCACTAGGCGGCGGGCGGCGATAGAAGCCTGTTCGGGATCCAGTTGGTTATCCACATATACAAACCTAAGGATGTGGCGCCGGCCTTGTACCTCAAGCCCCCCTTGGGCATTAACCTGTTCCAGGATCATCTCCGCTGCATTTTTTGTCTCCAGACCAATCGAGGTTCCGATCTTAGCTGTCAGAGGCAGATTGCTCCCTATCACGGTCCTTGCATCAGGATCTGCCCCGATAAAAGAGAAAAACATAACGGCTATTGAAAGGATAAGAAGTATACGCTTCATGGGATTCTAACCTGTCAAAAGATGGGACATGGGACGGCTGCCGCGGCCGCTTTCGGGTTCGTGATACGAACCGTACCGCGGCGCGGGGCAAAGACCGTCCGTCCAAAGTTTATGGCGCCAAACTGGCTTCAAAGACAAATTCACCGGAATCGCTGATCCTGACCACCACGGCTTCCTTTTGGGGATCGCCGTCCGGGGTAAAGTCCATTTTTCCGGTAATGCCGTCAAAGTTTTTAAGGCTTGCGATAGCGTCCTTAAGGTTATCCCTGTCCTGGGCAAGGTCCCCCGTTAAACCCGCATTCTGGATACTTTGCAGCACAATGTTAACCGCATCGTAGGTAAGGGCGGCCACGTCGTCAGGGACATACCCGTACTTGGCGTTGTAGGTGTCGATAAATTCCTTGGTTTTGCCCACCGCGCCGGCGGCCGCATAATGGGTGGTAAAGTAGTACCCGGCCACCGAACCATCGCTAAGGTTCCACAGGTCCGCGGAGCCCCACGCGTCGGCGCCCATGATCGGCTTATCCCAGCCCAGGGATTTTGCCTGGGGAACGATCTTGGCCACTATATCGTAGTATATGGGCAGATAGAGTATTTCGGCGTCGGACGCGATAATCCGGGTAAGCTGGGCGGAAAAATTGCTGTCCTTTTGGCTGCAGCTTTCCCAGGCCACCACTTCGCCGTAGTTTGTATTCCAGGAATCCCGGTACAGTTCCGCCAGGGTTTTGGAATAGTCGTCTTCCTGATTGTACAGGATTGCTATTTTGTTGACGGCGAATTTTTCTTTGGTAAACCGGGACGCCACCGGGGCCTGAAAGGGATCGATAAAGCAGGCCCGGAATACATAGGGCCTGTCTTTTGTGGTTACCGGGTTGGTGGACCAGGCGGAAACCATGGGGGTTTTGCTGTCGTTACAGACCTCGCCGGCGGGAATGGCCCGGCCGGAACCCTGGGGGCCGATAACGGCCAGCACCCCGTCCTGATCGATAAGCCGGGTAACGGTCTGAACGGCGCTTTCCGCCTTAAGTTCGTTATCCAGATAAACAAACTCCAGCAGATATTTTTTCCCGCCCACTTCAAGACCGCCGGCGCCGTTTATCTGTTCCTTGATAATCTCCCCGGTGTTCTTGGAACCTTCGCCCACCATGGGGCTGTCGCCGGTAAGGGGAATGCTGAACCCGATCTTTATAACCTGTTCTTTGGGCGCGCAGCCGGTAAGACCGGCAATCAGAGCCAAGGCACAGAGTGCAAGGGCTCCCCGAAAAATCAACTCCTTTTTCATCTTTAAGTTCCTCCAAAAAATATAATACCGCCGGTTTTAAGTTGCATTAAGACCGGCTCTATTATCTATCTACAAAAAATAAAAAAAGTCAAGTATTTTTATGCATTTTCCCATGAAAATCCGAATTAATATGAATATTTATACAATGGCGGGGGACAGGTATGCCTTAAGCCGGATTGCCGCCTCCCGGGGCTTTATGGCGGGACGGCTAAGATTTTTCGGGGTCCCCAGGGCAATGGGGACGTGGACAAACCGCAGCCCCCCGCTTTTGTTCCATGATTCCGTCTCTTCCGCCAGGGCGCCGGGGCTTTCCGCCCGGCTTACCCGGGGATATCCCAAAGCCCGGGCCGCGGCGGGCCAGTCCACCCCGGAAGAAACGGTAAACTGGCCTCCGGTGGATTCATGGGCCCGGTTATCGAGGAGGAGGTGAAGCATCCGGGCGGGCCGGTACCAGGCGTTAACCGCCAGGGAACCGGTCCGCATAAGAAGGGCGCCGTCCCCGTCAAGGACGATGATCCGCCGGTCCGGCCGGGCCAGGGCAAGCCCCAGGCCCAGGGAAGAAACGCAGCCCAGGGAACCGGCCATGTACAAATTTTCCGGCCCATCCCCCAGTTCGTACAATTCCCGCCCCGTAAAGCCGGTGGTGGCCAAAAACACCGAACCCGGCGCGGCCGCGGCCTTAAGGCGTATCAGCATCTCCCGGCGGGTAAAAAGATCCGCCGCCGCCGGGACGCCGGGGAGCTGCGAAGGTTCCTCCCGGGAACAGCCGGGGGTTTTCTTTAGGGCCACCGGGGAAAACGTTCCCCGGGGCACAATAAAGAAAAAACTTCGGCCCTGGCTAAAAATTTTATCCGCCCGGGCAAGCTGGGCCCCGGGGTCCTTATCCGTCAGGGTTTCGTGGGCTATACCCATGGTATCCAGCATCGGCACGGTTATGGGTCCCATGATTTCGTGCTGGGGTTCATCCGCCGGCCCCCCCCGGAGGGATACAAAACCCAGCAGGGGTATCCGGAACACCCCGTGGAGGGAGCTAAGGGGAGACACCGCATTGCCCAGGCCCGAATTCTGCATAAGCAATACGGGCTTCCGGCCCCCCAAATAGGCCCCGGCGCAGATCGCCGCGGCGTCCCCTTCATTGGCGGCCATGACATATTCACATTCATTGATAGAATAGTTGATAAGATCCTTTAAAAACGAGCAGGGAACGCCGCTGTAAAAATTAAAGCCCCGGCGCAGCAGCAGTTCCCCAAAACGGGGCGTATCAAGCATTTTTCCCCCTTCGTATCAGGCGGGCTTTCTTCCCCGCGCTGCAAAACACCGCTACCGGGTTCCCGGTATCAGTTCCAGAATATCTTTGATGGACATACACAGCTTATCCGCTTCGAGGGAACGTTCGTGTTCCAGGATGGTCCGGGCGGCCTGTACCATGGCCGGATAGGACGAGCGGAGCATGTGGTTGGCATAGATAACAATATTCGCCCCCCACCGGGCCAGTTCGGATTCGGTAAGATGGTTATAGGTGGTGGGCACCAGCACCAGGGGGATCTTTGCATACTGCCGCCGGAAGCGCCGGCAAAATTCCTCTATGCCGCCTCCGGTCTTTTCGTTGCTGTGGATCATGATTCCGTCGGCGCCGGCTTCAACGTAGGCCAGGGCCCGCTCCAGGGCGTGATCCACGGTTTTTCCGGCAATAAGACTTTCAAGCCGGGCGATGATCATAAAATCCCCGGTTACCTGGGCTTTTTTTCCCCGCTGGATCTTTTCGCAGAATTCTTCTACCGGGGCAAGATGCTGCTCCACATCTGTGCCAAGGAGGGAATTTTTTTTAAGCCCCGTCTTGTCTTCGATAATTACCGCGGAAATGCCGTTCCGTTCCAGGGTCCGCAGGGTGAAGATAAAATGTTCCGTAATGCCCCCGGTGTCTCCGTCGTAGATAACCGGCTTGGTGGTACATTCCAGAATCTGGGTAAGGTCCTGGAGCCGGGTGGTAATGTCCACCGCCTCGATGTCCGGCTTTCCCTTACTGGCCGAATCGGTGAGGCTCGAGGACCACATGCCGTCAAAACGGTGAATCCCGTCTTCTTTGGGTATTTCCATGTGTTCGATGATAAGCCCGGAAAGCCCCGAGTGGGCTTCCATGATCCGCACCACCGGCTTGGCGTCGATTAGCCTGCGCAGGGTTTTAAGCCGGATATCCGGGGTGGTCCCGATGGACGTAAGGCTGCCGGCAAAGGCGGTGGCGTTAATCCCCGGGGTATAGGGAATTTCAATCACCGATCCGCCCAGCTCTTCCATAACCCGGTATACGTTTTCCCGTTCCTTTGCCAATATCCCCGTTTTCCAGTCGTCTCCGTGGATAATAAAATCGGGCCTGTACCTGCGCAGATTAGGAATATAACTCCACTCTTCCTGGGGAACCACCCGGCTTACATCCCGAAGGCTTTCTATCACCTGGCGGCGCTGTTCGTAGTTAAGGTAGGGAAGCCGCTTATACCGGACAACGGCGGTGTCGGTTAAAAGCCCCACCAGCACTTCCCCGTGGAGGGAAGCCTGGTGGATGATATTGACAATGCCGGGATGTACAAGATCGCCGGTAATCCCGACATAGACGGTTTTCATTACCCCATGATAGCACAGCCGCGGGGCGAATACAATTCACCCCATACCGGCCAAAACGGACCCGCCCGGAATCCTTATCGGAACCTACAGCGCCCCGTCCCAGGTAGAAACCCGTGTGGCGCTCTTTTCGTCCTCGGTAAACCAGTGGGCGGTAACCACCTTGCTTTCCGTGTAAAACCGCAGGCCGTCTTTGCCCAGGCAGTGCAGATCCCCAAAAAACGAATGTTTGTGCCCGGCAAAGGGGAACATCCCCGCGGGAACCGGAATGCCGACGTTGACCCCCACCATGCCGACGCAGGTCCGCCTGGCAAACTCCCGGGCAAAGTAACCGTTCTGGGTAAAAATCACGGAGCCGTTGGCAAACTCGTTGGCGTTCATCTGGGTAATCCCCTCTTCAAAGTTTTTTACCCGCTTGACGCAGAGCACCGGGCCGAAAATTTCCTGCTGCCCCACGCTCATCTCCGCGCTTACCTGGTCGAAAATTGTGTGCCCGATGTAAAAGCCGTTTTCGTAGCCCGGCACTTTCACGTCCCGGCCGTCCAGCACCAGCTTCGCCCCTTCCGCAATCCCCTTCTCTATCCAGTCAAGAACTCCCTTTTTATGCGCCGCGGTTACCACGGGGCCCAAGTCGGTCGATTTGTCGTAGGCGGGGCCTATCTTTTTGGT
>JAITKV010000021.1 GCA_031278215.1 Spirochaetaceae bacterium
CTTGTGAGATAACCAACCGGGTTATCGAACAAGTCCAATGACGGGAACCTCCGGCTGGGTTTTCGGGGGTTCCCTATTTTATTTTTTTTAGCATAAAAAGGAATTCGGCCCCGTTTACAGTACCGCCGCCGTTAAAATTCTTTCCGTCCGTCAGGGCCATAAACTGCCGTTCAATGCAGCCCAGGATCGAGTCAAAAAAAATAGAATCCCGGTTTAAATCCGGTATGGGGCTCCCTCCGGCGTACCGGGACGAATACCGGGTAAGCAGGCTCCGGTCCGCCCGGTTTTCCGCCAGAAGGCGCCAGAGGTACCAGGCTGCGCCGGACCTAAGGACGGCGTCGTAAAGGGCGGTCCTGCGGGGAATTTCCCCGTTTGTTTCGGTTATATCCTGGGTGGGGGGAATAACCGACATTTCCGCCAGAAGGCGAAAAAGCTCCGGAACGCTTTGATTTTCCCCTCCGCTAATAAAGAGCAGCAGCCCCGTTTCGGTTTTGCTTAATTCCACCGCGTCTTCCCAGGTGATGGCCTGTTTAAGGCTTATCCCGGCGGTTCGGGGGCCGGTTTCTGGATCGAGGTTTCGCAGGCTAAAGGCCCTTTGACGGTCTTCGCCGTATGTACGGCGGTATACGGCGCTTAACGAAGGAAAGGCGCTGTCAAAGGCGGCGGCGGCTTCGGGGTAATTTTTTAATTCCAACTGGACCCTGCCCAGTTCTATGTGGAACTCGCCCTGCCGGCCAAGAAAGCTCCCGCCCCTGGCCTCGGTTAAAGAATCTTCGCAAAGGGCCCGCCGTTTTTCCGGATCCTGTTCAAGCCGGATGCCCAGGACCCGCCCTTCCACGCTGCCGGGAAAAAGGCTTTCCGCCTTTTTAAACCGGGCTTCGGCTTCCCGCCTTTTCCCTTCGATTAAAAAAAGCCGTCCCGACCAGGCGCTAAGGCGGCCTTCGAAATTTCCGTCTTTGACCCTGCTCTTTTCCAGATCCGTGATCCGCCTTCGGGCCGGGGCGCTTTCGCGGGGGTCCTTATCCAGGGCTACAATCATCTCTGCCAGATCAGAAAAAACAGCCTCGTTCCGTTCCGAGGTATATTGGACATCCTGTTGAAGGCTTTGACAGCCCCCCAGGATAAGGCCCAGCAGCGCCGCGATGGATAGTTTTCTCATGCCTTCTCTCCTGCGGATCATTTTATAAACCGCCACCGGTATAGTTTGCCGTCCATACCGGCGCCCGCGCAGTCTATGTTTCCGTCCCCGTCCAGATCCGCAAAGACCGGCTTTCCCCAGACGGGCAGGGGGAACCCTTCGAGGGACACCATGTTTTGCGCGTATCCGTAAAGGGCGTTTTTTTCTCCGGTGATAAATATCTCGGGAACCTTGTCGCCGTCTATATCGGCGCTGCCGATATAGCCCTCTTCTTTAACCGAAAAATCGGGCGCCTGCTGTTCGCTTATTTTGCCGTCAAGCCCGATACGGTACAGGGCGCCTTCTTCGGAAACGGTCCACAGGTACGTTCCGTCCCAAATGGGCTGAAGATAAAACACCCCCCTTAGTTTTTGGGGAAAGGCCGGCAGCACCGAACCGTCTTCGGCGTAAGCGAAAAGTTCCCCCGCCATAGTTATAAAGGCCGTGTACGCCGGCCCCCCGGACCGGAACAGCAGGGGGGATCCGTAAGCGATGCCCGGAACCTGTACGGGCCAGCCCGGCCGGGGATTCCCCCCGGTATCGCAAAGGTAGATTTCTCCCAGAAAACTTTTAGGATATAAAGCCATCAAGGGGACGGCGCCCCGCCCGGGGTCCTGCTGTTCAGGGGACTCCCGGAAAAAAGAAGGGGAAGAAAGGAGGGCTTCAAATTCTCCGGGAAGCTTAAGCGTCCGGCTAAAACTATCCACGGTATACAGGGCCCCCGTTCCGCCGGGTTCCTCCGCGGGAAGATACACTTTGCCGTCCTTTGCCGCCGGGGCAGAGACAAGTCTAAGGCCGGTAATAACCGGAAAACCCGCGGCGGCTTCCATGTTTCCGTTTACCAGTGTTACAAGCCCCCGGGAACTTACCACCCAGGCGGCGCTGTCCTTCATGGTTTGCGGCCTAAGCCCGTCCGCGGGAACAACCCACACCGGATCCTCGCCGGCCAGTTCGTATAGCCTGTGATCCGCGGGATTAAAGGCCAACGCGGTATTCCCCCGGGAAAGAAGAAGCCGGCTTTCGGTCTGCCCGCGGTTCATTATTTCATAAACCTGATTACCGGCCCTTCTTCCCAGGTTGACAGGATACCCGGTTACAAGTTCCAGCCCCTTGTTTACGCCGGGCTCCACCGACAAAGTCAGGGTAAGGACCCTGTCCTTAACGGAAACACTAAAAAGGCCCTGGCGGTACATCCGGAGCACCGAAGCCGCGGCGCTTCCGCCCCTAAGAAAAAAGGGCAGGGACCGGTTAAGGGAGTAGTAAAGGGAAAGGGCCGCGTTGAGCGAGGAAGGGTCTGCTTCGTAGGCGGACAGGGCGTTTTCGCCGGTCCGTGAAAGTTTTCGCCAGTCCGGGGTGTTTGCCAAAAGCCGGTTCTGCCTGACCGCGGTTATGGCGGCCAGAATATTTTCCGGAGACTCGGAAATCAAAAGCCAGTTTTCGTGGACCAGATAGTAGGGTTCGGGAATGTCTATTTGGATGATCCTCAGCAGGGCGTCCACAGGGGGGGGAAGGGTGATTTGAGGAATACGGTTTCCGTCCAGCACCATCCGGGAATCTGCGGACAGAAAAATAGACCGGAAGACCCTGTCAAATACCGCTTTTCGTTTTGATTCGTCCCCTATTTTTATCGCGAAAACCGGCGCGGGCCTGTCCTCCATGCCAAAGACCGCCAGCTCTTCCGCGGTCCAGGAATAAAGCAGATCTTCCACCGTAAGGCCCAGCAGGGTCCTTGCGGCCCGGTTGGCGGCGGAAAAGGCATTCTTAAATTCCGGCCCCTGAAATTCCACCGCCAGTTGAAAGATCTCTTCCAGCCTGACGCCCGTAAGCCCCGTGTAGTACTGGGTAGCGCCGGGAAGGACGTTCATAATCGAGGGGGGAACGGAATTTTTGGAAAGCAGCGCGTCAAAAACCGGATTATCCGTATCTACGGGACTTACCACGTTTATGTCCAGCTGTTTAGGTTCTATATTGACGCCCAATTCCAGGGTGTCGGGGAATTGCAGCCGGGCAAAAACCCGGGTTAGCAGGGGGTTGCTTTCTTCCAGTATGGAAGTAATTGTTTTCGGCGCCACCAGCAGGGAAATATCCTGCCGGTTCAGGGTAAGCGGTTTTTTGGGCGCGTAGGAGGCGCCGCCGGAAGCAAGGGCTTGGAAAAGAACGGTTTCGCTGTCGGACATAATAAGCAGATTCCGCCGAAGGCCTATGTAAAAAACCGTTTCCCCGCTGCGGTATTCAAAATGGGGGCTTCCCTCCCGTACATAGTCCAGGTTGGGGATTTTTATAAACCGCGCCGCCAGGGGCAGCAGGGGGGCAAGAAGGGCGGAATCCCAGGAGACCAGCAAGGACCGGGAAGGACCGGCCAGAACCGCGGCAAGGGAACCCCGCAGGGCAAGGCGGACCGGGAATTTTTTTAGCAGGCCGCTTGTCCGCAGGCGGCTTAGGGCCGGGGTAAAAGAAGCCAGCGCCGGATTTACCATAAGCTCCGGCAGGGACTGGTGATCAAGGATCTTTGATCCCAGCGCTCCGGGGTTGGATACGTGTATGTAAGCGGAAAAACGGTCCGGTATAACCGAGTTAGGAGAAAGGCGGATAAAAAAAAACACCAGTTCCGCCGTCAAGAGAAGCAGAATGCAAACAAGAAGAACCGCAAAAAGAAACTTAAAAAACTTTGGAAGGCTTCGTTTTTTGGCGGGGGGGACGGGGGCTTCGTCTGGCATAGCGACATTTTGATCAGGATTTCCGGAAAAGTCAAGGGAAGCTCCAAAAGCCCTGGCTGGGTTTTCGAAGGTTCCCTGTATTATCCGGGCCGGGTTTTTTAGGCCGGGGGTTTTTCGTTTTCTCCGGCGCTTCCGTTTTTCTTCCCCGGTTTTTTGGGAAACCAGCCCCGTTTTACCCGCTTTTCCTGCTCAAAAAGTTCTTTGATGCTCCACAGGCAGCTGGATCCGGCGATCCCCATAAGAATGGAGACATAGAGATTGGACGCCGCCAAGGCCCCCGCCAAAAGAGCCAGGCCGCAGATTAGACAGAGGGGCCAGATCCCCTTTCCAAAGTGGTATTCGCCCTTAATGACAATAGGGTGAAAAATCCCGATGATACACAGCGCCGCCGCTCCGGCAAACAAACCATACCAGTTCACAGTACACTCCATTGGACTTGTTTAATACCCGGCCAGCCGGGCGTAGAGTCCGCCCCGGGCCAAAAGCTCCCGGTGGTTTCCCCGTTCCACGATCCGGCCGTCCTGCATAACCAGGATTTCGTCCATCTCCGAAAGGTCCCGCAGGTTGTGGGTAATGGTGATTACGCTCTTGTCCTTTGCCCACTGCCGCAGATTACGCCAGACTTCCTGGCCCGTTAGGGTATCCAGCCCCTGTTCCACCTCGTCCAGCACCAGGAGGGGGCTGTCTTTCAGGTAAATCCGCGCCAGGGCCAGCCGTTGACGCTGGCCCCCGGAAAGCTTAAAGCCGTTTTCCCCCACCCGGGTTTCATAGCCCTCCGGCAGGGACAGGACAAAGTCGTGGAGCCGGGCCCGGCGGCCGGCCTCCTCCATTTCTTCCACCGAAGCGCCGGGCCGGGCCAGAAGAATGTTTTCCCGGATGCTGGTGTGAAAGATGTAGGGGTCCTGGTTTAGCACCCCCAGCAGATTCCGGACCTGTTCTTCCGGCCAGTCCCGCAGTTCCCGGCCGTTCATTTTGACGCTCCCCGCGGCGTAGGGCCAGAATTTTAGCAGCAGGTTGATGATGGTGCTTTTCCCCGATCCGTTGGGCCCGGCCAGCGCGATTTTTTTTCCCGCGGCCAGACGGAAGGAAATATTTTGCAGGGCGAATTGTTCCGCCTCGCCGTACCGGAAGTCCACCCCGTCGAAGACCAGTTCCGGCGCCGCCGCTGCCGGCGCCGCCGCTGCTGGCGCCGCTGCCGCCGCCGGTTCCGCCGCCGGTTCCGCCGCCGGTTCCGCCGCCGGTTCCGCCGCCGGTTCCGCCGCCGGTTCCGCCGCCGCTGCCGGCGCCGCTGCCTCCACGCCCGCCGCCGGTTCCGCCGCCGGTTCTTCCAGGGATTCTCCTTCACCGGCCAGGGCAAAGAGCCGGCCCGCGGCGGTAAGGCCCTCGTCCAGTTTAGTTAGGGCCAGGGGCAGGGGGTTCACCGCCTCAAAAGCCGCCCACATGATAAGGCCGCACATGGTTAAAAAAACGCCGTCCAGGCGGCCCTCCGCCACCAGGGGCGCCGAGAAAAACACGCCCCCCAGCATGGCGATATGGCTGAAATACTGGATCAGGCAGGCGCTAAGGTTTTCCAGGGCAAAAAGCTTTTTTTGCCCCCCCGTAATGGCCGCAAGGCCCGCCCGGATCTCTTCCCGTTTTTGGGGCATGGCGTCATAGACTTGCAGTTCCCCCAGCCCCAGAACCAGGTCTACCACCTGGGTGTGGAAACGTTCCCAGCGGTTCGCCTGCCGGACCGCCATACCCCGGGTGATCCGGCGTACCCAGAGGGGAATAACCACGCCGCCGAGGAAAAAGAGGGCCGCCAAAAGTCCGGCGGCGGGGGGACAGAAAAAGAGTATAAAAATAACGCAGCCAATCAGCACCACCAGGGCGATAAAGGGGGCCACCAGGACCCGAAGGTAAAAGAATTGGAGGTTTTCAATGTCCCCCACGATCTGTTTAAAAAGGCTTCCGCTGCCGTGGCCCTGCAAATTCGCCGGGGCCCGCGGCTCGATCCGCCGGTAGAACCAGACCCGCAGTTTTTTCAAAATCCTAAAGGTTACATCGTGGGTTAGGTACCGTTCCACGTAGCGCCAAAAGGCCCGGGCAATGCCAAAAAACCGCACCCCCACGATAAGGGTATAGAGCTGCAGGATGGGGGGGGCCAGGGCCGCGGAAGAAATCAACACCGCCGAGGCCCCCAAAAGACTGATGTTGGAGCCGATGGTCAGGGCCCCGCAGAAGGCGGCCCCCGCCATAATGGTCCAGTAGGGGCGCAGAAGGCCGAGGAGCCGGGAAAAGGTCTTCATGCGCAGCCCCCCGCTTCCAGCAGGGACCGGTAGGCCCCGCCCGCGGTTTTAAGAAGTTCCGGGCTGCCGTCTTCTACCACCCGGCCCCCTTCGATGACCAGAACCCGGTCCATGGCGCTTACTGTTTGCAGCCGGTGGGCCGCGGCCAGCACCGTCCGGCCCGGCATAAGCCTTAGCAGGGCCTCCTGCACCGCCTCTTCCCGGAAAAGATCGAGGTTGGCCGCGGCTTCGTCCAGCAAAAGCAGGGGGGCCCGGCGGAGCCATGCCCGGGTAATGGACAAAAGCTGGCGCTGACCGCCGCTTAATTCCCGGCCCCCCTGCCCAATCGGGGTGTCAAGGCCCTCGGGCAGCCCCTCAAGCCAAGGCCGGAGCCCCAGCCGTTCACCGGCTTCCCAAATCGCCGTATCCGGGACCTCCGGGCTGCCGAGGAGCAGGTTTTCCCGGATGGTTCCGGCAAAAAGCCAGGGTTTCTGGGGTACCCAGGCGATCCGCCGCCGCCAAACCGCCATGTCCAGCGCCGTTAAATCTTCCCCGTCCGCCAGAATCCGCCCGGCGGTGGAGGATAAAAAACCCAGCAGCAGATGGAGGATCGTGGTCTTGCCGCCCCCGCTGGGGCCCACCAGAGCGGTTTTTTGCCCCGCCCCCAGGGTAAAAGAAAGGTCCTGGAGGGAATCGGACGGGGACTCATGGTAGCGGTGGGCCACATGTTCAAACGCAATGGAGATACCGGCGGCATCCGCCGTGCTGTGCGCCGCGGCGGTTCCGGTAATGCCGGCCCCCTTGGGTATGGCCGGCGGCGCCCCGGCTAACGCGGCGCCCCGTTCCGCCGGCGGCCGGGCCGGGCCGGTTTCCGCGGCTTCTTCCGGGCCGGGGGCCCCTGCTCCCGCCCGTTCCGATTCGGGGATTTCCAAAAACCGGTAGACCCGCTCCGCCGCCGCCGCCCCGTTCAGGCTGGCGTGGTACTGGGTCCCCAGATTGCGGATGGGCTGGTAGAATTCCGGGGCCAGCAGCAGCAGAAAAAAGGCCGGTTCAAAGTCCAGCATACCGTTAAGGAGGCGGAGCCCCAGCCCCACCGCCACCATGGCGATGCTGAGGGTGCTGAACAGTTCCAGGGTCAGGGCCGAAAGAAAGGCTACCCGTAAAACTTCCAGGTTGTTTCGCCTAAAACTTTCACTAATTTCCTCTACCTTTTCTTCCTGGGCCTTGCTCTGGTTTAAGGTTTTTAGGGTGGCAAGGCCCTGAAAAAGGTCCTGAAAATAACCGGTCATCCGGTCAAGGATCCGCCACTGCTTGTTGGTTACGGTCTTTGACCATTTGCCGATAAGCATCATAAACAGGGGCAGCATGGGGGCGGTAAAGAGCAGAATAAGGCCGGTGATCCAGTCCCGGGAAAAAATCATCACAAAAAACATGATGGGGATAATGGCGGACTTAAACACCTGGGGCATATACTTGCCAAAGTAGGCGTGGAGCACCTCCAGGCCCTCGGTTAAAAGGTGGAGGAGTTCCCCGGTTTGCTCCGTTCGCAGCCGCACCGGCCCCAGGCGGTCTATCTTCGCCAGAATCGCCTCCCGAAGGCTGGTTTGGGCCGTGTGGGCCAGGTGCAGGGCAAACCATTCTTCCAGCCAGGAAAAGAGGGCGCGAAAGCTTACAATGGGGACAAGGGCGGCAAAAAAAGGCAGAACCTGTTCAAGGCCCTGCCCTTGTAAAAAAACTTTGTCCGCCAGGCGGGCTAATAAAAAAGCCTGAGCCAGGATAAGGCCGCCGGTAACAAAACCGGCGGCCGCCGTGCCGAACAAAAATCTTCTGCTGCCCCGGGTTTCCCGGAGCAAATTTTTGTTAAGCATTCCCGGCTAATACACCAGATCCTTGGGATCGCTCGTAACCCGTTTTTTGAATACCCAGAAGTTCCAAATCTGATACGCCAGCATGATGGGCGTAAAAATCAGGGCCACGATGGTCATGATCTTCAGCGTGTACTGGCTGGAAGACGCGGTCCAGATGGTCAGCGGCTGA
>JAITKV010000025.1 GCA_031278215.1 Spirochaetaceae bacterium
TCCGCCGCGGTAACCCGGTACTTTACCGGACCAGTAAAATTCTCAAGTTCCCCCGGTGCGAGGCCTACGGATTTTCCGATATATTCAATGGTCGGCGAATAAGTGGGTATCGAAGTGCCGCTGGGCAAAACGACCGTGATGGGAGTTATACCGCCGGAGGGCGTGGTTCCTATGGTGTCCGTTTCACCCGGAATACTGAAAGAAAAAGCGGTTATCCCCTTGCCGGATGCATAGAGCGTGGTTCCGCTTTCGGCTTCTATCCATTCTAATAGGGGGCTGGAACATGCGGTAAACAGCGCGCAAATCACCGGAAGCCAAACGAAAGATTTTTTTTTCATAATGCCGTCCTTTTTAATTCGGCCCGGGCAAAATCCAAAAGAATTTTACCCCGGCATGACCCTTACTATATTTAGGGAACCCCCGGTTTGATTTCCAGAGGTTTCGGCCAAAGGCCGCCGGAGAAAATTGCTAATTCCTTGTACTGTAAACAATTACGGCAAAGCAACTTTCTCCAAAGGGTAAAAAACCTCTGGAAAGCGAAGTTTTTAGAAGTTCCCTTTACGAAACACTACAGCCGCTCCTAAAATTTTAGTTTTGTACCTTACCATATTTGCCCTTTGGAACTAAACGGAATACACCCAAAAAACAAAATCGTTTGCCGGATAAACTTACCGGAGAAGAAAACCACGCTGGTTTTAAATAACCGCGGGGTTGGCGAAAACGCAAAACCATGCCGGGCCGGCGCCGGCGCGCCGCCTGCCATGGGCGGAAGTATACCACATTCATAGAAAAAGTCAATACGCTCTCTGTAGGGCCGGCTTTTTTCGGCTTCTTCCGGCCTGCTTTTCGCCGGCCCGCCCTCCGCGGGCCCGCCTTGGCCTCTCTTTCGAAAGCATGTATGCGGGCCGGATTAATCCCGGGCAACGCGAACCCTTTTCTTTCTCTGTTTTTATCGCTATACTTTAGCAAGTAATGATCCGGCTAAAGAATGAAAAACAAATAGAGGGGATACGAAGGTCCTGCAAAATGCTCTCTGCCATGTACAAAGAACTTATTCCCCTGGTTAAACCGGGGGTTGCTACCATTGATCTTGATCAGTGGGCCCGGCGCTGGATCGGCCAGGCGGGGGGAAGGCCCGCCTTCCTGGGCTACGGGCCCCGGAGCAATCCCTTCCCCGGCGCCCTGTGTATTTCGATTAACGAGGAGGTGATCCACGGGATCCCTTCAAAAAGAAAGATCCTAAAGGGGGATCTGGTTTCCATTGACGGCGGCATAGACCTGGGGGGCTTTATCAGCGATCAGGCGGTAACCGTAGAAGCCGGGCCGGTAAGCGAGGAAGCCCACCGGCTTAACGTAGTTACCAGGGAATGCCTTGTCTGCGGCATAGGGGCGGCAAAAACCGGGGACCGGCTGCTGCAAATTTCCCGGGCCGTGGAAACCCATGCCAAGGGGGCCGGATACGGCATTGTTACCCGGTATTGCGGCCACGGGGTAGGCCTGGAGGTTCACGAGGACCCCCAGGTTCCCAATGTTCCCAAGGGGCCCAACCCCAGGCTTTCTAAGGGCATGGTAATTGCGGTGGAGCCGATGATCACCATGGGAACCGGGGAGGTAGGCCTCCTCGACGACGGCTGGACCGTGGTAAGCGCCGACGGCGCCCTTTCGGCCCACTGGGAACATACCGTGGCGGTAACGGGGGCTGCCCTGGAAATCCTAACCGAAGACTGCGGAAATCCGGCCTAGGGCAAAGTCTTTGCCAGAGCAAAGTCTTTGCTTGCGCAAAGTCTTTGCCTAGGGCAAAGTCTTTGCTTGCGCAAAGTCTTTGCCTAGATGGTGTAACAATTTGGGTTAAAGAAGTATTATATTACTATAGAGGAGTATGTGAAGATGGAGTATGTGAAAAAACTTTCGGGTAAGAATTTTTTTGTGTTTAATCTGGTATTAGTGGGAATACTCTTTGGCTTTGTACTGGCCCTGTCCTGTACCAGGGGCGCCAGTAAGGCCCAGGCCCAGGAAAGCCCCTCGGTGGTGATACCCCAGGACGCCCTTTCCGCGGCGGAAAACCTTCAAACCGCGTTCCGGGCAATTTCCGGCAGGGTTTTACCTTCGGTGGTGGAGCTTAAAACTATTTCTGTAAGGCGCCAGCAGGTTCCGAATTTTAACGGCATTCCCTGGGAATTCTTCTTTGGCGACCCTAACAACGAAGAAGGCCGGGAGCGGGAATTCCGTTCCCAGGGGCTGGGCTCGGGGATCATAGTCCGCAAGGCAAGTAAGGGCAATTCCAAAACCTTTACCTATTATGTACTTACCAATAACCACGTGGTGGGGGACGCCACCGAAATTTCCATAGCCCTAAACGACGGAACCGAATATCCTGCGGAGCTTATCGGAAAGGATGAACGCAAAGACCTGGCCATGGTTTCCTTCCAGTGCAATGACGACCTGCCCCTGGCGGTGCTGGGGGATTCCGACACCGTGATGGTGGGGGACTGGGCAATTGCCATCGGGAACCCCCTGGGCTTTATGTCTTCCATGACCATGGGCATTGTAAGCGCCGTGGGACGCACCGGGGGGCCCGCCGGAAATATTAACGATTTTATCCAAACCGATACGTCCATTAACCAGGGCAATTCCGGCGGCGCGCTGGTAAATATCCGGGGCGAGGTAATAGGGATCAATACCTGGATTGCCAGCAGCTCCGGCGGCGGTTCGGTGGGTTTGGGCTTTGCCATCCCCATCAACAACGCCAAGCGTTCAATTGACGAATTTATTGACAACGGCGAAATAAGCTACGGCTGGCTGGGGGTGTCGTTAACGGATCCCGACCGTGATACGATTCAGGCGCTAAACCTTTCGGGAAAGCGGGGCGCCTTGGTCTCCCAGATGTTCCTGGGATCTCCCGCCGAAAAGGGCGGTATCCAGCCGGGGGATTTTATAACCGCGCTTAACAGCAAGGATGTGCGGGGCATGAACCAGCTTACCCTTATGGTGGGGGACCTTAAGCCGGGAGAGCGGGTAAACTTTTCGGTAATTCGGGACGGGGTCCAGCGCAGCATTGACGTGCGGATCGAAGCCCGGAGCAACGAGGTGGCCGCGGAAAATTCCAAGCTGTGGCCGGGGATGTATGTGGTTCCTATTACCGACGCAGTCAGGCAAAGCCTTAAGCTGGATTCGCGGATCGAAGGCCTTTATGTGGGGCAGGTGATTGCAAGAAGCCCCGCCGCGGTGGTGGGTGTTACACGGCAGGATATTATTACCGCCATTAACGGCGAAAAGGTAAAGGATATCGCGTCGTTCTACCGGGTAATGCGGGAAAAGGCCGGCCGGGAAATATGGTTTGACATACAACGGGGAGATTCCACCCTGGAAACCCCCAAATACAAACGTTAGCAGTTTGTTGCGCTTTGCGCATAAAACAAAGCGCCGCGGAAACGTTGATTCGCAAGCGGGGTTCACACCCAGGGGCTTGCCCCTGGGTTCTTTATTATACACAATTTATCAGGGAATAAATAGAGTTGTTCGGAAACCTCAGTTTCCGAACAAATTCCGCTTAAAAACAGCAAAATGCGGAGCATTTTGCAAGACTTGTGAGATAACCAACCGGGTTATCGAACAAGTCCAATGACGGGAACCTCCGGCTGGGTTTTCGGGGGTTCCCTATTTTATTTTTTTTAGCATAAAAAGGAATTCGGCCCCGTTTACA
>JAITKV010000057.1 GCA_031278215.1 Spirochaetaceae bacterium
CCGGCTGGCTGCCGGTGGGGACTTGCAAATTGCTACGATTTTTGCGGTTTTTCGCGGAAATTGTTTGGAAACCTAAGGTTCCGAACGACTCCATTCTATAACTTAAGGAACCAGTATGTACGCGTTAGTTGAATTCAAGGGCCGGCAATACAGGGTCGAAAAGGGCGCTTTGCTTAAGGTAAACAAAATCGACGCCGAACCGGGCTCGAAGCTTGATATTGATTCGGTATTGCTCCTTTCCCGCGGCGAAGCCGATATAAGCGTGGGAACCCCCTATGTCGCGGGGGCCAAGGTAAGCGCCGTGGTCGAAAGCCATGGCAAGGATAAGAAAATTATTATATTTAAATATAAGCCCAAAAAAGATTACCGGCGCAAAACGGGGCACCGGCAGCAGTATTCGCTTATCAGAATCGAAGAAATTGCCGGGTAAATGATACAGATACAGGTGATCCTGGACGGCACGGGGCTTCTGCGGCGCTGTGAAATCCGGGGTCATGCCGGCGCCGGGCCGAAGGGCGGCGACATCGTCTGCGCCGCGGTTTCGGTCCTGGCCAGGGCCGCCCTAGGCGCCCTTTCCGGCAGGGAAGGGATTGTAGTCCGGGGGGGGCCGGGGGGGAGCCGGGGGGAGTTTTCCCTGGAAACCGAGGCCCGGACCGGAGCGGCCAGGGACTTTCTTGCCGCCGCCGGAGCCTTTCTTGTGGAAGGGCTCCGTTCGGTGGCCGGGGAATACCCCAAAAACTGTACCATGACGATTCAGAACGAACGGAGGAACTGATATGGCGCGGAAAAGAGGCGGAAGCGGCGCAAAAAACGGGCGGGATTCTAATCCCCAATACCTGGGAGTTAAGGCCTTTGGGGGAACCCGGGTAAGGGCCGGAACTATCATCGTCCGGCAGCGGGGTACAAAGATTCACCCCGGTCCCAATGTGGGCTGCGGGGGGGATTATACCCTCTTTGCCCTTACCGACGGGACCGTATCGTTTACCCAGCGGCGGGGCAGAAAACTGGCGGCGGTAATCCAGGAATAGTACCGGCGCCGCACGCCATTCATGCAAAAATTTGCCTACGAAGCAATAATCGAAGTCTCTTCCGGCAAGGGCGGCAACGGCTGCGTTGCCTTCCGGCGGGAAAAATTTGTCCCCCAGGGCGGCCCCTCCGGCGGAGACGGGGGCCGGGGGGGGGACGTGGTCTTTGAAATCCGCCGCAATCTCCGTACCCTGGCCCATCTTCGGTACAAGCGCCGGTTTTATGCGGAAAACGGCCGGGACGGGGAAGGCCGGGAACGGAACGGCCGGCGGGGGGAAGATGTGCGGATCCCCCTGCCCCCCGGAACGGTGTTAAAGGATCCGGATACGGATGCGGTGATCAAGGATTTCGGCTTCCGCGAAGGCGTCTTTGTGCTCCTGACGGGGGGGAACGGCGGCTGGGGGAACGTGCATTTTAAGTCCCCGGTGAATCAGGCGCCCCGCAAGGCCCTGCCGGGGAAACCGGGCAAATTCCGCCGGCTTAAGGCGGAACTGCAGCTTATGGCCGACGTGGCCCTGGTGGGCTTCCCCAATGCGGGAAAATCCTCTCTCTTGGACAGGTACACCAACGCCAGGCCAAAAATCGCCCCCTATCCGTTTACCACAAAAATCCCCAACCTGGGGGTCCTAAGCCTGGGATCCGGCCCCTGGGGCGCCCCGGACCGGGATGGCCGGGATATTATCATGGCGGACATTCCCGGCCTTATCCAGGGGGCTTCCCGGGGCGCCGGTCTGGGAATCCGGTTCCTTAAGCATATTTCCCGGGCCCCGGCCCTGGTCTTTCTTATCGATCTGTCGGATCCCGGCTTCCTGGAGGCCTTTGACACCCTTTACCGGGAGCTTGAAGCCTTTTCTCCGGCGCTGGTAAAAAAACGGCGCCTTATCTGCGGTTCAAAACGGGACCTGGAAGGCGCCGAAGAGGCCTTGGCGCAGCTTGCCGCCCGGTATGCAGATGAACGGGTCCTGGGGGTTTCGGTTTTTTCCGGCGCGGGGCTGCGGGAACTGGCCGCGGAGCTGGCGGCCCTAACGGAAACCGCCGAAGCGGATCCCGCAAAAGCCGGGGCGCCGGAAAGCTCCGCCGAAGGCGGGGAAGAAGGGTGAAACTCGCCATCCTGGGGGGAAGTTTTAACCCCCCCCACCTGGGGCACCTGTACCTGGCGGACTCGGCGCTGTCGGCCTTTCACTTTGACCGGCTGATCCTGGTCCCCGCGTATATTTCTCCCTTTAAGCAGTTCAAGCCCCGCGCCCCGCACGGCGCCGGGCAGGAGGCCCCCGGGGCGCAAAGGGAATTCCCCGGCCAGGCTTCCCCGGCGGACAGGCTCGACATGATCCTCGCCTCCGTTACCGGGGACCCCCGGATAAGCGTAGAAGACCTGGAACTGCGCCGGGGGGGGCTGTCCTATACCATCGACACCCTCGCCGAAATAACCGGCCGGTACAGGCTAAAACAAAAACCCGCGTTGATCCTGGGGGACGATCTGGGGGCGGGTTTTTCCAAATGGAAGCAGGCGGAAGAAATTGCCCGGCGGGCGGATATTATCATCGCCCGGCGCACCCCCGTCCTTGGGGGGCCGGAAAAACCGGAATTTCCCTTTCCCCACCGGTCCCTGGACAACGAGGTGTTGGATATTTCTTCCGCCATGATTCGGGACCGGATCGCCGGGGGAAAGGCCTGGCGCTACCTGGTTCCCCGGGGGGCCCGGCATATCATCGAAGACCGGGGCCTCTACGGGGCCCTTCCGGTCTGCGGAACCGGGGGGACAGGGGCCCCGGCGCCCGCCGCAGCGCCTCTGTCCCGCATCGCCCGGGTGGAAGACGCCGTCCGGGAAAGCCTTAGCCCTTCCCGGTTTATCCATTCCCGGAACACCGCCTTGATGGCCCGGGACTTTGCCCGGCGCTGGGGGCTGGACCAGGAGGCGGCGTACCTTGCCGGCATAGCCCACGATATGGCCAAACCCCTGGACCCGGAAGCCCTTCTTGCATTGGCCCGGGAGGACGGAAACAAAATCTCATCCATGGAGCAAAAAAACCCCCACTTGCTCCACGGAAGGGCGGCGGCGGTATTGCTACAGAAGTATTTCGGCATACATAATAGGGATGTGCTCGAAGCGGTGGCATTCCATACCACCGGCAAAAAAGACATGCCGGATCTAGCCAGGGCGGTGTTTATTGCCGATAAGATAGAATTTTCCCGGCCCGGCGTACCAAGCCGGCTTCGGGACCTGGCGGAACAGGCAGACTGCGGCGCCGGGGAACTTTTACGGGCGGTGGCGGAATACGCCCTCCGCGGGCTTAAAACCAGGGGGCTGGAAGCGGCGGAAGAAACCCTCGGGCTCCTTGGAAAGGCCGGGCAAGCCGGGCAGTCCGGAAAAAACGGGGAACATCATCTATGAGGCAAAAAATCAAAGCCGACGCCAGCCTGTTTCTGCTTCTTGCCATAGTACTGCTGTGCGTGGCGGGCTTTCTGCTGACGCTGAACGTGTTCCAGTCCGACCCCATTGAAGAGGCCCTGGGCAGCGAAAACGTGATCAATATTTTGTTTATCCTTGAGGGGGAAGGAAAGCCCCTGGGCTCCTATGTGGTTATGTTTTCTCCTCTGAACAACAGGGCCGCGGCCATTGCGGTCCCCGGAGACGTGGGATTAATTTTAAAAACCCAGGACAGGGTGGACAGGATCGATTCGGTCTACGACCCCGCCAACACCAAGCCCCTGCAAACCGAAATCGAAGGGCTCCTGGACCTGTCCATAGATTATTCTCTGGCGCTCGAAAAAGACAATTTGGCAAAAATTATTGACCTAATCGGGGGGGTGGAAATCTTTATCCCCAATGCCATAGAAATATACGGGGAAGAGATGCTGTTGTTCCCCTCCGGGAACGCCAGGCTGGACGGCGACAAGGGCATACAGTACATAGAATTTGAACTGCCCGAAGAAACCCAGAATGACATAAACCTTCGCCGGGAACGGTTTTTTTTGGGGCTCCTTAAGAACCTGGGCGAAAAAAACGTTCTGTTAAAAAACCCCGCCGTGGCCCATTATTTTTATCCCCTGCTTAAAACCGGCATGAGCAGCATAACCAGGCGAAGATTGTTTGAATCCCTTTCGGCGCTGGACATCGACCGGATAAGCATTCAAAGCGTGGCAGGAACCTACCGGGAAATTTCAAACCAGAAGCTGCTTATGCCCTACTACGACGGAACGGTGATTAAAGACGTGGTCCGCCAGGCCCAACGGAGCCTGGAGCAGAAAAACCAGGGAACCCTTACGGAACGGATCTTTACCGTGGAGATCCTTAACGGAACCACCACCAACGGCCTGGCGTCCCGGACCGCGGAATTGATCCGGGGCTTTAATTACGATGTTATTGCCACCGGCAATGCGGAACGGAACGACTATGAAAAGACAGAAATAATCGATCGCACGGGGCTGGAAAACGTGGCTGCCACCTTTGCGGGGATTATCCGGTGTACAAATACCCGGTTTGAATCGAAGATCCCCGGGGAAGATGTGGATCCGGGGATCAGTGTACGGACCGCCGAATACAGGGCGGATTTTACCCTCATAATCGGAAAGGATTTTAATGGACGGGTCGTTACCGGGAATTAGGCAGGTTCGGGAACTCTGCCGGATGCTGGAAGAGCATAAGGGCGGAGACGTTACGGCCCTGGATCTGCGGAAACTGCACAGTTGGACCGATTTTTTTATCATCGCCACGGTAAGCAGCGGGACCCATCTGCAGGGCCTGCTGCGGCATACAAAAGAATTCGCCCTGTCAAAGGGCTTTTCTGTATTCCGGGGACAGGGAAAGGCCGGCGCCGGGGAAGAGTGGACCTTGATCGACATGGGAACGGCGGTGATACACCTTATGACCGCCCAGGTTAGGGAATTCTACGAGTTGGAAAAACTGTGGCTCCCCGCCGAACGGATATATCCCCCGGCGGGCTAAGGCGCCAGGGAACCGGAAGAGCGGCTACTCGTCAAAATCGTCGTAGTCCACATCCTCTTCGTAGTCGTAATCGTCGTCCTCTTCCTCAAAATCATCATCGTCGTCGTCAAAATCATCGTCGTCAAAGTCGTCGTCAAAATCATCGTCCATGTCGTCAAAATCGTCTTCTTCGTCCAGATCGTCTTCGCCTTCATCCCCTTCGTCGCTGTCACTCAAGAGAAAGGGACAGGGGGAATCTTCAAAATTTTCTATAACATTATCCAGCGGGATTAATTCTAATTCCTCCATAGGGCTCTCCATATGTATAATCTCTCTCTCTGAACATAAGGGACTAATTTAATTTCTGTCAAGCCTTTGACTTGATTCACAGGCAAATATATTAAAAAATATCACATGATTCAATTACGATCCTGTAAAAAGCTTACAATCAGGGCCCCTGGAAAAATCAATCTTCACCTGGCGGTTAAAGAAAAGCGGCCCGACGGTTTTCATAACCTGGAAAGCATTTTTGCGGCCCTGGATTTCTCCGACACCTTGATTTTTTTCCCCCAGAGGGGGAATACCGGACGAATTCGGCTTCGCATGAAGGCCGCAGGCCCTTTTTGGGAACTTTCAAGACGCCGGGGGCAGGTTTTTGACGATATTTCCCCGGAAAAAAACCTGGTATACCGGGCCATGGAGCTTTTTTCCCGTAAAACGGGGTACAGAAACAATACCGCCGTGCGGATAATCAAACATATACCCCCCGGTTCCGGCCTGGGCGGGGGCTCTTCCAATGCCGCGGCGGCCTTAATTGCCATGAATACCCTCGCGGCCTCCGGAGAAAAGACGGGGCCCCGGCCTCCGGGGAACTTTGAAGGGCGCCTTTCCCCAAAAGAATTGGGGGATCTGGGGGCGGAACTAGGCAGCGACGTACCCTTTTTTGTGGAAACCGGCTTTGCCGGGAACGGGTCCGGCGGGGCCGCCGCCGCCGGCGGGGCCGCCGCCGCCGACGGGACCGCCGCAGCCTGGGTAAGCGGCCGGGGGGAACGGGTGCAGACCCTGCCCCCCCTGCCCCTCCTGGGGATCCTGCTGGCCTTTCCCGGTTTTGGCAGCCATACCGGGTACGCCTACGGGCTGCTGGATCGGCTTAGAGTCGATCCCCCCCGGGCCGCCCCGCCCCGGAATCTTCCGCCCCGCGGCAAATGGCCTTCGCCGGGGGCCTGGAATTTTTCCAACGATTTTTTAAGCCTTTTCTTAAACCACGGAACAGACCGGGAACGGACCTCGTACCGGACTATCCTGGGGGACCTTAAGCAGGCCGGAGCGGTATTCACCGGCCTTTCCGGTTCCGGTTCAACCTGCTTTGCCGTTTTTAATACCCCGGAAGACGCGGCGGCGGCAAAAAACCGGCTGCGAAAAGCCCCTTATGCGCTCCAGGCAACGTTTTTTCTTGCATCGGGGATAAAACAGGGAGTACAATAAAGCCGAACCTAACAAGGAGAAAGCCATGGAGATTACCGATATTCGTGTTCGAAAAGTGGCGGGAGAGGGAAAGCTTAGGGCCTATGTAACGGTTACATTTGACGACTGCTTTGTGGTTCATAATGTAAAAATTATCGAAGGAAAAAGCGGTGTATTTATAGCCATGCCAAGCCGGAAAACCCGGACCGGCGAATACAAGGATGTGGCCCACCCTATTCACCCCGGGTTTAGGGCAAAACTACAGGAAAAGATCCTGGAAAAATACGATTCGGGAAATGTCCAGGACGATCCGTCGGTGGAAATATAAGCGCAATTCCGGCTTCAGACGCCCTCCCCCTTGTTTAAGGCTCCCCTTTACGGTATGGTTACACGAGGCCGATGAGCCTCTTTACCATTAGGGAACGCTGATTACCCTGCGCCAACGTAGTTGGCGGCGCCAACCGTGTTGGCGGCGCCAACTAGTTGGGAATTCCCAATTGAATAAATCAGCGCTTCCTTAGATTTGTTCGACAGTTGCCGGACAAGTCTATTCCCTTGGGACGTAGGCAAGTGGTAAGCCACCGGGTTTTGGCTCCGGCATGCACAGGTTCGACCCCTGTCGTCCCAGTACAAACCGGCCCAGGTTGGGTCAAAGCCGCCGCGGCCGGTACAGGAACCCGGAATACCCAAGGGCGTTCCGGGTGTTTACAAAGTAAGGAGTAGTACGTGAGCGAGGTTGTTTTTTCAGCCCGGAACCGGGTAAACGGCGGATCCGCCGAGGCCAGAAAACTCAGAAGGCTGGGCCGTATTCCGGCGATAATCTACGGCCGTAAGAGCGAATCCCTTTCCATAGATTTGGACGCCAGGGATTTTATGAGCAATGTTAAGGGTGTTTCCGAAAGCACCATCGTAAAAGTAGAGGTGAACGGTCAGATCCACGAAGCCTTTGTAAAGGATACCCAGCGGGATATTAAAGACGGAAGTATCCTCCATGTTGATTTTTACGAAATCGAAGGCAATACGATTCTTCGGGCCAAGGTTTCTATCCACATCCACGGAACCCCCATCGGCGTTCGGGAGGGAGGCATTCTGGAAACCCCGCTGCACGATATTGAAGTCGAATGCCTTCCCCGGGATCTTCCCAAACGGATTGACGTGGATATTGCGGGGCTTAAGGTTAACCAGTCCATCCACGTCCGGGACTTGGCCCTAAAAGAGGGGGTTAAGCTTGTATCCAACCCCGATCAGGTGGTGGCGCTGGTGAAATTTGCCAAAGCCGAAGCGGCCCCGGCGGCGGAAGAGGCGGTTGTGGAAGCCGCCGCCGCCGCAGGACCCGCCGCGCCTGCGGGAACCGACAAGAAGGCCGAGAAATAGCCGGAAACAAAACCGCGGATTTTGCCGGATCCTTTGAAGCCCTGGTGGCCGTGGCCCTGATCCCCGCCGCCGGGGAAATTCCCCCGGAAAATCCGGTGTTTCTTGCGGCCCTTTCCGGCGGGGCCGATTCTACCGCCATGGCCGCGGCCCTGGCGGCTTTGCGCGACGTCCGGCAACAGCCCGGCCCCCTTTCTTCGGAGGCCGGGGAATTTCCCTTTACCTTACGGGCCATCCACGTAAACCACAACATACGGCGGGCGGAAGAATGTACCGCCGATGAAGAGGCGGTGGCTTCCCTCTGCGGAACCCTGAACATACCCCTTACCCGCATTAGCCTTCCCCGGGGGCTGGTGGAGGCCTATGCCCGGAAAAAAGGAACCGGCGTCGAAGGGGCCGCCAGGCATTTTCGCCACGGGGCATTCCGGCGGGAGGCACGGCGAACAGGGGCCGGGTGGATCCTTATCGCCCACACCGCGGACGATCACATTGAAAACATCCTGATGGGGTTTATCAAGGGTTCCGGCCCCCAGGGTCTGGGGGGTCTGGGGGCGGTTAACGAAAAACGTAAAATCAAGCGGCCCCTGCTGGGCCTGGGCCGGGCGGAGGTTCTTGCATACCTAAAGGTCCGGGGGCTTAGCTACCGGACCGATTCTTCTAACGCCGACGAACGGTTCCTTAGAAACAGGGTGCGGCTTAGGCTTATCCCGCTCCTGGACCGGCGCTTTCCCCACTGGCGGGAACCGGTAAAAACCCTGGGGGAAACCCAGTATATAACGGGGGCCTTTCTAACGGAGGAGGCGGAAAAACGCCTTCCCTGGGAAACGGGAGAGGAAGGATACCGGCTTAGGGCGGCGCAGTTTTTTTCCCAGCCGGACATCCTGCGGGAAAGGGCCCTTTTTGCCGCCATTGACAGGCTGGGGACGGGCGTAAAACGGCCCCGGTTAAAAACCCTGCGGGCCTTCGCCCGGGGAAACAGCGCCGCCTGCGATCTGGGGTCCTGGCGCCTGGAAAACCGGAACGGAACCGTTACGGTTAAAAAAAAATTACCGGTTCCGCAGGAGGCGGGTTTTTCGGTGTTGATTAAACAGCCGGGACTCTATAAACTTGAAGCATTTACGGTAGAGGCCTTCAATACCCGTCCCCTCGGAGAAAAAACAGGTTTTTTTGCCGAATATCCGGTGGTCCTGCGAACCTGGGGCGCCGGCGTTCTTGCCGAAGACCGGCGGGGAACGGCTGCACTGCTGGGGCCAAGGGGCCTTTCCTGGAAACGGGAAGAAAACCGGAATAGTATGGCGTATTTTATAATCCGGTGATACGGGGAGGTTGAATGCCTTTAAACCAGAACGATAATCAAAAAGAAAACAAACCCATTAAACCTGTATATACCGGCGGAAAGCCAAATCCCTTTGCCTTTCTTTTCTTTTTTGCCATGGCGGGTCTTTTTATCTATTATTTTTTTCGGAACAACCAAACGGTACAGGAGGCGGCCTATTCGGATTTCCTTCAGTACATGGAACGGGACGAGGTTACCCGGGTAAAAATTTTTGACGCCAGCAGAATCGAAGGGGAACGCCGGACCCAGGGGGGGGAGGTGGTCTGGTTTAAAACAATCATTCCCTATATGGACCCGGCCCTGCTGCCGGAATTGCGGGCCAGGAACATTATTATCACCGGGGTTACGGGGGATTCGCTGCCCTGGCGCATTGTGCTGCAAATCCTTCCCTGGCTTATAGGCCTGGGGCTTGTCATTTTTATGTTCAGAAACATGCAGGGCACCGGATCCCGGACCCTCCAATTCGGAAAAAGCAAGGCCAAACGGTACCACGATGACGGAAAGAAAGTTACCTTTTCCGACGTGGCCGGTCAAACCGACGCCAAATACGAGCTTCAAGAGGTGGTTTCTTTTCTTAAGAATCCCCAAAAATTTACCAAAATGGGGGCCCGGATCCCCAAGGGAGTGCTTCTGGTGGGCATGCCGGGCACGGGAAAAACCCTTATGGCCAAGGCGGTGGCGGGAGAAGCGGGGGTAAACTTTTTTCACATGTCGGGGTCCGATTTTGTGGAAATGTTTGTCGGGGTCGGGGCCAGCCGGGTTAGGGACCTCTTTGATCAGGGCCGCCGGAGCGCCCCCTGTATTATCTTTATCGACGAGTTGGACGCCGTAGGCCGGACCCGGGGGGCCGGGTATGGGGGGGGGCACGACGAACGGGAACAAACCCTAAACCAGCTTTTGGTAGAAATGGACGGCTTTGATTCCAAGGACGGGGTAATTATCCTGGCCGCCACCAACAGGCCCGACGTGCTGGATCCGGCCCTGCTCCGGCCGGGACGTTTTGACCGCCAGGTAATAGTGGCCATGCCGGATATTAAAGAACGGGAGGCGATCCTTAAAATACATGCGGTGAAGATCCCCTTGGCGGAAAGCATAGACCTAAGCAGGGTGGCCAGGGCCACTCCGGGAATGAGCGGGGCGGAAATTGCCAACCTTATTAACGAGGCGGCCCTTTTTGCCGCCCGCAGGGACAAGGCCGCGGTGGAAATGGCCGATCTGGAAGACGCCCGGGACAAGGTCCTTATGGGGGTGGCCCGGAAAACCCTGGCAATGTCCGACAAGGAACGGCGCATGACCGCCATCCACGAAGCGGGCCACGCGTTGCTGCATTATTTTCTGGAAAACGCCGATCCCCTGCACAAGGTTACTATTGTTCCCCATGGCCGGGCCCTGGGGATGGCCATGTCTCTTCCGGAAGAGGACAGTTATAGCCGGACCAAGAGCTGGATTAGGGACCGCATTGTTATCTGCTACGGAGGCTGGTCTGCGGAAATGCTTTTCTACAATGAAACCACCACCGGCGCCAAGCAGGATCTGGAACAGGCCACAGACATGGCCCGGCGCATGGTCTGCGAATGGGGCATGGCGGAAGAACTGGGACCCATTACCTACGGCCAGGAAGACGAGCCTATCTTTCTTGGAAAAGAAATCGCCCGGCACAAAGATTATTCCGAAGAAACGGCCCGGCGCATCGACAACGCCGTTAAGCATATACTGGAAGAGGCCCGGGCCCAGGCGGAAACGATCCTGGGAAAACATAAAAAAGACCTGGAAAAAATGGCCGACGCGCTGCTGGTTAGAGAAACCCTGGGGGACGAAGAAGTCCGGATCCTGTTGAATCTGCCGCCTAAAGAAGAAACCAAACACCCGTAACAGCCTGCCGTACAATCGCGGGAACAGTTTAGGGGGCTTCTAAAATACAGGGGGAAAAAATGAAAAAGACGGTACAAGTTTTTCTTTTTTCATGTTTGTACTTTTCCCTTGAAGCGCAGGTTCCTCCTTTCCCCTCCGCAATTCCGGAACCGGGCATTTTCCCCGGCGCCGGAGACGCCGCCATTGCCCTGCGGTACCTTGACTGGGCGGAAAAGGAACTGGCCCTGGGCAGAACCGCAGAGGCCCTGGCGGCCCTGGAACGGGGGGCCGATTACCAGGACGCCTCTTCGGATATTTCGTATCTTTTAGCCCTGGTCCGGTCCCGGGCGGGACGTTCCCGGTTTTTGGTCTTGGAAGGGTGCCGCCTGGCCCTGGAAACAATGCGCTGGGCCCGGTACAGCCCCGAAGACGCCCGGATCCTGGAAGCCCAAACCTTAACGGAACTGCGTAATTTTGAAGAGGCCCTTAGGGCGCTTCAAAACTGCGAGCAGGAAGCCTATGAAACCTACTACTGGAAATGCCGGGCCCTTAGGGGGCTGGAACTGGACGGGGAGTTCCGCCGGAACCTGGCGCTTATCATGGAACGCTTTCCCCGGCGCCCGGAGCCGGTCCGGCTTCTGTTCGACTATGCGGCCGGGAAAGAGGGGGACGGCGAAACCCGGCTTCTTCTGGATACAGCCCTGCGCCGGCTCCCCGTGCTAATCGAGGGGGATCCGGAACTGGCCTACCGGGCCGCTCCCTTTATATGGGAGAAGGACCAGGCCCGGCGATATGTGGCCGCGTACCGCGCCCTGGGAAACCCCAACCCCGCTTCGCTTCCCGCGGCCTTGAACCTGGGACTGGCGGAGGGATCTGCGGCGGTGGAAGAACTTCTTGGCCCGGAACTGGACAGGGACCTGGTTACGGCGGTTCAGGCCCTGCTGAGGGACGCCGGCGAACGGAAGGCCCTGGGCCAGGGCCTTTCATACTTTTCCGGCGTTATTACTGAAGACGCCGATCACGACGGTATTGTGGAAGCCAGGACCCTGTACGAAAAAGGTTTACTCAAAGAATACGGGTACGACGCGGATCAGGACGGGGTGGCGGACATCAGGGTGTTTTTTGTACAGGGCCAGCCTTCCTGGGCTTTGGTGGGGATGCAGGAAGGGGCCGATCCGGCCTTTCCTTTGAAGGGCGAAACAAAAAAATGGCTCCGGCTGTGGTGGGAACGGTACCCCGCGGTACTCCACTCGGAGTTTGAGGACCGCCGCTACACGCCCCGGCCGCTGGACTATTTTTACACCCCCCTCCGCTTTATTCCCCTGGTGGAAGGGGGGCCCGACTATCCCCTTCGCCGGGCGCCGCCGCCGGTTCTTACCGAACGAAGCCTTCTTGCCTCTGCGGCGATCCTGGAACAGCCCAGCCAGGCCTTTGCGGGGGGCCGGGAACGGATTGAACTGTACGAAGGCGTCCCGGTAAAATCATGGGTCCACCGGGACGGAAAAACCGTGGCGGAAACGGAATTCAGCGAAGGCCGGCCCCTTATCCAGCGGCTGGATCTTGACATGGACGGCAGAATAGAAACCGTCCGGCGCTTCAGCGCCGCCCGGCCCTACTCCATGGTACTGTCCGAAAGCGACTGGGATGGAGACGGAATTTTTGAATACGCCGAAACCTTCCAAGAGGACGGGACCGTTAAAAAATCATGGGACCTTGATAAAGACGGAATAAAGGAAACGGAACAATGAAACTAAAACACACAGATATGTTTTGCCGCGGCCCGGCCATTTTCTGCATCCTGGGGGTTTTTTTTGCATGCACCTCCGCGGAAAATCGGCTTAGTCCGCTAAGATCGACCAGCGATTACCGGCTTTCGGATATAGAAAAATACACGGTCGAGGATCCCGCCCGGGCCATACACCTTATCATGGGGTACCGCGTCGTCTACGGCGAGGAAAGCCGCTACGCCCAGGACTTTAACGCCGAAACCGCCAAACGTCTTGCGGATATGGAACAGCAGGCAGGAATAAATATGAAGGAAGCCCAGGCCCTGGCCCTAAGCGAAGAACGCTGGGAAGACGCGGCGTCCCTGGCCCGGTCTCTTTCGACCCTGGGCATTACCGTAGAAAATACCGGCGCGGAGCCGGAGATTATCCTTTCCGAAGCAAAGGACGCCCTGGAAGAAGGAAACAATCTTAGGGCCTTTCTTTCCGCGGTCCGCTCCCATGAACTAAAACCCCTTTCCCTCTCCGATCTATTGCCCTTTTTGGAACGGGCGGTGGAACAGAAGCAGCGCCGGACGGCGGCGTTTTTTCTCCAGGCCGCGAACGAAGCGATCCTCATGGGACGGCTGGGGGAAAGCCCCGCGGCCATTCCCCCCAACCTGCGGGAATACGCCGAGGGCAGCGATATGGTAAGCGACATGGTCAAAGGGGTTGCCACCGTCCTGGTGGACCGGGGCTTCCGCACCGAACACGGCATGACCTATCCTGATCAGGTCCAGGGCTCCGCCTTTTTTGTGGACTCCTCGGGACTGCTTATCACCAACTACCATGTTATTGCCAGCGAGGTGGATCCGTCCTACGAAGGGTATTCCCGAATGTATATCCGCATGGGAGACGCCTCGAGCCCGCGGATCCGGGCCCGGGCCGTGGGCTGGGACAAGGCTATGGATCTGGCGCTGATCAAGGCGGATTACAAGAGCGACTATGTCTTTCCCGTGGTTGACCGGGTAATACCTAAGCCAGGGGATACGGTCTATGCCATTGGATCCCCCGGGGGGCTTGAAAAAACCGTAACCCAGGGGATCGTTTCTGCCCTGGGGCGGCGTTTTCTTCAACTGGGAGACGTAATTCAGATCGATGCGGCGGTCAACCCCGGCAATTCCGGCGGCCCCGTCATAGACCGGGACGGCCGGCTGGTGGGAATTGTCTTTGCCGGGGTGGAGCAGTACCAGGGGCTTAACTTCGCGGTCTCCGCGGAACGGCTGGCCGCGGCCCTGCCGGCCATGCTTAAGGGGGGAAAAGCGGAACGCCCCTGGCTTGGCCTGGTCCTTGCCGAAACGGGGTCTTCTTCTCCCCGGGCAGAAATTATCTACGTGGCCCCCTACACGCCCTCATGGGAACAAAAACTACAGGAAGGCTGGATAATCAATTCCATTAACGGCGAAAAAATCACGGCCCCCCAGGGCGCCCTGATTTCTGCGCTGCAGGATGCGATCTTTCCGGCTAAACCCGGAGAACTGGTTTCTCTGGAACTACGGAACCCCGAGACCGACGCCGTCGAACGGCGGATTATAAGAACCGCTTCCCGGCCCGAAATACCCCTGGCAGAGGCGGCGGAAAAAGACAGTAAGGAACGGATGGCCGCCCCCCTCTACGGCATGATCCTTGCCCCCGCGGTGGGGAAGGGCTTTTCCGCTTCTTTTTTTATCAAGCGGGTGCTCCGGGGTTCCATAGCCGATCAGGCGGGACTTTCCGAAGAGGATCCTGTCTCGATCAAGGCCTTTCGGGTTGAAAAAGAAACGGGCATTGCCCTTATAGACGTTTCGGTAAAAAAACGCCGTTCCGGTTTTATGGAAACGTTCATGAGGCTTGCGGCATTGCTGGACTCCCCCGATACCCTGTAGCGCGCATGACCGGCACAAATACAAGCCCTGACAATTTGCGGATCCGGAACTTCTGCATAATCGCCCACATCGATCACGGCAAGTCAACCCTGGCCGACAGGCTTATCCAAAAGGGCCGC
Organism: Spirochaetaceae bacterium; assembly: GCA_031278215.1. Classification (GTDB taxonomy): domain Bacteria; phylum Spirochaetota; class Spirochaetia; order Treponematales; family Breznakiellaceae; genus JAISLT01. The sequence continues at coordinate 14,721 of JAITKV010000057.1, forward strand.
CTGGTGGAAGACCGGAATTTTCAGGATCAGATCCTGGACAATATGGAAATCGAACGGGAACGGGGAATCACCATCAAGAGCCAGGCGGTAACCATCCCCTATACCCCTCCGGGGGGAGAGGAATACCAGCTTAACCTGGTGGACACCCCGGGCCATGTGGATTTTAGCTACGAAGTATCCCGGGCCATCAGTTCCTGTGAGGGGGCCCTGCTGCTCATAGACGCCACCCAGGGGGTACAGGCCCAGACCCTTTCCAATATGTACCTGGCCCTGGAACACAACCTGGAAATTATTCCGGTGATTAACAAAATCGACATGGCCGCCGCGGATATTCCCGGCGCCAGGGCCCAGATCGAAAAAGAACTGGGCCTTAACCCGGAAGAGGCCCTGCTGGTTTCGGCCCGGCAGGGAACGGGGGTGGACGAGCTTTTCCGGGCCATTGTGGACCGGATACCCCCGCCCCGGGGCAATCCCGCCGCCCCCCTTCGGGCCCTGATCTTCGACTGCCACTACGATCCCTACCGGGGGGTTATTGTTCACCTTCGGGTTTTTGACGGCTGTATTAAAAAGGGAATGCGGATCCGCTTTTTGTCCAACGGCTCCGAATACGATGTGGAAACCCTGGGGGTGTTTAAGCTGGCCCTGCTGGAAACCCCGGAACTTTCTACCGGAACCGTGGGATATATTATCGCGGGCATTAAGACCGTCGGCGACATTAAGGTGGGGGATACGCTTACCGGGGCGGAGGACCCCTGCACGGATCCGCTGCCGGGATTCAGGGAAGTAAAGCCCGTGGTGTTTTCGTCCATATACCCCGTGGATTCAAACGACTACGAAGAATTAAAAACGGGCCTGGAAAAACTTAAACTTAACGACGCTTCCCTGGTTTACGAAAAAGATTCTTCCGCCGCCTTGGGCTTTGGATTCCGCTGCGGTTTTTTGGGGCTGCTCCACCTGGAGGTAATCCAGGAACGGCTTGAACGGGAATTTGATCAATCGGTGATCTTTACCGCCCCTTCGGTAAAGTACCGTTTTTATTTACGCCAGGGCGGAGAACTCATGGTGGACAACCCCATGGAATACCCCGGAGAAGACCGAATCACCGCCGCCGAAGAACCGTATATCAGGGCGGAGATTATCACCCCCGCGGAATATCTGGGAAACATTATGAGCCTTTGCATGGAAAAGCGGGGAATCCAAACCACCATGAGCTATCTGGACGAAAAACGGGTCCAGCTTATGTACGACATGCCCCTGGCGGAGGTGCTCTTTGATTTTTACGACCGCCTTAAAAGTACCAGCCGGGGCTACGCTTCCTTTGATTACGAAATTACCGGCTATAAAGCTACGGAACTGGTTAAGCTTGACATACTGCTTAACGGTAAAGTTGTGGACGCCCTTTCCCAGCTGGTGTTTCGGGACAAGGCCTATGACAGGGCCCGGATGGTCTGCGAACGCCTTCGGGACGAGATTCCCCGGCAGCAATTTAAAATCCCCATCCAGGGATCCATAGGGAGCCAAATTATCGCCCGGGAAACGGTGAATCCCCTTCGTAAAGACGTGCTGGCTAAATGTTACGGCGGAGACATTACCCGCAAGCGAAAACTCCTGGAAAAACAAAAGGAAGGGAAAAAAAGGATGCGCACGGTGGGGAATGTGGAGCTGCCGCAAAGCGCGTTTTTGGCGGTGCTTAAAACAAAGGATCAGTAGCCCGCTTAACGCCGCGCCCTGTGCGGGCCCCGCGGCGGCCCCTATGACGCGCCCTGTACCAAAGAAGCGGCCCTGCGCCAAAGACTGAGGAACAGGTCAAGTTCCGCCCGGACCCGCTTTAAAAAACCCAGATCCGAGGCCGGGGGCCGCCTTCCCTCCGTCCCGGCGCAGTCGGGAAAATGGGCCCACAGGTAGTCCGCCTCATCCAACAGCGTGTCCAGCTTTTCGGATCCCGATACGCCGGTAAGGATGTCCCGCAATTCTTCCAGCATGGCCGCTTCCCGCCGTATAAAGGCCCCGGGTTCCGGAAACCGGCGGAAGCTTCCGGGGGAACTTTCGAAAGCCCCCGCCGGGGCTTCTTTCTCCGCCGCAGGCGCCGCCGCAGGCGCCGCCGCAGGCGCCGCCGATTGCGCCGCCGGGCTCGCAAGCAATTCTACCGCCTCTTCAACCGTCAAGGTCTGTAGTCCCAGGGAAAGGCCCGGGCCCGCAATATCCTTAATCCGGCGGTCCCCGGCAAACTCCTGCTCAAAGAGGCTGCGGTAGGTCCTCATCGCGGGATTGCTTTTTACCGGCACATTTGTTTTTGACAGGGCGGTAAAAGTACCGGCGCGAAAAACCGCGGCCCCATTGATAAGCCCGGTAAGGCGGTTCTGGGCCCCCAGCAAAGCCAAATGGCTGGGGCTGGACCTGGCGTGGGTTCTGTCCGGGGTAAAGGAAAAATCAATTCCCGCCGTAATAATTTCCCCGGTACTTAAACGCCGGGCCAGTTCCACCGCGGTAAGCCCCACGGATCCCAGGGGGGGCAGAACCGGAGGAAGCAGTCCCGCATTCCGGATCCGGTCAAAGAGCCGCAGCTTGGTCCAGGGGGTAAAGAAAAAATACACCGGCCCCCCCAGGACCTCTGCGCTGGAAGGATAGGCGGAAAGATCCAGCGCCGCGGGAATTTGCGCATGCCGCCGGCCAATAAAATCCTGCTGATTCCAAAACTGGCTTTCCAGAATCACCGCCAGATCCGGAACAATTCCCCGTTCCCGCAGAAGGACAAGACAGGTGTCCACGCAGACCAGAGCAAAGGCCCGGGGAAAACCGCGTAACGCGCCGGATTGCTGCAACCGGTCTAAAAAAAAATCCAGGGAGGGCCCCGCCCCAAGCACCAGGACGGGCTTTGATCCAAAGTGAATATCCTCCATGGGCCGGGAGCCGCCCAGGGCCGCCAGATTGCGCAGGACATTCCGCATAAAACGGCGGCCCAGCTTAACCAGGGTCATGGCATTTCCCCATTCCCGGGCAATATCCCGGCGCAGAAAATCCGCCAGCTCTTCGTAAACCGCGGCGTCCAGTTGCCAGCCTCCGGAAAGCTTAACCATTACCACCCGGCGAAAAACCCTGGCCCCCCACTTTTCCCGTACAAAGTCACACAAGGCCGCCCCATCCTTAATGCCGGTAAGGGCCAGCCGGGAATGAAGCAGGGTATCCTTTAGAGAAGACAGGGACAGCTTACACAGGGCCTCGTCGGTTTCCACACAAAGCACCGCGGAACCGGGGCCGGAACAGGAAAGCAGTGTGTCAAGGCCGTAGCCCAAAAGCGGCGAAGGACAGAAATAAAGAGTTCTATCTTGGTTGGCCGGTTGAGCCGCCGTCTGCGCGGCGGTTCTTTCGGCCTGGGCCACGGGGTCGATGGTGGAAAGCAGGGTTTTATTTTTGTAGGTGATAAAAAAGCCCCGCCGGGCAGGTTTTTTTTCCGGCGGCGCTTCATGGTGCATCAAAACTGTTCTTGAAATATAAACGGCAAAGCTGCAACAAAGTTGCTTTCAAATTTAGGGCTTTGTATAAACGCCGAATTTAGGTCCATATCAAGGGTGTTATACATCCACCCCTGGCTGTAAAATTTAGCGACATTCTCTCTGGTGGTTTCATCGGTAAAAGTTTCTTCCGTAGCCCTAAGGACCACAATGGAATCCCCCAGGGTAAAGGGCGCCGAAGGAACAGTAAGGGGCGTGGAAAAGGCGATCCTCCAAAAATTTTCCCTAAAAGCGGCGTCTGCCAGTTCGGGACTGCGGGACACGTCAAGGGTATTAACAAAGAGCCGCATATTCCACTCGTCCATCTGCCCCCCCATATTGCCGTAGTTCAGGTTAACCGGCCCAAAAACAAGGCCGGTAAATCCGGCGGCGGAATCATCCGGGGCCTCCCCGGAGTTTTGGCCGTCCACATAGGCAAAAAGGCTTTGTCCCCGTTCCGCGGCCCGGGCGCTTAGTTCTTCCATCCTGGCGATAAGATACCCTTCAATGCGCCCCCCTTCAAATTTATTCATGTAGGTGCGAACCTTAGCAAGATTCTCTTCTGTAGACATATCCGGAGCATAGGGGGCTTCTTCCGCCCGAAAAAAGGTCCAGCCGGAAGGGGTTTTTAGCACCGGACTTATTTCGCCCCGCGGCAGGGAAAAAATTTTTTCCCGGTCCCCTTCTTCGGAAAGTTCCGTAAACATCTCGAAAATCATCCGCGGCCCCATGTCCCCTCCCCGGTCTTTGAAGGAATCGGCGGACCGGTTTCTTGCGGCGTCTTCAAAAGAAGATTTGCCGCTTTGTATTGAATCCAGCACCTGGGCGGCGGCTTTTTCTTCTTCCAGGGTAATCCGGGAAAAATGTACGACCCTAAAAAGATCCGGATTAGCGGCGGCAAAGGAAGACAGTTCTGAATCCGGATAGGCGGAACGGGAAACGGACACCATTTCAAAACTCCGCTCCGGGGAAGTCATGGCGCCGATAAAGGTCTTTTCCCCCGAAGAAACCTTTAGGTCCATGACGCTGTCTATGTACTTTCTGGTAATATACGCCTCTTCGGCATCCCGCCAAAGAACAAGAAACTTGTTTTTATCAAACTCGCGGAACCGGGTGGAAGAAAAGCGCCCCTCTTCCTGAAAAACCGGAAGCTCCGCCACCTGCCGGTCAATTTCTCTAACCGGCGCGGTGTACCCGGCGCTTTTCATTTCGTCCAATATGGCCGTATGAACCAGAGTTCTGATAAAGGCCTGGTACCAAATCTGTTGGGCGGTGCTTGAATCATTCCGGGAGTCGCTCTCCAAATCAAATTGCATGGAAGCGGCAATGTCGTCAAGGGTCCGCTGAAAATAACTGTCCGCCACATACGCGATGGGAACGCCGTTATAATACCCTAAAATTACATTTTGCCCCCCCCCGATACCCCCGGGCAGGGCGGGCAAAAACACGAACGCTATTATCACTATAACCAGGATAAAAACGGTCCCGGCAAAAAGCAGCGGCTGAGCCTTAAAGCGATTCTTAAGTTCCTCAAACCCCGATTCCTCCGCGGCGGGTTTCTTTGATTTAGAAGCCATGGATACCCTCTTAGATTAGAGTTGTTCGGAAACTTCAGCTCTTGAACAATTTCCGCTAAAACCGCAAAATGCTTCGCATTTTGCAAGACTTGTTCGGCAGCCAACCGGGTTGTTGAACAAGTCTATTGTATGGATAATCATGTCCAAAAATAAAAGCCTTGTCAACCGCAGACCGGGCCCCGTCGGGCTCCGTATTATGAAACCGCCTTTTCCGGGCAGCCGTCTTCGGGGGGCGCTTAAAAAGGCAGCCCTATGTTCAACACTTGCGGGACAACTTAAAGCGCCGTATACTAAGGCATGGCCGCGGAGGAGAAGGCTGCAAAAACATCCTGCGGTATTCGAAGGATATCCCGGATGGGACCGGGGCATCCGGGTAGAACCTGCGGGCGGCGGGAGCTTGAATGGGCAAAACATTGGTGGAAAAAATTTTCCAAACCCACCTTCGGGACAAACCATCCGAAGAAACCTGGGTGCTTACCCTGGATGCGGTATTCTGTCACGAGATAACCACCCCCCTGGCCATCACCGATCTACGATCCCGGGGTTTGGACCGGGTTTTTGATCCCCGGCGGATTAAGGCGGTGATCGATCACGTGAGCCCCGCTAAAGATTCGGCCACCGCGGAACAGGGAAAAATTCTACGGGACTGGGCCCGGCGGCAGGGCATAAAGGATTTTTTTGATATCGGCAGAAACGGAGTCTGCCACGCCCTTTTTCCCGAGAAGGGTTTTGTCAGGCCCGGGTATACGATTATTATGGGGGACAGCCACACCTGTACCCACGGCGCCTTTGGAGCCTTTGCCGCGGGAGTCGGAACCACGGATCTGGAGGTGGGGATCCTCAAAGGCGTCTGCGCGTTTAAGCAGCCCCGCTCCCTTAGGGTGAACCTAAACGGAGAGCTTCCCCGCGGGGTCTATCCTAAGGACCTTATACTGGCGATTATCGCCCGGCTGGGCGTTTCGGGGGCCACGGATCATGTACTGGAATTCCGGGGTCCGGCGCTTGACCGGATGAACATGGAAGGCCGGATGACCCTGTGCAACATGGCGGTGGAAGCAGGGGCCACCAGCGGCATCTGCCTGCCCGACAGGACCACCGTAGACTACCTGTGGCCCTTTATCGCCGCTCCGGAACCCTCCGGCGCGGAGCAATCCGCCGGCTTGGGCCGTAAAAGTGAAAGGTCAGGCCGCGGGGAAAAACTCTACGGATCCAAAGAAGAAGCCCTGGCGGATTTTGAAAAATGGCGCAGCGATGCGGACGCGGTATACGATGCGGTTTGCGACATTAACTGTTCCTCCCTGGAACCTCTGGCCAGCGCCGGTTACAAACCCGACGAGGTAAAACCTATCCGGGAACTGGAGGGAACCAGGATCGATCAGGTTTATATCGGCTCCTGTACCAACGGACGGATCGGCGACCTGCGGGCCGCCGCCGCGGTGGTCCGCGGCAAGCAAGTCGCGCCGGGGCTGCGGGCCATACTTTCCCCCGCCACCCAGGGGGTATATCTACAGGCCCTGGAAGAGGGGCTTATCGCCGATTTTGCCGCCGCAGGGTTCTGTGTGGTAAGCCCCGGCTGCGGCGCCTGCCTGGGTATGTCCAACGGAGTACTGGCCGGCGGAGAAGCCTGCGCTTCCACCACCAACCGGAATTTTTTTGGCCGCATGGGCAAGGGCGGCATGATCTACCTCATGAGCCCCGCTTCGGCCGCGGCCGCGGCAATCGCAGGCTGTATCGAACCGGCAGAGGACAAAGCCGCGAAAGGCCCGGGGGGACCATGAAACACTTCGGCGGACCGGTCCTTTTTTTAGACCGGCCCAATATCAACACCGACGAGATCATTCCGGCGAAATACCTTACGGAGGGCGACAAGGAATCCCTTAGACCCCACATACTGGAGGACCTGGCGCTTCCCGGTTTTACACCCCCCGGATCCTGCGCCGGAAAAACCGTAATAGTAAGCAGGGAAAATTTCGGCTGCGGTTCCTCCCGGGAGCACGCGCCCTGGGTATTGGAACTTAACGGGATCAATATGGTCATTGCCCCAAGCTTTGCCCGGATCTTCCGGCAAAATATGTATAACTGCGGCATGATCGCCTGCGAACTCCCTTCCGGCGATATCGACGCCCTATTTAAGGATTTCGCGGACCGGGACACGGTCCTGTCCGTGGACCCGGAGGCAGAAACACTGACCTTTAACGGCGCCGCCGCCGGAGCCGCCGACGGCGCCGCCGGTTCCGGCGAAGGGGCCGCGAAAAAAAAGATATGTTCGTTCCGCCTTGGGGCCTTTGAAAAAGCCCTGGTGAGCGCCGGGGGCTGGATACCCTATGCGGAACAGCACTACTAAGCCGCAGGGCCTTCCGGCGCCGCCGCCTAAACTACATACAGTATTAGATGCGCCATGCCCTAAAATTTTTTAAAAATCTACTTGACAAAAGCAAAAAACATCTTTTTACTTCTTAAAAAGGGGAAGATCACATGAAATATTGTGCTCATTGTGGTTCTGAATTAATGGATGAGGCTGTTATTTGTATAAAATGCGGGTGCGCTGTTGAACAAATAATAGAGGGTGTATCTGAAAAAGACTGGCTTACAACTTTATTGTTATCTATTTTTTTAGGCGGCATTGGTGTTCACCGATTTTATGTTAATAAAATTGGTACTGGCATAATAATGCTTTTATTGTGCTGGACTGGAATTTCACTTATTTGGGCTATTATCGATATAATAATGATAGCAACCGGAAAATTTAACGATAAAAATGGAAATGCAATAATAAAAAAATAAAACTTTACCACTTGAATAAAGTAAACAATTAATTCCCGGCAACTCTTTTGAATTCCATTTATTTTGGATATAAATATTCATAGCCTGACAAACCAAAATCTATTGTGTATAATTAAAAAATGCGGAACGACGCTGCGCAAAGCCCTTATTCGGGCTGGCAAAACGTCGTCGAACTGCAGGTTCGCATACAGCCGGAACGTATGTGCAATGGGCCTAAAATTTCAGAAAAAAATTGAAAAAGACTTGACACATCAGTCTCAATATAATATTAAATAAATACTGGAGGAACATTATGGCAATAAATCTGAAAAACGACATAAAACCAATCTCATATATAAAAACGAACGCGGCTGAAATGATGAAATATGTAAATGAAAGGAAAAACCCTAT
>JAITKV010000001.1 GCA_031278215.1 Spirochaetaceae bacterium
AGAAATTTGCTGAATATTTTACTCAAAATTATATGGAAAAACAGGACGAGAATATTCTGCAAAAGATTATTTCATTATTTATGAAAAAATAATGGAGTACGCCACCCACTGCACATAACAGGACTGTATGCGCTTCGGGGCCTTGCGGCCCCTCGGCCTCCGCAATGGCCAAGCCATTCCGCTACGCGCAGACCTTCGGTCTGAACATTCCCACGCCTCACTCCACCCACATTTTGTCGGCCCTGGTCTTTGCTTCGCAAAGCCCTTATCCGGGCCGCCAAAACGTCATATACAGCCGAAACGTTATGCGACATACGCTTGACTTTGTTGCTTAATTACTTAAATTTCTTGACAAATCCTTTAAAATATATTGACAAATAAAAATACCTATGGATATAATGTACTACAAAAAAACATAAGGAGTTCTATATGAAAAAATCTACTTTTTCGGTGGTCTTGATTTTTCTGCCAATTTTCCTTTTCGATCAGACCGCAAACGATTATGGTAAAATTTTGAAAGGAGATTTTTCTGCTTTTGCCGGATATTGGGTAAATGGGAAAGAGGATAATTTAAGGAGAATTTACCTTCATTCAGATGGGGTCATTTCTTTTGAAGATGGAGACACAGGCAAATTAGGAGGATTTTCAAAAAGGGCGGATGGTATTTATCAAGGGGCTATAGGTTTTTATGATTCGGACGGTAATCCTATGCCTGGCGCCGGTATAATGTTATTTCCTGTTGGGGCAGAAGGTTTTTATGGTGTAAAAACCGATACGACAAAAGTTCGTTTGACTATGGGACAGGAAGGTCCTAGCTCTCCTGATGATTATTATTACAGGGAAGCTGTATTTCCGGCAACGCATATGGTAACTGAAAATATAAAATTAAGGACAGATCAAGACTTAAGCTCATCGACAATAAAAGTTTTAGAGAAAGGTACCAAAGTACAGGTCCAAAGATGGGGAAACGATGTAACCATAGATGGTACTACTGCTAAGTGGGCCTATATTTATACCATTGATGGTTTCGCAGGTTGGTGTTACTCAGGATTTTTACAGGAGCTTTAAATTTAAAAACAAGCGCCACTTCGCGTAACAGGACTGTATGTGCTTGGCAGCTTCTTTCGCAGCAATTGCAAGAGCCGGGTGGCGGCCCGGGCTACGGTTTGCCTAGGTCATTCAGCGCCCCGGCGAAGCCGGGGACCCCGGTTTCGCCGGGGCGCATTCCCACTTTGATATTTCCGCGAAAGCGGCTTCCTTGTTCCGGCACAGTTTGCCGGCCCTGGCCGCCAAACTTTTCTGATTGCCGCGCAGGCCCCTTCAATACAGCCGGAACGTTACGGTCCCTAAGAAGGCGCCAGTCACCGGCGCGCTGCCTATTTCCTGTGGCTGCCGAACGGGGCATCCCGCGGCGGCTTGTGCTCAGAAAGGGCCCCCGCAGGGGCCCTTTTACATTATGCGTAATTCTCCTCGTATTCGGATTCCTGTTCCTCGTGGGCTTTAACAACCTCTCCGGAGCGGAGGGGCGTTAAAAGGCTTGCCGCGATAAACACGACGGTGTTGACAATAATCGAAAACAGGCCCGAATGCATGCCCCAGGGAACTTTAACCGCCGGGACAAAGGTGAAAAGACAAACCAGAAACACCCCCGCCACAAGCCCCGCGATGGCCCCGGAGGCGGTGGAGCGTTTCCAGAACAGGATGCCCACAGTGGGCACAAAGATCTGGGCGGTGCCGGACATGGCCACCAGGCCGATGGTCACCAGGAAGCCGGGGACAAAAACGGACATAAAATAGGCGATCAGGGCAAATACCAGGATGGCCACCCTGCCGGTGAGGATCAGTTTTTTATGATCCGCCTTGGTGTTGATGTACCGCTGGTAAATATCCACGGTATAAACCGCCGACATGGAGTGGATCTGGGAATTGGCGGTGGACATGGCCGCCGCGGCCCCGCCGGCGCAGATCAGGGCGGCCAGAGCAAAGGGGGCGTATTTGAAGAGCATCACGGGAAGGATCTGATCCGCCACCGCCACCCCCGGTTCCAGCACGATCCCGGTGTTGCCCACCAGCATGGAGCCGATGTACGCAATGGCCGCAAAACCCAGAAGGAAGGGCATAAGGTTAAAGAGCCGGGAAGATTTTACCGCATACATCCGGGTCCAGAGCTGGGGCCCCATAAAGGAACCCAGGGGGGTGATGATAAACATGGAGACCCACATCATAGGGCCAAAGGTCCCTTTGGGGCCCGGCAGGGTCAGGGATTCAGGAGCCGTTTGCCGGAGGGTCTGGAAAAGCGCCGCGGTACCCCCAACCTTGGCGGCCAGGTAGAATCCGGCAAACACCATGCCGAAAAACAGCAAAACTCCGTAAAAAATATCCGTCCACGCCACCGCCCGCAGTCCGCCGGCCCATACATACACGATGATCACCGCGTAAAAGATAAGCCCGCCGATTTTCCAGGGGATAAGGCCGCCGGAAGCAACCTCGATAAGGTAAGCGCCGCCGGTAAGCTGAACCTGGAGATAGGGAATGGTAAAGACCAGCATCACGATGGCCACCACATTGGCCAGCGCGGGAGAGCCGTAAAGCTTCCGAAAAAAATCGCTGGCGGTGATACAGCTGTTTTTATGGCCGTAGAACCATATCCGCTTCCCGATAAAATAATAGAGGAAACCAAAAAGGAGATTCCAGGCAATCGCGGTCCAGTAGACCGGCCCCAGGGCGTAAAAATACCCGTTGGAACCCAGAAAGGCAAAGGCGCTCCACCAGGTGGCGGCCACGGTAAAAAATACCGCCACCGATCCCATGGTCCGGCCCTGGACAAAAAAGTCCTCGGTGGTGGGGAGCAGCTTTTTATTGGCTATCAAGCCCAGGCACAGGGGAATAAACATAAACAAGCCCAAAATAAGTATCGCACTAACATTCTGCGGCATAGGGACCTCCTAAGTTTCTTTTCCGGAAAAATTTTTGCCTTTACCCCAATTGGTTTTATAACCAATGTACATAAAGAGCACCATAAACACCCACATGATAAGGGTAAAGCTGTAGATAAAAGGCAGCCCGAAGATCATGGGGTCTATTCTGTTAAAGAAGAAAACCCCGGGAAATTCCATTATCAAAAACCCGATAAAAATCAAAAGAAACAACAAAATTCTGCCGGGATACACTTTTTTTTCCATAGATCACACCTCCGCAATTCAAATTAAGCTTTCTACAAAAGCTTTTATGCCCGCTATAGAGCATCATAAACCAGCTTGCCGCCCACATAGGTCTGGAGGGTCTGTAGTTCATGCAGCCCAAAGGGATCAACGGTAAAGGGGTCCTGGGAGACAACGATAAAATCGGCGAGCATACCGGGTTTGAGTTTTCCCTTCCGGTTTTCCTCAAAGGTGGCATAGGCGCTTCCCCGGGTGTAAATTTTTAGGGCCTCTTCCAGGGTGATTTTCTGGCTGAGTCCCAGGGGTTCCCCCTTGCTGCCGGTCCGGGTTACCATGGCCTGCATCGCCTGGTAAGGGTTCTGGGTACCGCAGGGGTTATCCGAGCTTGCCCCCACGGGGATTCCCCAGTCTAAAAAAGATCGGTGGGCAAACATCCGTTCGATGCGGTCCCCGTAGGGCCCCATTTTATCGCCGTGTTCCCATACATAAGAAACAAAGGGGCACACCACCACCCCCAGCCGTTTGATCCGCTCCAGGATGGCGTCGTTCACCACCGTACAATGGGCAATCCGGTGCCGGGGATCCCGCCGGGGAATTGCCTTCTGGGCCTTTTCGTAGGCGTCCAGAACCATCTCGATGGCCCGGTCGCCGTTAGCGTGGATTTCCATCTGCATCCCCGCCCCGTGGGCTTCCATGACCAGGGGCTCTATTTCTTCCGGGGTTTTGGTAGGGATCCCGTAATAACCCGGCTGGTTACAGTAGGGCTCACTGACCCAGGCGGTATGCCCCGCGATAGCGCCGTCCACAAAACTTTTAAGACCCCCTATCCTAACCCACTCGTTGCCAAACCCGCTGGAAAGGCCCAGTTGTTTTATCAGGGGGAGGTTGATATCCAGGACGATCATATACACCCGGACCGTCAAAATTCCCGTATTATACGCCTGGGTATAGGCCCGGATCTCCGGGGGGCCGGTCAGGGCATCCCCCACACTGGTGATCCCGTAACGGTTATACTCCCTGCAGGAGAGTTCCAGGGCCTTGAGGTACTGTTCCGGGGTGTAGGGGGGCACAAAACAGGTATCATTCCCCATGCCGGTAACAAAAAGAAAATGGGCCTCCTCTTTACAAATGCCGGTTAGCTCCCCCTGGCTGTCCTTTTCAAATTCCCCGCCCGGGGGATTGGGGGTATCCCCGGTGATCCCTGCCAGGGAAAATCCCCGGCTGTTGACTATCCCCATATGGCAGGACTGGGCCCGGATATGTACCGGATGCCGGGGGGAAACCTTGTCCAGCTCCCGGCGGGTGGGGGGGCGTTTTTCCGCCAGCTTGGCCGGATCCAGGGAACCAGCCAAAATCCACTGCCCTTCGGGAGTTGTCTCCGCCGCTTTTTTGATAAGCCCCAGAATATCGTCTATGGATTTTACCTTGCCGGAAGAACAGTCCCACTGTAACAACTGCTGCCCCCGGAGGGATAAGGGGTGGCAATGGGTGTCGTTAAACCCGGGCAGGACCGTCCTTCCTTCAAGATCGATAACCCTGGTACCCGGTCCTTTAAACCCTTCGCAGTCCTCCGGATCCCCCGCCGCCAGCAATTCCCCCTTCCACAGGGCCAGCGCCCGGGCCCGGGGCTTGTCGTCATCCATGGTATAGATGTTCCCATTAACAAAAATCATATCCGCGTGCCACATATCAAAAACCTTCTTTGCATTTACAATAGATATTTCCGCATCCCGGCGGACCGCTTCAAAACATCATATTTTGAACGCGTGTACCGGACCGCCGGAACCGGGTCTTGCGCGGGCCCGTATAGCCAGGTGCATAATAATACAGAATCCATAAAAAAACAAGGAGAAATTGTCTAAAATTTGTATCTTTATACGATTTTGACGGTTTTTGTCCCGCGCCGCCGGGATTCGCCTTGTCCGCCGGGGCTGTGGGACAAGCCGCCGGGGGGCGCGGCGTCCGCCGCCAGGACCGTATTCAGGGCCACGTTGATGCCCCGCCAGGCGTCATCTACCGAAGTAAACTCCTCCTCGCAGTGGCTGTGGCCGTCTTTACTGGGAACAAAGATCATGGTGGCGGGCATTATGTCCGCCGCGTACTGGGCGTCGTGTCCCGCGCCGCTGTAGATTTTCATGGCGGAATACCCCAGGGTCTTGGCCGTTTTTTCCACCATGGTTACCAGATCCCGGTTAAAGAGGACCGTTTTTCGGGCCCAGGCTTCCCGGAAGCTTACCGCACATTTGTCCAGCTTTTTGGGGAGCCGCCTGATCGCGTTGACTACCTGTCCCATCACTTCCGGGTCCCGGTGCCGGGCGTCCAGGGAAAACTCCACATAATCGGGGATAACCGTATGAACACAGGGGTGAACCACCAGTTCGCCGGTGGTATACACGAGGTTTTTGTCCAGTTTGTCCAATTCGGCATGGAGGTATTTAATGGCGTCCGCGGCGGCCAGAAGAGCGTCCTTCCGGCAGGCCATGGGGGTGGTTCCCGCATGATCCGCCTGCCCCCGGGTGCTTATCCGGTAGTTTACCATTCCCAAAACCCCCTCTACCACCCCGATCTGCTTTTTTTTCGCTTCCAGCACCGGGCCCTGCTCAATGTGAAGTTCCAGCATGGCGGCGTAGTTTTTTCCGTTCAGCCGGTTCTCCTTGCCGCCCGCAAAACCGCTGGCCGCCAGGGCTTCCCCGAAGGTTTTTCCCCCGGGACTTTTGGAGCCCAGCATGGCGGCTTTTTCAAATTTGCCGCAGAGGATCCCCGAGCACATCATGGCCGGGGGATAGAGGGCGCCTTCTTCATTGGTCCAGACCATAGCGGTAAAGGGCCGGCGATGGGGAATTTTATCCCGTATGATGGTTTCCGCCACTTCCATGGCGGCGATCACCCCAAGAACCCCGTCATAATTGCCGCCGTTCCGGACCGAATCCAGGTGGGAGGCCATGACAATCCCGGGCAGTAAGGGGTCTAAGCCCGGAACGGCGGCGTACATATTGGCCAGATCATCGGTAAAAACCGCAGCCCCTAGGGCCTTCATCCGTTTAACAAATTCGTTCCGCGCCTGAACCGCCTCTTTGGACAGGGACAAGCGGGTTATCCCCCCGTTTCCGGCGGCGCCGAACCGGGCAAAGGTTTCAATTTTATCCTTGACCCTGTCCTTGTTACAGGTAAACATGACCTTCCTCCTTAAAAACCGGAACCCCGCCTTCCCCCGGTTTGCTCCCGGAAACATGCAAATGCGCTTTTATGCCTTTAGGGAAACGCTGATTAGCGTCATTTAATCAGCGTTTCCCTAACAGTGTCTAGCACCTCCGGGCTGTTTTGACCATACTAAAACCATGGTACGCGTCCGTTACGCCCCCTCACCGACGGGGCTTCAGCACATCGGGGGGGTGCGAACAGCCCTCTTTAATTACCTTTTTGCCCGTTCCCAAAACGGCGCATTCATACTCCGGCTGGAAGACACCGACCGCAGCCGCTTTGACGAAAGCTATGTCCGAAACCTCTACGACACCTTTGCATGGCTTGGCCTTCGCTGGGACGAAGGGCCCGGCGAAGGCGGCCCCCATGAGCCCTACGTCCAGTCGGAACGTACGGAGCTGTATAAAAAATACGCCGCCGAACTGCTTGAAAAAGGCCGGGCCTACCGCTGTTTCTGTTCCGCGGAACGGCTTGAAAAGCTCAGGGCCGAACGGGAAGCGGCCCGCTCAGGCGAAACCGGCTACGACAGGCATTGCAGGAACATCAACGCCGAAGAAAGCGCCCGGCGGGCGGACGGCGAACAATATACCATCCGCCTTAAAATTCCGCTGGCGGAAGACCGGGAAAACGCAGGCCGTTCGGAAGGAGACCTGAACGTAAAAGAAAACCCCACAACCTGTTTTACCGACAGGCTCCTCGGCGACATTGAATGGAAAAACGGCGACATCAATCCCGATCCGGTGCTCCTCAAGTCCGACGGCTTTCCTACGTACCACCTTGCCAACATTGTCGACGATCACCTTATGGGGATTACCCACGTGCTGCGGGCCCAGGAATGGCTTTCCTCCACGCCGCTTCACGTTATCCTGTACCGGGCCTTCGGCTGGGCGCCGCCGGAATTCTGCCACCTGCCGATGGTGATGGGCCAGGACGGGAAGAAGCTCAGCAAACGCCACGGGGCGACGAGCATCGACGAGTTCCGCCGCCAGGGTTATCTTGCCGAAGCCCTCATCAACTACATCGCCCTGCTCGGCTGTTCATATGAAGAAGGCACAGACATTTATACCCTGGAAGAACTGGAAAAGCTCTTCAGCCCGGAAAAGCTCAACAAGGCCCCCGCGGTATTCGACTACAAAAAACTTGAATGGTACAACGGCCGGTACATCAGGATGAAGGATGATGAAGAGCTTGCCCGGCTGGCCCTGCCGTTTGCCGTTGACCGGGGACTTTTCGGCAAAACAGGGGCGGGTACGGAACCGGGCGCCGGGACGGAACCGGATCCCGCGCAGAGCGCCCTCTTTACCGCGGCGATGGGCCTTGTCCGGGAGCGGGCCGTGTTCCTCCATGAAATTCCGGCCAGGCTGGGCTACCTTTTCTCTGAGCCGGAGCTCCCGGCCCCGGAAGAATTTATCCCCAAAAAGTCCGATCGCGCCGCCGCCCTACGCCTGCTTCGTATGGGCCGGGAGCTTGTTCCCGCGATGGCCCGCTCAAGTGACGAAGAGGCGGAAGCGCTGGTAAAGGCAAAAGCCGAAGCGGAGGGCGTAAAACTTGGAGACCTGCTTATGCCGCTGCGGGTCGCCGTAACCGGCTCGCGGGTAAGCCCGCCGCTTTTCGGCTCGGTACGGCTTTTGG
>JAITKV010000035.1 GCA_031278215.1 Spirochaetaceae bacterium
GTCCACGCCGTCCGGCCCGCCCGCCCGACCCGGCCCGCCGGACCCGCCTGCAATCAGTTCTTTAAGGGAGATCATTCCGGCAAAACTGCCGATACCGTTCAGCACCGCGTTCCCCAGAAACCCGAAGGTTCCGGCGGCAGACTCCCGGTATTTTTCCACGGCCCGGTAGCCTTCCTCTATGCTGACCCCCGCTTCCCTGTAGTTCATCCTGCGGTAAGCATATCCAAAAGCCGGAATTTCGGCTAGCCGGAGGGCCGGGACCGTGCGTAGGCGGATCTGTTTATGCGGTTTCGGGACGATCCTTTTTTCGCGGTCCCGGAGGGCGTGGAAACCGGAATGGGGGGTTCATTTTTTACCGGAATAAAGGGTAAATTCCATATTATCCTTGTTTGCCTTGATCAGGTTAAACCACAGGGCCTTCTTTTTTGTAATCGCCGGACTTTTGCGGCCTATGGCTTTTAATTTTTCAAAAATCGCCGTTCCGTTTTTGGCGACCTGGTAGGTTTTTAAATACTGACCCTGGAATATCTGCATGGCCTTGGACTCTACTTCCTTGTCGAGGGTGGCCTCGTAGCTTTTTAAAAGCATGTCGTATTTATCGGTTATGCCCCTAAGGTAATCCAGGATAAGCCGGTCATAACCGTTTACCTGTTCCAGGATCGTGGAAAAGGTTTTAAGATAATCCACCGCCGCGCCGTAGTCTTCGTCATGGGAATAGGCCTTCAGGGCCAGGCGGCACAGCTGGGCAAAGGAATCGTTGGTGATCACCGTTATGCCGTGAATGGGTTTTGGAGGACTGATGGAAAAACGGGGCATTACCATGGCAGCCTTGGTAAGCAGGTCCATCAGGTCCAGGTAGATTCGCTGTTCCCACAAAGATTCCCTGGTGGATCCGAAGAGGCGTATCATTTCTTCGCTGAACTGTTCCTTATACCGTTCTTCTTCCTTAAAGACCACTTCGCAGGTGGGGATCATGACCCCCTTAAATTCAATGTGGCCCGTGTCAAAAAAGTAAACCGAATTATTCTTAATAAGGCCGCACTTGTTAGTTTGGTTTTCTTTTATAAAGTTCATCTGTACTTGTTTGGATACCATGATCCGGCTTTCCTTGGAAGAAAGTTCGTTGGCCCGGGTTTGGAGCCGGGCCCCGGAATTAAGAAGAAACCCCGCCAGATTGCCCTTTTCCGTGATGATCAGCGGGCTTTGGGTATTGCCCCCGGTAATCCCCGCGGAACATTTGAACGCCGGCAGGGCATCGGCGTTGCCCTGGCGCCGGGTGGGGATGTTGGGATCGTCCACATAGTTGGTCTTTCCAAAGTAGTCCATAATGGCCAGGGTAACCGTCAACGCGTCGGTGGCGCTGGCGGCCACCACCACCATTTCGTCCCCCCGCTCCCGCTGGCTTACCGCCTGACAGCAGGTGGATATACGGCGGGCCTCCGTGTTCATGGCCCAGTCCAGGGTGTGCATCATGGACAGATTTTTCCGGGAATCCATGCAGAATTTTGTATACCCGTGAATATCCAGCATGGCGACGTACAGGTTTGATATTTGCAGGGTGTCTTTAAGGTCCCCCGCCTCGGGAAAGGCCTGATCGGGAATTACCAGTTCCCGCCAGAGCCGCTTATGGGATTGGAAGGTCATGTCGGAAAAAAAGCCCCAGTTAAGCCGTTTAATAAGCTCAAAGCAGCGCATCATTACCGGATGGGTCCGGGGATCCCGGATAATGGGCTGGGCAAAATTCTTAAGGGCCGAAAAGGCGCTAAATTCCCGGTTTATGATTTTATCATAAAGAAAAGAGAATAATTCGTATTCAGAGACGGTTTCCTTAAATTCAAGTAAATCCTTCACTGGACAAACCCCATTTTATTGTAGCATTTTGCGGGAATTTATCCTAGTATACCGGTGAAAGATTCCGGGCCGGTAAAAAAGCTTTTTTACTGGTCAATTTACCGGTTTTACGGTATACTATAACTTAATGGAAACCGCCGCTTCTTTAAATGATTCGGGGATCGCCCTAACCGAGGCCAATAGGCCCAACGAGGCGATTCCGCTGTTCCGTAAGGCCCTGGGTATGGAGCCCGGAAACCCCCTGCTGTGGCTGAATTTAGGCATAGCCCAACAGCATACGGGGGATTACGAGGAGGCCCTAAACAGTTTTCAAAGCTCCCTGGACATCGACGACAATTTAAGCGACGCATGGCTTTCCATGGGGCTGATTCACTATGAATTAGAACACTTCGATACGGCCGAAGAATGTTATTTTTATGCATTGGCCCGAAATGAGAATTCACCCCGGATCTGGAACAACCTGGGGGTCCTGTACTTTACCGAAACACATTACGAAGAGGCCCGGCATTGTTTTGAAGAGGCCGTTTCCTTGGCCCCCGTGTATACGGATGCGCTTATTAACCTGCGGGATGTGTGCCGGCGGCTAAAGGATTACCGGGCCGCCGCGGAATTTGAGCGGATCCTTTCAGAGCTTGGCCGTTCCGGCGGCCAAACCGGCTGGTAGTGAAGTTTCTGTATGTGGCCGAGCTTGTGGGAAAAGCCGGCGTCTATGCCCTTAAACGGGCCCTCCCGGCGCTAAAAAAAGAACTGGCCCCCGATTTTACTCTGGTCTGTGCGGATGGAGCCACCGGCGGGGGGGGCTTGGGCCGGAGCCATGCCGTGTATATACACAAACTTGGGGCGGACCTTATAAGCACCGGGGAATGCTGCTTTTATAAAAAAGATTTAGTGGAAAACTGGGCGTCCCTTCCCTATGTCCTGCGGCCCCATAACCTGGGAAGTTCCGCTTCGGGGGTTCCCGGCGCGGGCTGGCGGATCGTAAAAACCGGCGCCGGGCCGGTGGCGGTGCTTGTGCTGCTGGGATCGAACTTTAACCGGATCCGGGAAAACAACCCCTTTGAGGGGCTGGAAGAACTGCTGCAAAGGCTCCGTTCCCAGACCCCCCAGGTAATCGTGGACTTTCACTCCTGGGCCAGCGGCGAAAAACGGACCCTGTGCATCGCCGCCGACGGGCTTTGCAGCGCGGTCATTGGTTCCCATAACCGGGTTCAAACCGCCGACGCCCAGATCCTTCCCGGGGGCGCGGCGGTAATTTGCGACGCCGGAAGAACCGGCAGCGCCGAATCGGTGGGGGGCGCGGATATTGCCGGGCGGATCGGCGAGTACCTTACCGGAGTGCCCGGCTGGACCCAGGAAGCCTGGGGAAAACCCGAGCTCCAGGGAGTATTTGTGGAAACCGATTCCCGGGGCAGGGCCCTGAGCATAGAATGTATCCGGTCTCCCGTAATATCAGGATAACTTTACTTCGGACGGCTTCTTTAGCGCGGCGTGGGCGAAGATTTTCTTGAAACCGCGGTTCTGCGAAAAGGGGGCCAATGCGGGGGATAGCCGGAAAGTAACAAACTTCCCGGCCGTCTCCTGTGGCGGCTTGTTTTTATAGTTCTTCGTAAGTATCTTTAATAAAACAGAGCGCATCGCGGTCCGCGGGCCCGCAAGCCCGTCCTGGGCGGACCCATGCCGCTGCGGCCGCCCCCAGGGGAGCCGGATACTTCGCCGTATAAGGGGAGAACCATGAAACCACGAACTTATTTGGATTTGGGAACGATCTTTGACGAGCTTTTTAATGTGGCCGATGAATTCCGCAGCGAATTGCATAAAAGTTTTGATGAATTTTCCGGCGGCGGCTGTGCCGGCAGGGACGAAAGGCCCGGCAGGTACTTTAACGGAAATACCGATTACTACCCGGGATTTTCCTACCCCCCCATGAATGTGTTCCTTACCGGGGACAAAAGTCTTATTTTTGAATTTGCCCTGGCGGGCTTTGACGAGAAAAACATCGATCTGTCCTTCCAGGGGGATTATATGATCTTTTCCGCCCGGATCGAGAATGAAAGGGCGGAACAGGAAACGCCGGAACATACCCATTATCTTAAGCGCCGTCTTAAGTTTAAGGACATTGATATGCAGAAATACTATGTACCCCTGGACAAATACGCCCAGGAGAACGTAAAGGCGGTCTTTAAAAACGGCATACTCCGGGTTACGATACCCCCCAAGCAGGAACCGGATCAAAACGACGGCGTAAAGATCGAAATATTTACCGAAGGCAAATAGGGGGTCCGCCGGCCGCCTGGGGCGTCCGCCGGCCGCCTGGGGCGTCCGCCGGCTCCGGGGACTTTTCACCGCCGGTTCCTAAAATTGCCAGGGATGCGGCAATCCGCACCGCGTCGGCCTTGTTGATCGCTCCCAGCTTGTTGTAGATGCTGCGGATAACGCTTTTAACCGTGTTTACCGACAGGGAGGAAATACCGGCGATTTCTTCCTGGGTCATACCCTGGGCCAAATTGGTAAGGACTTCCATTTCCCGGCGGGACAGCTTAACCCCCTTCCGGTTAAAGCCTTCCCGGGCCGCGGCGGGGCGGCTTTGTTCGGTTACCGCGAAAAGTTTTCGCGCATAGGCCGCGGCATTAAGGCGCACTTTTTTAAGCCAGTCCTGGGGAATGTCCAAATTCCTGTCCTTTAAGGCCGCATCCGCCAGGGTCCGCATATCCTTTCCCAACTCCGTAAAGGGCATGTAAAGGAGATTGGATTTGGCCAGACGGTAGGCCTCCGTCAGGGCGGCAAAAGCGCCTTCTCTGTCCCTAAGCTGGTAACGGCTTACCGCCTCCAGGGCCTTCATCTCGATCTTTCCCAGGACAAAATCCCAGCGGCCGCCCCGGGTTTCCCGGCTTGCCAGAACCGCCAGGGCCGCGGGGCATCGCTTTTCGGCAAAGTGGTATTTTGCCTTGACCAGAATTTCCAGGCCAAAGACGATGGAATTAAGGTCGCTTTCTTCAAAATCGTTTTGCAGCCAGGGGGCAAGTTTGTCCGTTTGTCCTGTATGGGCGTAGTACCAGCCGGTAAGGATGTCGTAATTGGTAAAACGGGTGGGATAACGCTGCTCTTCAAGCAGGGCCTCCATTTGTTTTAACAGTTCTTCAATGGCCGGGTAATTTCCCTGGGCCGCCTTAATCCGCACAAGATAAAACAGGGCCCGGGTTTCGACCTCGTATTGGTTCCCCTGCCGGGCGCTTTGGAGAGCGCGAAGAACAAACTGTTCCGCCCCGGGCATATCCCCTTTAAAAAAAGCCAGCTCCCCCCGGCAAAGATCGTCCAGCCCCATCGCGCAGCCCCCAAAGGTAACCGAGGTGTAGGGAATCATCGCGCTGATGGCCTCTATGTACTTTTCCATTTCCCCCGCCTCCTCACTGTTTGGCCGGCAGAGATAGGAGCCCAGGGCGATAAGCGACATAGGAGGCCTTACTTCAAACTTATTAAGTTCATAATAGTGCAGGGCCTTTTTAAAATAATGGACATAGTCGTAGTCCCGGGTATAGGAAGAGGTGTTTAAGCCGATAAAACCCAGAAGGTTGTAACAACCCGTCAGGGTCCGGTATACGGCGGGGGAGGGGGGGGCGGCTTCCAGTTTACCGATAACCGTGATCAGTTCCTCCCTGGACTTGTCGAACATTTCGAGGATCAGGTAGAGCCCGGTGCGCTGTACCTGGGCGTGGGGAATTTGGTTGTATATTTCCGGCGGCGCCCGTTCCATAATGTCCAGCAGCATCCGGGCGGTCCGGTTTGGCAGCATCACGGGCATGGTCGTAACTACGTCAATGAGCCGCTCATAGTCCCCGGCCTTTTCGTAGTAGGTGATGGCGTCCAATTTTAGGTTATTTTCCGCACACCAGGCGGCGGTTTTGTGCCAGAGGTCTTTTTTGTCGTATTCCGTCAGTTCATTTTGCCTGCCCTTAAGGTAGTCGAGAAAGAGGTGGTGGATATGATAGGCGTTGTGATACACATCAAAACGAATAAAAGAATCCAGCCCCTTCATCCCTTCGATAAGCGAAGGATCGTCCGCGATCTCTTCCAGCAGTTCCGGAACCAGATGATCGATAAGGGACAGTTTAATCAGAAACCGCTGCACCGGAACCGGCAGGGGGTCCATGATTTCGCTGGCGATGAGCTTGAAGATGTTGGACCTAAGGGCCTGGTTCACATAGGCCGCGCCGGAGGGAGCGTTTCTAAGGGAAAGCCCCGCCAGGTGTATGGCAAAGGCCCAGCCTTCGGTATCGTAGTAAATTGAGGAAACCGTCTGGGGCGAGGGGCTGACGCCCAGAAGCTGGAAATAGGCCGCCATTTCGTCTATGGTAAAGCGAAGATCCTCTTCGGTAATCCGGGCCAGTAATCCCTTTGATTCAAGGCCCATAAGGTTAAGGGGAAGTTCGGTCCGGGAAATAAGTATGGAGGTAATATTGGGGAAAGGCATGGTAATGGAACGTTCCAGGAACCGCAACACCTTCTTGTTGTGGATAAGGTGAAAATCGTCGTACACAAAGACATATTTTACATCGGTGCGCGTTTCCTGCCGGGGAATGGTAAGATACCGGTCAAACTCCCGGTCGGTCTCGGGAAACTCCATATTCTCCAGCCTAACCGCCGCCTTCTTGTTGCCCCCGGAAACCCCGTCAATAAAATTCTCCCAAAAACGCTCGCTTATATTGTCCCACTCGGAAAGCTGTATCCAGCAGGTTAAGGCGGGGTAATTGTTGACAAATGAGTAGACGGCATGGGTTTTTCCGTACCCCGCGCCGGCGCTGACGATGACCACCTGGTTTTGCATGGCCTGTTCCAGCAGACGATCTATCCGGGTCCGTTTTAGATATACCTGGCTGTCTGAATTTATCGGTACATTACTATGAAACAACTGTTTTGGCGTGTTTTTTTCCATGAATATTGCTCTGTTAAGAACTTTTACTTTACATAGATAATAAACCCCAAAAAGCGAAAATGTCAACAATAGAGTTGTTTAAAAACTGAAGTTTTAAACAACTTTTGCTAAAAACAGTAAAATACGGAGTATTTTGCAAAGACGGTTCAATAAGCATCCGGAACCATCCGGGTTATTGGAAGTCCAATAAAGCGCCGGATAACGGAAGGGCCTTTAACCCGGCGGATATGCGTAAGGTATAGCGGTTTAACCCGGGTCAAGGTGGCCGGGCCCTATATTCCGTTCCCCGCAAGGTGCTCCAGGATAATTTCCCGAACCTTGTTTTCCCCGATTTTAACGATGCGCTTTTCCCGTTCGGCGCTGGCGGGGGAATCCGAAGCGTGGGCGGTGTTAACCATCACATTGCTGCCAAAGTCCCGCCGCACGGTGCCCCCCGGCGCCTTTAGGGGGTCCGTGGGCCCCAGGACTTCCCGGATTTTTCCCACCGCCCCCTCGCCCTCGTAAATAAGGATCATGCATTTTACCGGTTTTTGCAGATCCGTCCCCGGCCTGCGGCCCGACATAAATTCGACGATGTCCCTAAACTGGCTGCGGGCCACTTCTGTCCCCAGAATCTCGCTAAGGTTTTTTTTAACCTCTTCGCCCAGGATCACCGAGAATTCCCGTTCCAGCAGTTCCGCGGCTTTTTTCCCGAATACCGGGGCCAGTTTTTCTTTTAGGGCCTCTTCCACGGGGCCGTAAAATTCCAGCGCCTCCGCCAGGGTAAACTGGTGTACCTTAATTCCCACGATCCGCATCCCCGTCCGGGAAAACATGTCGATAATCGTTCCGGGTTTCGATGACGCGTAATTCCAGTTGTCGGGTTTAATAATTACCAGGGTCTGTTCGATCTTTGAAAGGTCCGGATAGGTTATATTGGAAACAATGTTTTCCCTCCCTTCTAAAAAGCGGACGATCAGGGCCAACTCGGCGTTTGCATCCTTCTGGTTTCTGGGGCTAAGAACCGCAGGTTCAAAATAGCTTACCTTTGAAGGATCGTTCTGATCAAAGATCAGATCCGCATAGGTGTCCCGGATAGTTTCGCCCGTCAAGGATTCAATGCTTTGGTTTTCCTCGTAAAGGGCGCCGCAGATGTCCGAAAGTTTCCGGCATGCGTTCCGGCCGCTAAAAAGAAGGAGCAGGATGCGGTGGGGCCTTCCGCCGGAGATAAAATTCCGCTGCACATAATCCGCCAAAAGGGTGTCGTTAACCGAATTTTCTTCCCGTAAAAGCGCGGCGTACTCACTAACGAATTTTTCGTCGGGAATGATCATCTGGGAGCCCACAAGCTCTAAATCCAGCCGGGAAAGAAGCCGGGCAATTACGCCGCCGGTACGGCTTTTGGCTATGGTATACGGGGTAACCATAACATAAGAAAGTTCGTCGTTCATAAAGCCATTGTATGCAAAAACACAAACTGCTACAATAGCTCTATGAACCTGTCTTGTATACGCAATATCGGCATTATGGCCCACATTGACGCCGGTAAAACCACTACCACCGAGCGGATTCTTTTTTATACGGGAAAAAGCCACCGTATCGGAGAGGTGGACGACGGAGAGGCCGTGATGGACTGGATGGAACAGGAACAGGAACGGGGAATTACCATTCAAAGCGCCGCCACCACAACCTACTGGAAACGCCGGGCCGGCGATAAAGAGGGCTGCCAGATAAACATTATCGACACCCCCGGACATGTGGATTTTACCGCCGAGGTGGAACGGTCCCTGCGGGTGCTGGATGGGGCGGTGGTGATCCTGGATGCGGTAAAGGGGGTGGAACCCCAGACAGAAACGGTATGGCGCCAGGGGGAACGGTACCTGGTGCCCTGTATAGGGTATGTCAATAAAATGGACAGGGCGGGGGCGGATTTTTTTCAGGTCCTGGAGGGTATAAAAGAAAAACTTGATATTAAAGCCCTGGCCCTTCAAATTCCCATAGGCCGGGAGGGGGCCTTTGAGGGGGTGGTTGATCTAATAGAGATGGAAGAACTGCGCTGGGACGGCAGGAACGGCGGCGAGCTTATAGAGCGCCGCCCCCTGGCCGCGGCCCGGGAAGGGGAAGCCCGGGAATGGCGGGACAAGCTTATTGACGGCCTTTCTGCGGTTTCCGACGCGGTAACGGAAAAATACCTGGCGGGGGAAGAACTGCCCCCGGAATTAATCCGGGCGGAACTGCACAGGGCGGTAATTGAACGAAAGCTTCTTCCTGTACTGGCCGGGGCCTCCCGCCGCAATATGGGGGTTCAGCCCCTGATCGATGCGGTGGTAGATTACCTTCCTTCCCCCGCAGAAATAAAACCCGCGATGGGCCGGCATCTTAAAAAGGACGAGGATATCCTGATACCCTGCGATCCCGGCGCCGCCCCCCTGGGCCTGGTCTTTAAGATACAAAACGACCGGGAGGCGGGAAGCCTTTGCTATCTGCGGATGTATTCGGGGACCCTTAAAAGCGGCACGGCCCTCTACAACATAGGCAAACGCAAGCGGGAACGGGCCAACCGTATACTACGGATGCATTCAAACAAATCGGAGCCCATGGACGAACTGGCCGCGGGGGACATTGGGGTTGTGATAGGGATGAAACTTGCCCAAACCGGGGACACCGTGGGCAGCGAAGGCTGGCCGGTGTTATTAGATACCATGCAGTTTCCCGAACCGGTTATCTCCGTATCCCTGGAGCCCAAGACCATTTCGGAAGGGGAAAAACTTAAAGAAGTTCTGGAAATCCTTTCCCGGGAAGATCCAACCTTTACCGCCAAGGAAAGCGAAGAGACGGGGCAGCTTATCATTTCCGGCATGGGGGAGCTTCACCTGGATGTGCTGGTAACCAAGATCCTAAAGGACTACGGACTACAGGCCAAGGTGGGGAACCCCCAGGTTACCTACCGGGAATCCATAGGCAAGACCGTGGAGCGAAGGGAAAAATTTTCCCGGCTTATTGGGGGAAAAGAAAATGCCGCCGCCCTGACATTAAAACTCGAAGGCCTTCCGCGGGGATCGGGAAACAAGTACCGGTGCAGCGCCGGACCTTCTGCGCCCGGTTTTGTTCTGGAAGCCATAGAACGGGGGGTCCGGGGGGCCCTGGCGTCGGGAATTCTTCTGGGATATCCCTGTATTGACGTGGGGGTACAGGTTACGGATATTGAGTATTCGGAGCTTACCGGGACGGAATTTGCCTTCCAAGCCTGTGCCAGCATGGGCTTTGACGAAATCGCCAAAGAAGCGGAGCCCTTTCTTCTGGAGCCCATCATGGCGGTGGACCTTTTTGCCCCCAAGGAATTTGTGGGGGATGTGATAAGCCTGATGAGCGCCCGGGGCGGCCAGGTGCTTAGCATGGATTCCAAAGGCGGCATGGATCAGGTTAAAGCCGCCGCCCCCATGGCAAAGATGTTTGGCTTTATGACCGCCCTGCGGAGCGTAAGCCAGGGCCGGGCCACGTTTTCCATGGAATTTTCCCACTTTGACAGAAAGGCGGAAAAGTAAGACCGGCGGCGTTTTGAATAATTGACCGCCCGCGGTCCCCTTGAAAATTCCGTCCCCCTGTGCTAAATTCTGAATTATGCCAATACTATAAGGGGTAAACAATGTCCTACAAAATCAACGATACCTGCATCAACTGCGGATCCTGCGACAGCGAGTGTCCTGTGGAAGCGATTTCCGAAAAGGACAATGCCCGTTGGATTGATCCGGCGAAGTGTCAAGACTGCGGCGCCTGCGCGGCGGTCTGTCCCACCGAAGCTATTGTCGCAGGGTAAAGTTATTTTTCGCCATTTTGCGGATGTCCGCTCGGGGAATGCGGACGCTATTTATTCCCTGACAATTTGAAATTGTCAGGGAATTCCGGTTGTAATTGTTTGCAAGGCAAAGTCCTTGCCTTGCAAACCAAAATCTATTGTGTATATTTACCGGGCGGGGAACCGGTTTTTTCCCGCACCCGGTAAACGTAAATCTATGGCTTATAAAAAAAAAGGCCCCTTTGTCTTTCTTGCCCTGCTTTTCCTGGGGGGCTCCGGTCCTTATGGGGAACTGGGGGCCCAGGGGGCCTATTCTTTTCCTGTTATCCGGCGGCTTGATCCCCGGGACCCGGTTTTTAAACAGTACCTTTCTGATGTAGAACGCGCCCGGCTGATTCTTTTTGGCCGCAACCGGGATCAAGAGGATCCGGGTGAATTTTTACAGATCTATGCCTATACCCCCGGGGAGGACGATGATATTTTCCGTCTGGCGGCCCGGTGCAATATTCCCTATGCGGCCCTGGC
The DNA here is from genome assembly GCA_031278215.1 of Spirochaetaceae bacterium. GTDB lineage: Bacteria > Spirochaetota > Spirochaetia > Treponematales > Breznakiellaceae > JAISLT01. The sequence continues at coordinate 11,082 of JAITKV010000035.1, forward strand.
TACCCTTAACCGGATCGGCCATCCCGGCGCCTTAAAGAACCCCATGCTTCTGCCTTCGGCGCCGGGGATTTTTATCCCCGAATCCCCCTCCAACGATTTGGAACAGCTTTTGGCCCTGTCCCGAAGCCAAGAGAAGGGGGTGATCATCACGATCCGCGGGGATCCGGGCCCCAGGCGGTTTCTTTTCTTCCCCGGCGCGGACTTTAGCCCCACCGAGCGCAGCTATTTTCTTAATCCGGGCTTCCGCTTTCCCCTGCGCAGTTACCGCATCACCAGTCCTTTCGGGATGCGGCCCAGTCCCTTTACGGGAAAACTCCAGTACCACCAGGGCCTGGATCTCGCGGCCCCCGCGGGAACGGAGGTATACGCCGCCCGGGAAGGGATGGTGGCGGAACTAGGGTTCGATCCGGTGTACGGCAACTATATCATCATTGCCCACGAGGACAACTGGGTAAGTCTTTACGGCCATCTTTCTTCTTTTTTGACCACCCTGCACAGCCGGGTAGGGAAGGACAGCATTATCGGCAGGGTAGGCTCCACCGGCCAATCCACGGGGCCCCATCTTCATTTTGAACTGCGAAAGAACGGAACGGCCCTGGATCCTTCCAAACTGCTGTTTCGAAATTAAAAATTTTTTAAAGAAAAACTCCGGGATTCCGATACATAAAGTGTCGGATGTATAGTTCCCCTCCCAAATCACTATATGTCCGATATGCCTCAAGGGCGGGCCGGTAGGACTTCTGTTCGACCGGCCTTTTTTATGCCCCCGCCCTGCCAGGCCCGGTTGACGCCTTGACAAAAAAAGTCCGCAACCCTATGATAATACCATGCGGGGCTTTGTCTTTATCCGCCTGGTGGCGGTTTTTGCAGTACTTATTGCGGGTCTTATCGGCGTCGGCCTGGGCCTGTCAATTGCCGTAACGGGAAATATCGCCAACGAAGAAAACCAAAAACCTCTTAATCCGGCCCTTCCCACCAGGATCTTCGACGCCTCCGGGGAATTGATTACGGAATTTTCCGCCGATGAACGGCGTGAGCTTATTACCCTGGCGGAACTGCCCCAGCATTTGATCCTTGCCCTGCTGACCCGGGAAGACCCGGATTTTTACAAACACCGGGGCTTTAGCCTGCGGGCCATCGCCCGGGCGGCCGTGGGGGTTATTACCGGACAGTCCCTGGGCGGGGGTTCCACCATAACCCAGCAGATAGCGGGGACGCTCTACTGCGACCGGACGGAAGTAAGCCTAAAGCGGAAGATCAAAGAGCTGTGGTGGGCCTTGCAGATGGAACGGCGCTATACGAAGAACGAAATTCTGGAAATCTACCTTAATTATATAATCATGGGGCCCGGCGCCTACGGGGTGGAAGCCGCCAGTAAGTACTTTTTTGGCCACAGCGCCCGGGACCTTTCCCTGGCCGAAGCGGCGGTGCTGGTTATACAGCTTTCCAGCCCCACCAACAATAACCCGATCCACAACCCCTCCGAAGCCATGGTCCGCCAAAAGGCGGTGCTGGATAAAATGGTAGACCTAGGCTACACCACCAGGGAAGAGGCGGATGCTTCTTTTCAAGAGTACTGGGATTCCTTTGATTATACCCGGATAGGCATTTCCGCCTACTATTCCCGGGAAGACAAGGCCCCCTGGTTTAGCGAATATGTCCGCCGGGAACTGGGAAACCTTATGTACGGCGAAATGGATTATTACCGGGACGGGTACTCGGTGGAAACAACCCTGGATCTTCGTTTCCAGCAGCTGGCGGAATCGGAAATGGCCCAGGGAATCGCCGAGGCCAACGCCAAGTACCAGAGCAGCTCCGGGTTTGGCACCGCCCGGGCGGAACGGGTCTATGTACCCTTGGCCAATATGCTTACCCTGGCCTTCAATATGGAAGATCTGTACGCCGCGATAGAACACCAGGATGAAACCAAGGCGGTTAATAAGTACAACCGGCAGCTTAATCCCACGGTGGATATGCTTTCTTTGGTCTTTGACATTCCCGGAATTAAACCCGCCACCGCCAAGGGCTACCAGCGGCTTAAATCCGTTACGGAAGAAAGCGTGGTAGAAGGGGCCCTGGTGGTGCTGGAGAACGACACCGGCCATATCAAGGCCATTGTGGGGGGGTCCCAGTACAGCGAAACAAACCAGCTTATCAGGGCCACCCAGGGCAGGGTAATGCCGGGAAGCGCCTTTAAACCCCTGTACTATTCCGCCGCCATCGATTCCCGGGAATTCACCATGTCCACCCTTATCTACGATTCACCGGTTTTGTTCTATGCCGCCACCGGGGAGCCCTATGTGCCCAACAACTACCAGGGAACCTGGCGCGGCCAGGTGCTGCTGTACGAAGCCCTGGGGCTTTCCCTGAATATACCGGCCCTTAAGGTATTGGACGGCATCGGGTTTGACGCCGCCATTGACCGGGCGGCGCTTCTTTTGGGCATAACGGACGTGGAAGAAAAGATCCGCACCTTCCCCCGGGTGTACCCCATGGGCCTGGGGATCATCGCCGTTTCGCCCCTTTCCATGGCCCGGGCCTTCGCGGTTTTTGCCAACCAGGGCCGGGCGCTTACTCCCTATGCTATAAAAACCGTAGAAAACCGGGAAGGAAAGATCATCATTGACTATGCCCAAGAGGTACAGCGGGACCTGGACGGCATGGGGAGCGGCATCCAGCTAATCTCTCCCCAGAATGCGTATATCATGACCCGGCTTTTAAGCAAGGTTATTGAAATGGGAACCCTGGCTTCGGGCACCGGCTACGGGGCAAAACTTAATGTCAGGGACGACAAGGGAATTGTGTACCGCATCCCCGCAGGGGGCAAAACCGGTACCAGCCAAAACTGGTCCGACGCGTGGGCCGTGGGCTTTACCCCCTATTATACCATCGCCATCTGGTTCGGCTTCGATAAGGGGGGGAATTCCCTGGGCATGAATGTATCCGGCGCGTCTTTGGCGGGCCCCATCTGGGGAAATCTAATGAAGGAATATAACCAGGGCCTGCCCCGGCGGGACTTTCAACGGCCCCCGGGCATAGTGGATGTTACGGTGTGCCGGTCTTCGGGTTTACTGCGGAATGCGGCATGTCCGCCGGGAATAAGCCTTAGCTTCCTGGCGGGAACGGCTCCAACGGAATACTGCGATCAGCACGGGACTGCTTTTGAATCTTTACCGCCGGGGCTTCAAAATTTGAGGATGCCGGGCAGAACTTCCCCTTCGTCGTATAGGATGCCTAACATTCCCCCGGAACTGCAGACTGTCCTTGACGGAAATTTAGGTTCTTCGGATACGGAACCGGAACTCCCCGAATGGGATCCCCTTTCAGAATAGCTTATACGCCGTCGAGCCGGGTTTTTCGGCTAAAGCCCCATCTAAACCAAAATAACCGCGTCTTGCCGGTAGAGGCCCCTAATCCGGCTTATAGAGGATGCGGTAGATTCAAGCGCCCGTTCAAATTTTAATATCCCCTTCTTGGGGCTTGCAATTTTTGGAAAACTGTGCTACAACGAGGCCGGATTGGCTATTTTCAGGAAGGATAAAATGGGAATGCCGATGAACCGCAGGAACACGGAACAGGCGTACGCACCGCGGAAAGCCGCGTCATGCGCAGCGTTACGGGCAGTTAAAGCGCCCGTAACTCCTTGCGGCCTCAGCCTTTAGGGGGGGCGGGGGGGGCGCGGGCGGGGGGC
>JAITKV010000061.1 GCA_031278215.1 Spirochaetaceae bacterium
TCCAATACGGATAACAGGAAGACCATTTATTTTTTCTGGTATAACTACATTTTTCACGCTTCCTTTATACCCTGTAATAGTTATACCGCCATTATTAACACTATACTCAAAATCACTTACATTTTGCGAGAAAACCGAAAAACACACAAACAGAGAAACCGCAAAAAATAAAACCGCCTTTTTCATTTCACACCTTCCAAAATCATATCTTTACAGGGGGCAACGCCCCACATTGAACCCACAAAAAATCTTTACGCCAAACCCTCTTTTCCCGCTTCATTAGGCGGAGCGGGGGCAGATTCCGCATCGGCAAGTATAGCATTTTCCTTTTGAAGTTTCAAAAGGTGTTTTGGCGTTCTTCACTAATCCCCGCTTTTCTGTGCGGGATAAAAGGTGAAAATCATTGCTATAATCGTATGATTCCCCTTTGACCTCTTCCTCTTCCGCCTTATCATTCATATAACCCCTTATGGACGCTAATAATAGAGTACATAGGAAAAAAGTCAATACCCCCTCCGCCTTGCCTTTTGCGGACATTGTGTGGTATTATGTAGAGTACAAGGGGTATAAATGGCGGGTTCTTCCAGTAGCGAGCGTTTTAGGGCGGTTAGAAAGGCGTTAGGCATCTCTCAAAGAGACTTCGCGGCGGGTATCTACCTATCCCATAGTTTTTACGCAAAGATTGAAACAGGGACACGGAACCCTAATGAGCGGGTCTATGAGTTAATCAGCAATAAATACAAGGTTAGCAAAGATTGGTTAAGCACGGGCAGGGGAGAAATGTTTAGCGAAAACCCGCCCGATGCGGAATTGATACAAATAACCGATATACTAAGGGAACTTGACCCGCTTTTTAGAGATTGTATCATACAGCAGATCAAACTAATGGCAAACTTACATAGGAAAAGCAAGGAGGGGCAAACCGCCCCAAAGGGCAAGACCCCCCCAAAGACCGCCCCCTAACCCCATAGACCCGCCCCGCACTATATATTTTGTACAATAGTCTTTTCTTTTGACTTTACAATGCCAAGGAACGTATCCTCATCAATGACCGGTATGCCCAGGTCCCGGGCTTTTTTGTTTTTTGCCGAACCGGATTCGGTATCGTTGGTTACCAGATAGGAAAGGTCTTTGACCACCGATGATTTTACTAAAGCCCCCAGGGCCTTTACCTGTTCTTCCGCCGCGGCCCGTTTCATGGTCCGCAGTTCTCCGGTAAAGCAAAAGCTTAGTCCCCCCAGGGGCTGTTCCTCGTCCCGGGGCGGGGGGGCAATGCTGATGATCCCCGGGGCAAGGATCTTTTGTATTTCCGCCGCCAGTTCCTTCATCCCCGCGGTAATGGTTTCCGCGGTTACTTTTCCTATGCCGTGGATCTTCGCCAGTTCTTCCACCCCCGCGGCGAAGAGTTTGTCCAGGGTATTCCAGCCTGCATGTACGACCCGTTCCATGATTAGCTCCCCCACCCCTTCCAGATCAAGACCCGCGACAAATACCTGCAGGGGCAGAACCCTGGGAGTCCTGATGTGCCGGATAAGTTTGGCCGCGGACTGTTCCCCCATCCTTTCATAGTCCGCCAGTTCTTCCACGCGCAGGGTATAAAGATCCGAAACGGCCTTTACCCGGCCCGAATCAAAAAGCTGGCGTATAATTTTTTCTCCCATCTCCCGAATATCCAGAACCCCAGCCCATTTTTCCAGCCGGTGGTGGAGCCGTTTGGGACAGCCAGGGTTGGGGCAGAGCAGCCGGGTTCCCTCGTCCTTTAGGGCGCTTGCGCAGCTTGTACAGATCCGGGGCAGAACTATGTCCTGCAGTTCCCCGGTTTCCAGAACCCCCGGCGGGGCCAGGCCCTCTATCTTCGGGATAATTTCCCCCCGCTTAACCACCGATACGGCGGATCCGATCCTAAGCGCCATGGCCCGGATCATGTCGGGGTTGTTCAGATTGGCCCGCTGCACGGTGGTTCCCGAAAGCCGGACCGGATCGATCACCCCTATGGGGGTGTAGGTGGCCCCGGATTCGCTCCACTCCACATCCCGGAGTATGGTAAAGGCGGTTTCCAATTCAAACTTAAAGGCTATCTGCCGTTCCGGCCTGGTCCGGCGCAGATCCGCAGGATCCGTAGTTTTATCCTTTACCACCAGGCCGTCTATGTCCACAGGAAGACCGGATCGATTTTTTGCCACTTCTTCCCGGTAGGCTATGATGGAAGCGGCGTCGTTAAATTCTTTGGATTCGGCCACTAAAAAGCCCTGGTCCCTAAGCCACCGGATCTTTTCCGGCTCGTTTTTAAAAAACTCCGGGTCCCCGGCGGCGGAAACATCGTAGGTAATAAACGCAAGATCCTCGCTTCCCCGGCCGTCTTTGCGCCGCATAAGCCCGTTGGCGGCGTTACGGCAGTTGGCTTTGTCCCGGTACTTTTCCCGCCATACCGTCTTAAACATCACCACCTCTCCCCGGACGCCGCCGGAAAAATCCGCCGTAAGGGCGCCCTGTACGCCCCGCATCCGCCGGGCATTGGGGGTTATTTCGTCCCCCACCGTCCCGTTACCCCGGGTAACAGCCCTGCGAAGCCTGCCCCCTTCGTACTGAAGTTCCAGACTGGCCCCGTCCAGCTTGTACTGAACTAAAAAGCCCCCAAAGCCGGGATTCGCACGGAGCCCTTCCGCCCAGGCGGTAAATTCCCGGGGATTGGCGGCCTTCTCCTGGCTTCCCATGGGGATAAGATGCCGGGCCTTGGGAAAGCCGTCGGTATCGTCGGCCCCCACCCGGACAAGAACGGGGTTCGCGGGGTCCAGGGTTTTTAGCTCGTCCCACAAAAGATCAAATTCTTCGTCGGAAATTTCCGCTTCGCCGTTATAGTACGAAGTTTGGTATGCGGTAATAAGCCGTTCCAGAGCCCCTATGCGTTCTTGGCCTGTCATTTCCCCTTCCTTTTGCACAGATAAATTTCATATATCCGGCGATTTTTCTCAAGCCCCTTTTTTTCGAATTTGGTCCGGGGCCGCCAGCGGAGGGGCTCGGCAAAACCGGGGTAGGGGTTTTCAAGTTCCGGCAGGGCGGATAGTAGTTCCAGGATCCCCCGGGCGTAGTCTTCCCAGTCGCTGACGACATACAGGTAAGCCTCTGCCCGGAGCCGGGAAATCATAAGTTCCGCGAAGGGGCCCTGGATAAGCCGCCGTTTATGGTGCCGCTTCTTTGGCCAGGGATCGGGGAAGAAGATGTGCAGGGCGTCCAGGCTTTGGGGGGGAATCGAATGTTCCAGCACCTCCGCCGCGTCGTGTTCCATGATGCGGATATTGGACAGCCCCCGCTCCCGGATTTCCCAGATAAGTTTTCCTATTCCGGCCTTAAAGACCTCGACGCCCAGGTAATTTTTTTCGGGGTTGGCCCGGGCAATTTCCGCCGTGGCCCCTCCCATGCCAAAACCGATCTCCACCGTTACGGAATGATCGTTCCCGAAGAGCGAGGCAAAGTGCAGAACAGAACCGTCGTAGGGAACAAGGAAGGGGCCGTTCCCTTCCCCATAGCTGCGGGACTGGGCCCGGCTCATTCTGCCCGACCGGAGGACGAAGCTTTTGACGAGCCTAGTCATGCAGGGGCACAATATCGGTAAAGGCGGAAACGGATCGGGCCGGATCCCGGGACCAAAGGGATACGGATTCCGCCTGGGAGGGGAATCCCAGGGCGGAAATGTTTCCCTCCAACGCCGGGGGAGACACGGTAAGCAGGTACACCCCCTGGTCGTCGTAGATCAGCAGGTTCTGCTCGGGGTACCGGGACACGATGCGGTACCGATCCCCCGAAATGCTCAGGAGGGGAAATTCCCGGCGCCGTTCCGGGGGCGCGTCAAAACTAAGCAGCCGCTCGGAACGGCTTCCCCCTTTGTCAACCAGGACCGCCCGGAACTGCCCCCGGGGCAGGGGGGCGTCATCTTCCATGGCTATGGCCCTGCTCCCTATCCAGAGGTTTCCGTCGACGGTCTGGGTAATCCAGTCACCGCTGCTTAGACGCCAGGACAGGCCGTCCCAGTCATGGTAAAGCCACAGTTCTTCCAGATCCTCGGCGCCGTCATTGTCCTGGGGCAGTACAAAAAAAGTAAACCGTTCCGTGGGGTTTCCGCCGTTTTCGTAGTACACCAATTCCAGGGCGCCGTAGCGGATCTCCGGCGCCGACTGGGAACAGGACCACGACAGCAGCAAAAAAAACAGGACCAGCGCTCCGATCCGCGCCGGAAAAATGATTCTTCGCTGCATCACGCCCCCTAGATCCCAAACGAAAGGGTGGTAATGGTCTTTCCCGTATATTGGGTCTGGCTTACAACGGATTCAAATTTTATTCCCATGGTCTCGCAGGCTTCGCTAAGAAACGAAAGGTAAAATATGCCCAAATCCAGATCGTTGCCGTTCTTATGAAGTTGTTTATAGTATTCGGAAAGGTTGTACTTGGCCACGTTCGCGGCCTTTGTGGCGTCCAGGTTTTCTCTGGTTTCTTTGTAGTTGGCGTCCTGATCGTAAAGAAAAACCTGGAACTTTCCCCGGGTCCCAATCGCGGTAAGACTGGCCCCCCCCAGTTTCCACGAAAAGCTAAGGAGGTTGTTTTTTTTGCGCAGTTCTTCAATAACCGGCATCCGCAGTTTTGGATCCTGCAGTACCCGCCGTATTTCCACCCGTTCGGTCTTGTACAAGAGTTTGGCTTCCCGCAGGATATTAAGGTTTTCGATATTGGAAGCCAGTTCCATCAGCATCAACGCGGTGTATTCGGCGATATTGGATTTTTTTATGAATTCGACAAGGCTCCGCCGCACCTCCCGAAGCAGCGGAAGGTAGTCGGAACTTTTTTTGAATTTTAAAAGCACAAACCACGCCAAAGGATGGGCGGCGGCGACAAAATTCTGCGTAATCAGGGTTCTGTTTTTTTTCTCGTCCTCCAGCAGGGCCGTGTCGCCGGCTATGATGTCATAGACCGGATCCGCCAGTTCCTTTTGTATCTCCGCCAGTTCCGCCCCCCGGGTGCTTAAAAAATTCTGAATCGTCCCTTCCTTAAACTGCGTTTTTTCGTCAATGATCTGGAAAGGATTGGCGTGGTTCCATTTTTTTACCGGCTCGGTTTTAAGGATTTGTTCCAGGGAAACAAAGGTGTATTTCCGGTACAGGATGCTGTATATAATAAGCTCCGAAAGATCGATAATTTCCGAACGGTTGGACACCGGTTCTACGCCGAAAACTTCGATCTTGGAAATATAGTCCGCCATGATCATGCGCTGCAGGGATGCGGGCACTACCTTGTCCAGGGTTAGGCCGTATTCTTCGGACAGATCCCCCATTTTAAAGCGGGAAAACTTTACCTTCTGGGTTAACAGCGCGGTGGAGCCTTCTTCGGTAAAGATAAGCTTTATGGGAAGTTCTATATTGGTGGCCCGGGTATTTATAGACATTACCAGCCTACTTCCATGGACAGCGCCCTGTCAAGAAAAACCAGATCCGCCATGGGGACGCTGTAGCTTAGGGTGGAACCGGCAAGCGAGCAGGCGCCCGGAAAAGCTTCGGCGGCTTTCCCTTCCCCGTCCAGCCAGGCAACCCGGACCGTTCCGGGCAGGTTTAGGGAAATCGAAAAACTATAGCCCTCCAGGGCCCCGGACAGCAATTCCTTAAAATCCTGATCCTGTTCAGCGGTTTGAGGAAAGGTCAGGCGCAGCCGTCTGTCCGGAAGGTCCGCGGTAAAGAGCCGGCCAGAGGAATCAAAAAAGGCTTCCAGGGCCCCGGGGGACGCGAAGGACAGTTCGGCGCTGTGGAGGGTGTCGGCCCCCTCCCGCCGGGAGGAATACGAAACCAGCGTAAGCCCTTCGATTCTGGCCGCGGTCCGTTCCATATCCGCCCTGCCTACCGGGATAGGAAGCCACCGTTCGTTCCCGCCCAGCGCTCCCAGGTCCTCCAAACTCGAGGCGATGCGGTAAGAAAGCTTAAGGGACCCCGAGCCGTTTCCGTTGATCCGGACCTCCGAATCCAGGCCTATACAGGAAACCAATACCACCGCGAGGGAAATAATACACAATCGGGACATTCCTAAAACTCCTCGGAATAAATCTTAAGATCCTGGATCCGCAGGTTCCCTTCATTTTCAATCATTTTGAAGGCCTTGTTCAAGACCGATTCGCCGAAGATTCGGGAATTGGACACCAGAGCGGCTCCAATCTGGGCAAAAGACAGGGAATCCTGCAAATCCACCTCGGCGGCGCTAAGGCAAAAACGCCGCCGCAGCTTTTCGGTTAGGGATTTTACTATTCGCCGTTTATCTTTGATACTTTCCGGGTTAGGAATCTCAAAAAGTATCTGCATCATGGATATAATCATATTCCCCGATAATATATACAATATGGGTTTTTTGCGAAGTATGAAACGCCCGGGAAAGGGGGCCGTGCTTGCGGCGGCGGCGATTTTGCTGGGCCATGCTTTGTTCTTCGCGGGGGCCCAGGAAGAGCCGGCGGCAGAGGGCGGAACCCTGGGGGCCCGGCTTGCCCTGGACGGGGCGGAAACATCCCCGGAACGGCACCGGCGGGAAATTGCCGAAGAGGCAAGTTCCCAGCTTTTTAATATGAACGTCTGGGATACCGAGGTATCCCTTTTTATTAAGGGCTACTGGAAGGGCGCTTTAAGCCTTAACTGGGGCATTGCCAGCGGCCCCCTGGGAACGGCGCCGGAATCCGATGATTCTCCGCTTTTGTTTACCCAGGAGGCGGATCTTACCCTGTCGCTGTGGATTTGGGAAAAGTGGTTTTTAGAAGTTAGTTTTCTCGATGACTATGACCTTAACACGTACCGGGCAGGATACCAGGGCCTTCCCGGCGAACCGGTCCAGTATGCGGGAATAGGGAACACGGGCCTTGATTTTCCCGCCTTTCCGTACCTGGACCTGGGGGGAGACTCCCCTTCGTCTTTCGGGTTCTACGGCCGTTTCGGTTCCGGCGAGCTGGCCTTCCACACCCTGCTGCGCTACGACGCCGCGGCCCGGGAAGAACGGACCTTTGTGGGAAACCGGGAACGGAATTTTTCCACCCTGACGCCGGACAAGACCCTGCGGGGCCGGTCCTTTGTACTTCCCCAAGAAAATATCCCCTCGGTTCCGGTGGTATATCTGGAAGATAAAAACGGCAGCCTTTCCGGCGGTTCCAGGCGCTGGCGTCTTGCCGGCCCCAGCGAGTATGCCGTCAGCGCCCGGCACGGTCTGGTAGAACTGGTCCGGGAACATTCGGGAATGGTGGCGGTAAGCTATGCGGGGGGATACCCCCTGGGAACTTATACAACAGCCGCAAGCGGTTTTCTTTGGGAAGTGCAGGAATATTTTGACAGCACCAGGACCCTTATTAAACTGGAAGAATATCCCCAGCCGGGGCAGAGCACGCCGGGCACACCCGGAACAATTACGATCAACGGAACGCCCGCCCTGGTGATCTACGAACCGGGAACCTTTTCTCCCTTTGAACGGCAAAGCCGGTATATGGCTCCGTCCAGCAACACGGAAGAGGCCGCCCTGATACGGCTTTCCAATGGGGAACGGATCGAAGGGTACGAGGTATTTTCCGCGGCCAGTTTATCCCTGTCCCTGGACATAAGCCTGTACACCGTTACCGGAGACGACAGCGGCAGAAACATCTTCGAGATAAGCCGGACGGGCGCCGGGAGCCGGGACAGAAGGGCCCCCGATTCCCGGTGGCCCCTGGAAGAGTACCCGGAACTGTACCTGCCGGGGGCCCAAAAATTTACCGAAGATATCCGGATCCGTTTTACCAACTACGGCGCCGCAGGGGCCTATGTCATCGGAACCGACATTATTCCCGGATCCGTACAGGTATACCGGGGGGGGATCATGGATTCCCAGGTTAGTTACGATCCCGGAAGCGGCGCCGTTACTCTGGCAAGCCCCGTGGGGTTTAACGAGGTAATCCGCATAAGTTATTTGAAACGCAGCGATGAACGAAGGCTCGGCAGCCTTGCCGCCGGGGTGGGTCTTGTATACACCCCCGAAGACAGCCCCTTTAGCGCCGAAGGGGCCCTGGGCCTGCGGTGGAATGTATCCCGGGAAGCCTATACCGAAGAGGGGGCCTCCAGCCCCGGCACGGTGGGATTCGGCGGCAGGACGTCCTGGAATTACGAAAATTTAAAGGCAAGCCTTTCCCTGGGATTGGGCTTTGAACAGCCGGACACCACGGGCCTGTACCGGGTCGCGGGAATGGAAGGGAATTCGGAAATTGTCCTGGGCGTATCCACCGGCGCGGGTTTTATATCCGAAAAGCCCGCCCGGGTAGATCCTGCGCTTCCCTCTCTCCCTTTATCCTGGCCTGCTTTTCCCCTGAGTTTAAGCGCGGGGAACAGGGTCGATCTTATCTACCGGAATTACCGGACCACAAATTTTTTGGGGGCCTCGGAGCTAAAAAACATAGACTGGTCCGCCCCGGTGGTTTCGGGCCTTAAGGGGCCCTACCCTTCCCGGGATGCGGACTGGGACGTCTTTGTGGCGGAATTTGAAAACCTCGGAGGGGGGCAATGGACCGGCTTCCAGGTTCCCCTGGGACAAGACGGAACCTTACTGGAACAAGCCAAGACCATTGTGGTTCCCCTGCGGTTTTATAATTTTGACGTTTCCAACCCCGAGATACTGGTGCTGGCCCAGTTCGGCGTCCTTGCCGAAGAAGGGTCCGGGGGGGTGGAAAATTCCTCGTTAATCGTTGAGGCGCCGATTTTTTACGGTACCGCAGCGGGGACTTTCGGCTATGCCGCTTCCCTCCCTTCATCATGGATCGAGCGGAACGACAGCGACGGCTATGCGGTGGCCATTACCCTTACCGACCAGATGAGGCGGAGCCTTCAAAACGCCACCCAGATGCGGCTTTTGATTATTAATACCGGATCTTCCCCCTTCTCCGGCCGGGTCCTGGCGGCTAAACCCTTTATCATGGGGGCGTCCTGGCGGGCCATTACCCTTGACGGCGGAAAAATCCGCGCCGCCCAGGACGTGGAAAAGATAAGCGCCACAGAACGGCGGGATCCCGCCCTGCGCAGCGGTAAAATCGACCGCCTCCACGAAAGCGGATCCAACCACGTTTTAGAGGTCCGCTGGGATTCCACGGCCCCGGCCGCGGGGGCCGACGGCAGAACCCCGGCTATTCCCCTTTCCAACTACCGGGTCTTAAGTTTTTATCTTCGGGGATCCCCCAGCCCTTTTCCCGCCAATTCCCGGTTTCATTTTATTATTTCCCAGGGACCCGGTTCTTACGGCGACCCAAATAAAACCGCCCTGGAACTTACGGCTTCCCTGGATAATCTTTTTGACCAGGACCGCTGGTACAACGTGGAAATACACTACGGCCGGGGCCGCCGCCGCTTTCTTGTGGACGGCCATGAATATCCCGCCGATATCCACTACCGGCCCGAGGCGTTGCGGCAAAACATCCTGGGGGAGGCGGATTTTACCGGCGACGGCCAGTCCGGTTACGCGGCGGTTTTTGTGGAGACCACCGCCCCCAGCGGTTCCTTTTCCATTGATGAAATCTGCCTGGAAGATCCGTCCCCTTCCTTCCGGGTAAACGGAGGAGGGGCCCTGGACTGGAGACATCCCGGGGGCCTTGTTCAAGTCCGGGACAGGGAACTGCTTTCGGACCTGGCCTTTACTACCGCCCTGGAAAGCGCCGTCCAGGGGGACCCGTTTAATTCCCAGGCAGAAACGTTTTCCGGCGTCCAATCCAGATCCCAGGGCGAAACAAGCATTCTGGGGCTTAGGACCACGGGAAACCTGCAGTTTATGGCTTCCAACGACACGTCCTATTGGAGCGCCGGCCACGGACTGTCCCGTTCCTTCGGGCTTTTTTCTTTTTCCGAATCCTTTAATACCTCCCCCTATGACGAAGCCATGGACCACGCCCTGTCCTTGAATTTGGGAACCCCGGTGTTTGGAAACCTTTCTTCGTCTATGGTATACCAAAACCACCGGCTTACCCGGATCTGGAACGGATCCACGGGGATAAAGGATCTGCAGAATTTGTATCCCGGGTTTTCTCTGGAGGGGAGCCTGCAGTACACGGAAAAGACAGAGAAGCCCGGGGATTGGATGCCCAACTATGCCAAAACCTGGGCCCAAAGCTGGACCATGATGTTCCCCGATTCCGGCGCGGGCATGGCGGAAAGCGTCATGCAGGACCGCCGCGCCCGGGCCCGGGGAGGGATATTTTTTAACTATCTGCCGGTGGGGGCGGATCTGTCCTTTGAAGGAAACAGCGAGGTATCCGTTCCCCTGGAAATAAGCAAATCTTCTTCTACGGTCCGCCTGGATTTTCCCTTTGCCTTTGATCCCTTTCACGGGAACCTTCGTTTCCAGCGGAACATACTCCGCAGCCTTATGTACTCCGGCCGCGACATAGGGGACGATCTGTTTCAATACGGAAAAAGCCTTTCCGACGCCTCTCCCCTGTGGCGGGAGATTCCGATCTACGCCCTCTTTGATTCAAAACTCGATTCCGCCATGGACAGGACCCTTTCCAGCTATACTTTGGAGGCGGAAAACACCCGGTTTAATGAAAATCTTCTGTTGAACCTGTTTTTTCCCGAACGCTACGATATAAGCTCCCTGGTGACGCCGGTGCATTTTTTTACCCAGTTAGACAGAACCGTGGAACAGCGGCTGGATACACGGCTTGACGTGTTTACGTTTAATTCCAGCCTGGGATTTTCCTCGATCAACCTCTTCGGCGCCCTGGGGAACTCTCCGGTATTCCGGTTTTACCGGAACGACGAGTTCCGCCATTCCATCACCGGCATTGTCTCGTTCCCCGAATCCGAAGAACCCCAATGGCGGATCCAGGCCGAACAGTTTTTGGGATTCTACGGATTCCGGGGGGCGGAACTGGCGGTAAACAATATCCTTAGCGCCGCGACTTCCGGCTGGATAGAGAATTTTACCCTGCTCTGGACCATTCCCCGGGAAAAAACCCTGCTGTCGGCCATCTACGGCGCGGTTATACGAAAGGCCGCGGGAAACGGGTTTTTTCCCTTTCTGGACGAACTGGCCCTAAGTGAATACGAACGGCTTATCCGGGAATCCCTGGAATTTGTTATAGACCATTCCGGGGAAAAGGGCGTATACCAGGTGATCCTGGGCCACGAATCACTGGTCCGCATCATGGGCAGGCTGACCCTGACGGGGTTTGCCAAATTCGATTTTACCCGGAACAAAAACACCAGCCTAACCAGCATTATGCTGCGTTTCGGCGCCACCCTAAGCGTTAGTTTTTAATTCATTCCGGATCCTCAAAAAACCACAGGAAGTTTACGATGAAGCGTGTTTTTACAGTACCACCGGCGGCGGCGGCGTGCGGGAACGTAATTCCCTGCAGGGAATTACGATTGTAATTGTTTGTCGGGCAAAGAATTAGCTAATTCCCTGCCTGACAAACCAAAACCTATTGTGTATAGGAAGGGCCGAAAAGCAAGGGCGGCCCCTGTTTTTTGCAGCCGCAAACCCCGGCGGAACCGGCAGAGATAATTCCCCGGTTCTAGGGGCTGTCACTCACCGGAACCGTCCCTTCTTCCAGGCGGCCGACGGCCTCCCGGGCTTTTTCCTGCAGTTCCGCCCCGGCGGTTCCGTGTTCCAGCACCCGCCGGTATTCTTCCAGAGCCTTGTCGTGAAGCCCCCGGGCCTCAAGATATTCGGCATATTCCAGGCGGATATCTTCGCCGCCCCCCTTTAAAAGACTGGCGCTGTAGGCGTCCGCCGCTTCGGGCTTTCCCAGACGGCTCTGGGCGCGGGCTAAAAGGAGCAGGGCGTCGGGGTTTTCGGTATTGTTGTACTTGATAAGCACCTGTTCCGCTTCTTCGTTTTTGTTCATGGCCAAAAGCACCATGGCGTAGTTAAAGCCTTCGTCGGCGCTTTCGGGGACCAGGGCCAGCACCCGCCGGTAATAGTCCTCCGCTTTTTCAAATTCCCCCGTTTTAATGCAGGTATAGGCCGCGGCCGTAAGGGCGGTGATATTTTCCGGGTCTATTTTCAGGTTCCGTTCAAAAAAGATAAGGGCCTCTTCATACCGGGCCCTTGCATAGGCTATGCGCCCCAGATTATATTCCGACGCAGCCCTGGTGGCGGCATGGAATTTCGACCGGTTAAACCAGGCCTCCGCTTCGTCGTATTTTTTTAAATCCAGGTAGGCGCTGCCTATGGCATAGTATTCCTCCGCCTTAACGGCGGAGGAGACGCAGGATCCTATCGTGCATAATCCAAAGGGAACAAGGAGTGCGGCCCAAAAAACCGCGGCCCCCGGGTTTTTTTTAACCCGGGCCGGGGCCGTTTTCTTACGAAGCCGCGGTCCGGGGGATGTTCCGTGGGGAAGGTTCATTTTCTTCCGTGTTTAAGGACCGTCCCTTCTATTTCCCGCAGCTGTTCACGGTACAGATGGGCGATGTTAAGGCCGTAATCGGCAATAAGCTGAATAATATCCCGGGGCCGGTCCGGCAGGTCCTTGCCGTTAATCCGGTCGCCGGCATCCCCCAGGCCGGGGAGTATATAGGCCAATTCGTTTAAGACCGGGTCCATCCAGAGGGTATATACCGTGCAGTTTTCCAGGGCCCGAACCACCCGCAGGGCCCCCTTTAGGGCGGCAATGACGTTAAAAAACCGCACCGACCGGGGTTTTACCCCTTCGTCCTGAAGGTATTTTATTACCGTCACCAGGCTGCCGCCGGTGGCGTTCATGGGATCGGCAAAAATAAGATCCCGGTCGTTCAGGGACTCAAGATTAAAATAGGATTTATCCAGATCCAGAATATACTCCATGTCGTTTTCGTGCTTTGAATCGTCCCGGTTAATTTTAAAAAGCGCAAAGGGCGTTACATAGGCCCGGGAAGAGTATTCTTCGATCTCCTTGGAAAGGATCATGGAAGGAAGCAGCGCCCCCCTAAGCATGACGCACATGACGGTGTTTTCGATTTTATCGTCGATATTATTTATTTTGTGGATCGCAAAATTCTGCACCGGCACGTCCACGGGGGTTTTGACCACCATATAATTCTTGTTTGAGGCGGGGGCGCCCCCGTAGGCAAGTTTAAAGAGCATCTCATAGGCCCGCTGGATATAATAGACAAACTCTTCATGTTCAGTCCGGTGGTCCCGCAGTTTGGCAATTACCCGGGACGCTTCGGGGTGGCTTTCCTGGGGGGTTAAAAATGAATAAACCCGAATGCCCTCTTGGTCCTTGCAAATTTCCTGCATCAACGCGCCCATTTCGTTGTAAAGCCCGATAAGATTTTCTTCTTCCCGTTTATGTTCAGATTCAAGCCTGGTGGTGGAAAGGATATTAAAACAGGCCAGGGCCCTGCGGTAGAAGCCGTCCATGCGGGAAAGGTTTGTTTTGTCCTTGTCGGTTAAAAATCCGTCTAAATCTTCGGCTTTTAAAACAACCTGGTTCATGGATCCATCATACTCAGGGAGCGGCGGGTCTGACAATAGCTTCGTTTATCGAATCCAGCGCCGGATTCCGAAGCTGCGCCGCCGCCCGCCCCCTCCATTCCGCCGGCGCGCTGCCGCTAAGGAAGGTCCAGATTTCCCTCGCGGAACGGCGGCGGTTACTTCCGTACAAAGAATTGGCCAGGTAATACATGGTGCGGTAATATTCCACACCGGTAATATAGGATTGAATTTCCCGGTTTCCCGCCAGATCCCGTAAAAGATTTTCCAGGGAACTAAAGGCGTAATCGTACCGGGATTTTACCAGGGAGTCTATCAATACCGAATTCTGGATAAGAAAGGCAAAAAGCAGATGATCCGCGGCCCTGTGGTACCTGCCGGAGGCGTAATAGTACAAGCCCAGGATCCGGTGGGCCCGTTCCACCGGCGGATCCTTATGACGGAACAGGACTAAGAAGCGGTTAAGGCCGTTTTTTTCCAGGCTTTGCATCATATTGGATCGATCAAAGGATTCCCGGCTCCACAGGGGATCGGATTTTAGAATCTCTTCCAATACCGCAACCATGCCGGTGGGCCTTTCCTTGTCTTCGTTCATCGTATATTCCCGGCGCAGCCGCCGAAGGTCGGCGGTTTTATACAGGATCTCCGTTTCAAAACCCGGAATTTCCAGCAGCGAGCGCTGGTCATAGGCCTTCCGGTACTGGCTTAGCGCGATGCCGTATTCCCCCTCCATCCGGTAAACTTCCCCTATCCAGTATTCCGCCTCGGGGTAGTTTTTAAGCCTTCCCAGTTCCGCCAGGGCCGCCCGGGCGGAATTGTGGAACCGTTCCCGGGGAACCCGGTAGTACAACTCCTTTAGCGCGTCCGCGGCATTTACCTGAAATTCCTTTTCAATGTATACCTCGACAAGAGCCAGGTCGTCCTGAAGCCGCCGGACCGCGTGGATCGACAGCACCGTAATAAAATCCCGTTCTAGTTTTTCGTAGAAATTTTTCCGGCGATCCCGGGCGTTCTGAAAAAACCGAAGCGCGTCCCCATAGGCCCCGTTCCTAAAATACCCCTTTCCCTGTTCCAGGGTATACCACCAGGGATCCTGCCCGGGCTGCTGGGCCGCAGCGTTTTGAAGCCCCAGTACAAGAAGCAGGGCGGCCGTCAGGGGGCAAAAAAGCGCCGGAAGGGAGGGGGCATTACCGTTCCTGCGGTCCTGTCTGGTATTATATCCGGGCCCCGTCATAACCTTGCCAGCTCTTCTGTAAAGGCCCTGTCTGCTTCGCTCATATCCCCGTTGTGGATTTTCATAGTTCTGGTTATCCGTCCGTTTCTAAAAATTAAAATACTGTTACCGGCGCCGGTAATTCCCAGGTCCGCGCACTTTGCCTCTCCGGGACCGTTCACCGCACAGCCCATCACCGCGATGGTTACCGGTTTCTGCAGGGCATAGAGCCGCTCCTTCCACCGGTCGATAAAACCATGGGTGTCAAATCCGTTCCTGCCGCAGCGGGGACAGGAAATAATCCGCACCCCCCTGCAAGCCCTGGAGGACCCCATTTCCGCGGCGGCGTTAAGAATCTCCCGGCCCGCGGCAACCTCGTTTTCCATGGCGTCCGACAGAGACACCCGGATCGTATCGCCGATTCCCTCCGCTAAAAGGGGAACCAGGGCCGCGGTATTCCGGACCGTTCCGGCAATCAGGGGCCCCGCTTCGGTAACGCCGATATGGAGGGGAACTTCGCTCCGTTCCCGAAACAGTCTGTTGGCCTTTATAGTATCGGCAATTGTGGAAGCTTTTATTGATACCAGGGCGCCGGCAAAGCCCCATTCCCGGAAAATTGCCAGTTCCCGCTCCGCCGCTTCGACCAGGGCCTCCGCCCGGTCCATGCCCCCCTCTACCCCGCGGCGGAGGTCCCGGGGAAGGCTGCCGGCGTTTACGCCAATGCGGATGGGGATCTTCTTCGAAGCGGCTTTGCCCAGCACCGCTTCGACTTTTTGCCGGCCGCCGATGTTGCCGGGGTTTATCCGTATTTTGGAAATGGGGAAATCAAGGCACCGGAGGGCGATTTTATAATCAAAGTGGATGTCCGCCACCAGGGGCATGGAGACCATGGCGGCCAGGCGGCCCAGAACTTCGGCGGCTTCCAAATCGGGAACCGCGAAACGAAGAAGGCCGCAGCCCATGGCTTTGAGCCGCCCTATCCGCTCCGTCAGGGCCCGGCCCGCCTTCCCGTCCACATCGGAAAAAGAAAGGCGATCCTTCCACATGGTCTGAATGACCACCGGAGAACCGCCCCCGATCATCAGAGCATCGACATGGCCAAAGCCCCCGATTGCAAGGGCCTGCGTTTTACAAGACATGGCAGCGGAACGGGGGGAAACAACCGGGGCCGGAAGGCCGCGGGGGGCGACATGGGCAAGACCGCCGATCTGTATGGTAAGCTTCCCGCCTGAAAACTACAGGCTCAAACTGATCATGGAGAGAACCATCGCGAAGATGGCGACGGTTTCGCAGATCCCCACGATCATCATGTAGTTGACAAAACCTTTGCCGGTTTCACCGGCGGCGTCCGCGCCGGCGGCCCCCGCCTTGCCCTGGGCCATGGCGGAAAAGGCGATGGCAAGCCCCGAAGCGATACCGATGCCTAAAAAGAGGGAACCCCGCTGGGGATCGCCCACCGCCGCCAGGGCCGCGGGTTTCATAAACAGAAAGCCCAAAATATACCCGTAGAAAGTCTGGGTCAAAGGAGCCCC
>JAITKV010000024.1 GCA_031278215.1 Spirochaetaceae bacterium
AAAAACGATTATGAGCAGGCAAAAGACCTGATCCGTAACGGGCAGGTTAATTATACCGACCCCCTTGAGGGGGACGAGTTCATTCACGACGGCAAAGTCTACCGTTCCGTGCTGCGGCGCATGGCCTCCCACGCTAACGCGGACGCCGGTGTCAAGGAACTCATATCCCTTATCGACAAGGGGAAGAACCGGAAGGGGAAAAAACCTATGGACAAAGAAGAATTGTTTGGGGCCCTGAGAGGGCTTTACATGAACGGGCTGGTGAGCATGGCGGACATCGCCGACGGCATCGGCTCCACGGCTCCCGAAGTGATGGAGGTGTAATAAGCGGGAAAACATCCTGTACCGGATTCTTCGGCTTTTTGCTATGCCGGTCCGACGCATATTACCGGCAGAGGGCTTGGTTTGTTTCAAGAGAACATATAGGGAATACAAGGACCTTTGAAAGTCAAAAGAAAGCTGTTATACTGGTAGTATGAAACTTATCTTTTTAGGTCCGCCGGGGGCGGGAAAGGGCACCTTGGCGGGTAGGGCGGTTGATATTATCAAGGTTCCCCACATCAGTACGGGGAATATTTTCCGGGAAGCCATCGCCGCAAAGTCGGAACTGGGCCTTACCGTCAAGGCCATTATCGATGCGGGAAAGCTTGTGGACGACCAGACCACCATCGCCCTGGTTCAGGACCGGCTTGCCCGGGACGACGCCCGGGGGGGTTATATTCTCGACGGTTTTCCCCGGACCATACCCCAGGCGGAAGCCCTGGATGGTTTTACCACCCTGGACCGGGTGGTAAACTTTGACCTTCCCGACGAGCTTGTTCTAAAACGGCTTGGGGGCCGAAGAACCTGTACGCATTGCGGGGCGAATTTTCACATCCTCTTCAATAAGCCCAAGAAGGAA
This sequence comes from Spirochaetaceae bacterium, assembly GCA_031278215.1. Taxonomy (GTDB): domain Bacteria; phylum Spirochaetota; class Spirochaetia; order Treponematales; family Breznakiellaceae; genus JAISLT01. The sequence continues at coordinate 902 of JAITKV010000024.1, forward strand.
GGCCGCTGCGATTCCTGCGGCGGGGAACTCTACATCCGGGATGACGACAAAGAAACAGCCGTAGCCAAACGGCTGGAAGTGTACCGGGAACAAACCGCCCCCCTTACCGGCTACTACCGGGAAAAGGGGCTTCTGGTTGACGTGGACGCATCCCCCGCCCAGGAACAGGTGGTAGAAAACTTTAAAAAAAGCCTGGGCCTCTAAGGACAGAAAACGATATACCTGCGGGCCTGTTTCAAGACCCACCGGCTGTGCGCCAACCGGCCCCGGCATAGCCGGGGGCGCGGCGCGAAGCTCCGGTTCGACGGAACGGCCTTTCCGGTCTAAATTTTTCCTTGGCAAAAAAGAATCGCGGCACACTCAAAAAGGACCGGGCTTTTTACCATCCAATAGGACGCGCCCTTTTTAAAAGCCGCCGGGTCTTGATCCGGATATAAACAATAGGGGTGGAAAAATGTATTATGCCTGCAGCGCTCTTTTTTGGTGATTCTTATACGCCATAAATGTTGTATGAAGGTTTTTCCAAAACTTTAGTCTTTGTGGAAAGCTCTATGCCGTAAAATTATGGAGGTTGTTATATGGCCCGGCGGAGTATAGTGTTTGTTATTCTTATTACAGTACGTGGTTCCATATTTGCCCAGACCGGCGCATCGGCCCTTCGTGATTACGTGGGACTGATTAATCAAACTTATCATCCCGGTATAGTTGCGTATTTTGAGAAAATCCGGGCGGAACTTGACAAAAGCAGTTTATAAACAACGCCCTTGCCGCCAAAAGCGACACCTGGCGGGCCGCCCTGGATAAGCGGCTTGGAGAATTTACCGAAGGCCTGGGAGTAAACAGGGCGGTGTATCCCCATATTGCGGCTTTTCTTTCTTCCACCTGTGTGGGGGAAAATGCTGAATACGCCATATCGGAACTGTTTGAAAAGGGAAACCGAACGGTACAGCAGGGCTTTGTCGAAAAATGTGAAGACAGCGTGGTGGGCGCCATGGGTTATGCCGTCGCCTGGACCATCGAAAACAGCATCCGGGATCAGGGAACCATCAAGGCGGCGATAAAAGAAGTAACCGGATCCGACGAAGAATATACCGTATTGTTTACCATAAATAACAAAGACTTTAGTTCAATATGGATCCGGGAATTCGGGACCTGGCGGATCAAAACCTTTGGCGAAGCCGCCGCAGGAAATAAGGAACTGCTGGCCAAAAAAGGAAAAAAAAGAAAAAACGAAGAGGCCATTAGGATCTACGGTCTTTTTAATATCGAAGCCGGCTACGCGTTCCTTTTTGAAAAAGGCAATGCGGTGTATGCATCGGCCAATTACATGCAAGTCATTGGGGCCGGGGTTTATTTTACCGGTTCCGATTTCTGGTCCATGGGTATCTTTGGTCAGTTTAGGGGAACCATAAACAAAGGGGCCGTCGTCATAATGCCCTACGTAAATTTAGGGGTTGAATTCCAGCATGATAAAGACTGGGATGAAGCGAAAAAAACCATAGATACTTTTGGACGGTTAGACTTTCCATGGGCCTTTGCAATCCAGGGGGGAATAAAAATTACCACCTCCAAAATTTCCGGACTTTATGGGGGCGCGGGTTTCCAGTACAATGTCTTTACGTTAAACGATAATCCCGACCCCATGAAGATGGCGGTACTGGTGATGGCGGGGTATTCTTTTTAAGCAACGGCGTTTGCAACGGCGTTTGCAACGGCGTTTACGGGCGGGGGATTTTTTTCGCCCCCCGCCGGGGAAGGGTTATTTTATTTTTCCAAAGGGGAAGGGTAAGTTTTTTTAAGGTTCCCCTTTGTAAGAGCCCCCGAATCGCTTCTTTTGCTTCTTCGGCAGACCAGCGTACTGTTTCCGCCTCCGCCAAAACCAGGGCGGCTTCTTCCAAGGTGTAAGAACGGCGGTTCCGGCGAAAAAAGTCCCGCAGGCTTTCCTCTTCCCGAAGCAGGGGGCTGCTTTCACCGGCACAGACATCGCAGCAGTGTTCCTCCGGTTTTTCTCCGGTCCCTTCATAGTCCAGCAGTTTAAGCAGCCCTTCCCTTCTACAGCTTTGCCAATCCTGGGCATACCGGAGAAGCCGGGCCATACGCTCCCCGGCATGGGCGTCCAGGGACTTGAGCCGTTCCCCGTCGCCGGGTCCCCGCAGAAGCACCGCCCGGGACTGCTTTCCGTCCCGTCCCGCCCGGCCCGCCTCCTGTAGATACGCCTCCACCGACGGGGGGCAGTCCCGGTGTATGACGGTTCTAATATCGGCCTTGTCCACCCCCAGGCCAAAGGCGCAGGTACTAACCAGTACCGCCTCCGTATTGTAAAGATACCAGGCTTCTATATCTTTTTTCTCCTCCCGGTCCAGACCGGCATGGTAAAACCGCAGTTCCCTGGCCCAGGCCAGCCCCCTTTCAATAAACTGATTCCGCAGGTACCGGGTAAGCTTTTGCGTACCGGACCGGGAGGAGCAAAACACAATCGCCGGCCGCTGGTTGGCCAGGATCAAATCCCGGACCGCCAAGTCCCGAAGGATGCAGGCTTTGACACGGTACTCGATATTCGGACGATCCGGGCTGCCAACGATCCTGTGGGCGCCGGCGCCGCCAAAAATATACATCCCGATCCGTTCCAGAACCGGCGCCGAGGCGGTGGCGGTAAAAGCCGTTACCATGGGGGATCCTGTTTTTTCAAGGATCCGGTGTATCTCCAGGTATGCGGGCCGAAAGCTTTCTCCCCATTCACTAACACAATGGGCTTCGTCAATAACCGTATGGACAATGCCGATTTCCGGAAGCCGCTCTTCTACCCGGGGGCTTAAAAGTACCTCGGGATTGGCAATAATAAATTTACTTTCCCCTGATTTAAGTTTTGCCCAGATCCGCTCCCGTTCTTCCCGGCCCTGCCCGCCCCGAAGAAGAACCGGCGAAAAACCCCGCTCCCGCAGCCGCCGTTCCTGGTCCGCCATCAGTGAAAGGATCGGATAGATAACCAGGGTGGGCCCGTCCATAAGCATCGCGGGAAGCTGAAAACAAAGGGATTTCCCCGCCCCGGTGGGGAGAATCACAATCTGCCGTCCCAGGCCGCGGCTTTCGCCGCCTTCGTCACAGCGGTCCGCGAAATCACCGGGGCCGCCGGAATTGCCGGGGCCGCAGGGATCACCAGGGCCGCAGCCTTCATCCGGCCATTTAAGGGGGATACCCTCGGCTTTGGCGGCTTCAATAAGGTTTGAGATGACAAGCCGCTGGTAGGGAAAAAGATAGGAAAGGGAAAAAAGCTTCCTGGCCGCTTCGTTTAAGGGGTCTTTCATTTTCGCCTCCGTATCCTATATGGCAAAAACCGCCGGGGCGCTTTAATGAACTGCCCCGCGCGGATAAAATTTGACAAAATTCCGCATTCCCTTATAATAGAAATTCTAAGGAGTATTATTAATTATGGAAAAAGAAATTACAAAACGCTTTGAAGGGAAAACCGCTGTTGTTACCGGCGGCGCTTCGGGGATAGGCAAGTCCACCGCGGTAAAACTGGCGCGGCAGGGCGCTAAAGTTGTGGTCGTAGACCTGAACGAAAACGCGGCCCGGGCGGTATCCGATGAGATTGCCATCACCGGAGGCAAGGCGCTGCCCTTTGCCGCCGATGTTACCGATCCCAAAGCCAACGAAGCCATTGTGGCTTTTGCGGAAGAAAACTTTGGGGCCCTGCATCTGGCCTTTAACAATGCCGGCATCAGCGGCCCCCAGGGGATCCTTGCCGACATTGATATCGAAGGGTACCGCAAGGTTATCGAGGTAAATCTTAACGCGGTCTTTTACGGAATGCACGCGCAAATTCCGGCCATACTGCGGGCCGGGGGCGGCGCCATCGTTAATACGGCTTCCATTCTCGGCCTGGTGGGCGAGGCTACCGCCGTGGGGTACGTTACCGCAAAACACGGCGTAACCGGCCTTACAAAAGCGGCGGCCCTGGGTTATGCGAACAAGGGGATCAGGATCAATTCCGTTCATCCGGGTTACATCGATACGCCCCTGCTTTCCCGCATGACCGAAGAGACCCGCCAGCACCTGGTGGCGCAGCACGCCCAGCGGCGCTTCGGCACCACCGAAGAAGTGGCCGATACGGTGGTGTTCCTGCTTTCCGAGGAGGCGTCGTTTGTCTCCGGTTCGCAGTTTGTGGTGGACGGCGGCTATACGGCTCACTAAACAAACATTGCAGCCGGAGATTTAACCCCATATCAAAAGCTCAAAACGCGCTAATACCGGTGCGCTTATCGTATTTGCCTCCGCCGTTCCATCAAGGCAGGCGCAAACGCAAATATACGCATAACGCTTTTTCGCACCCGGTTTTCGCGGTTTGTCCTTGCCATTCTGCGGAAGGCGTTCGGTATTATTCTCCAATTCAATGAATGAGAACAGCTCCATTGGAGCCGAATACCGCCAGTTGGGATAGCCGAAAAAAATTACACCGTTAATTTTTTCATGCCGATCTTTTTTTGTTTTTATGATGTTCATAACTTTTTAAGAGTTTTGCGGCATAATAGGCGGCGCATATCCATAGCCCCATCATGGCGATATATTCGGCAAAAACGACAACAGGACTTTTTTCATAATCAAGAAAGGCAAATTGATCGAACAGGAACATATAGTTTATAATATTTGCCTTATAGAAAGTCCATGCTCCATATCCGGCAATCGCCAGACC
>JAITKV010000031.1 GCA_031278215.1 Spirochaetaceae bacterium
CTCCACCGTCTGCCTTACCATAGAAAATGTCGTCGGTCTTCTTATTTCCCTGCCCCGCAAGACCGTGGACTGGATCATCCCCAATCTGGAAATCATGGGCATCGAAAACCTGTCCCTAAAAAAGAACATGATCACCATCTTGTCTAATAAAAGCGGCCGGGGCTGGGAGATCCACATGGAAAGCGAAAAACTCTATTACTTTACAATTAACATCCTGGGAAAGAAAAAAAAGACCCTGCCCATCCCTTCGGGAAAATGCTCCATGTTGATTGACAAACTGTAAAGTCTTTTAAAAAAATGGTATAGTAAAAGTGTGTGCGGCGTATATAGTACAATAGAACGGAACTGTGGCGGGGTGTATCACGGGTGAATATGCATCCCCCGGAGAGGCCCCCGGCCACGCGGCGGTTATAGAAATCGGTTCCACCGGCATCAGGCTTCTTTTGGCGGAATTTACCGCCCCCGGGGAATGGAGGATCCTTGACCAGGGTGGAAAGCCCGTAACCCTGGGCAGGGATGTATTTACTTCCGGGGCCCTAAGCAGGGAATCTTTTTTGGAATGCCTCTCGGTGTTACAGGGCTTTTTGGAGCAGCTGCGGGCCTGGAACATAGGGGAAGGGGATATCCATATTATTGCCACCAGCGCCGTTCGGGCGGCCCGGAACAGGGATATTTTTACCGACCGGCTGCACCGGGAAACGGGTCTTAACCCTACGATCATCGAGGGGATCGAAGAAAACCGGCTTATATATGTGGCCGTCCGCTTTGCCCTAAAGAACGAGCTAAGCCTTTTCTGGCGATCCAACTCCATGATCATGGATGTGGGGGGGGGATCTACGGAAATTATGCTCCTGCGGCGGGGAAAAATGGTGGCTGCCCACAGCTTAAAACTGGGAACAATCCTAATAGATCAAAAGGTCCGCCAGGGAATAGGCTCGGCCCGGTTTATCGAACGCTACCTTAAAGAAAATGTCCGGAATACCCAGGAATTCTTAAACGACGAAATGGATCTGTCCAACATCCGAACCCTGGTGGCCGCAGGTTCCGATGCCCGGCAGGCGGCCCGCCATATTGGCCGGGATCTAAATGAACACTGCCGGATTATTTCAAAAGAAGACTTTCTTGCCTTTGTTAAGACCGTAGAAAAATATACCGTGGAAGACTGCGTCCAGCGCCTGGGAATTCCCTACGTGGACGCCGAAGGTTTTGTGCCGGGGCTCCGTATATACCGCACCTTCCTGGAGCGAATTTCCGCGGAGGAACTGGCGGTGCCGGCGGTTTCGGTTAGAGAGGGCTACCTTATCGACCTGGCCCGAACCGCCGTCCCGCCGGATCCGGGGGGAACCGCCGCCGATATGGACCGGGAACTGCAGGAGGATTTTTATTCCCAGATCAGCGCGTCCGCGGTAAGCCTGGGCAGAAAATACCGTTTTGACGAGGATCACAGCCGCCACGTGGCGCAGCTGTCCATGACTCTTTTTGACGCGCTAACCAAGGAGCACGGCATGAACGCCCGCGACCGGATGCTGCTGGAAACTGCGGCGATCCTCCACGACATCGGGATGTTTATCCGCAGTTCCCGGCACCAGCAGCACGGCCAGTACATTGTGGCCAATTCGGAAATCTTTGGCCTTAAGCAGGAAGACCTTAACATTATCGGGAATGTAATCCGCTACCACCGGGAAGAACTGCCTTCCCCGTCGGACATCGAGTATATCGCCCTCCAGCGGGAGGAGCGGATCCTGGTCTTAAAAATGGCTTCGATCCTCCGGGTTGCGGACGCGTTGGACAAGGGGCATTCCCGGCGGATTGCGGGCATCAGGATAGAAAAACGGGAAGAAACCCTGATCATCCACGGGATAGATTCGCCGGACCAGAAAAAGGATGCGGAGGTTCCGCCGGCGGAGGAACATGCCGGAAGGGAGATGGAACCCTACACGCCGGTGGTATACCGGGATATGTCCCTGGAACAGGTGGGCCTTAGGGAAAAGGGGGATCTTTTTCAGGATGTGTTTGGCTACAAGGTGATTCTGGTATGACCGGACCGCGCCGGTTTAACCGGGAATTATCCTGGATCCACTACAACAACCGGATCCTGGAAGAGGGGCTTCGCCGGGATCTTCCGCCCCTGGAACGGTTTCGCTTTCTTTCGATTGTGTCTTCCAACTGCGATGAATTTTTTATGGTCCGGGTCGCGGCCCTTAAACGGGCCTTGAACGCGGAGGTCCCTTCGGAGGACGCGGACCACAATACGGAAGAGGTCCTTAACACCCTTACGGACATGACCAGATCCATGTTTACGCGGCTTTACAGCTGCCTGGAGACGGAGATTTTCCCCGCCCTGGCCGCGGGGGGCCTGGAACTTCGCCGCCCTCCCTTTAGCGCCGAAGAAAGCAGTTACCTTAAACCCCTGTTTATGCGGGAGATTCTTTCTACCCTTACCCCCCTGCGCTTCGGCGCCCCGGAAGACGGTCCCGCTTCCGCGGGGGACGGGGAGCCGGGCGTCGCCAACGGCATCCTCTACGGGGCCTTTCTGCTAAAAAAAACAGAGGATCCCGATCCGGGGCTTTGCATCTCCATCGTGGAAATCCCGCGGGTCCTGGACCGCTTTGTCCGCATCGGGGGGCCGCCGGGGCGCCTCCATTGGGCCCTGCTGGACGACCTGCTGATGCTCTGGGGGGACGCGTTTTTTTCCGGCTACGAGGTACGGGAGCGGATCCTGTTCCGGGTATACCGGGACGCGGATTTTTCGGTGGACGAAAGGCGGGACGAAGATTTTGTGGAAGCCATGGAAGAGGTTCTGGTAAACCGCCGCCGTTCTTTGGCGGTACGGATGATCCATTCTCCGGGAAGCCGGACTATCACAAGCACCCTGGCCCGCCGCCTGGGACTGGAGGACCGGGATCTGTTTTCGGTGGAGGGCCCCCTTAACCTGGGCAGCCTGGGCAGTTTAAGCCTTACACCGGGCTTTGACCGGCTAAAATGGAATCCCCACAAGCCCTGCCCCCATCCCGCCTTTTCCGGGGATATTTCGCCGTGGGAGGTCATACGCAAGGGGGATGTCCTTCTAACCCTTCCCTACCAGTCCTTTGATCCGGTGGTCCGGTTTTTCCAAGAGGCGGCTTCGGACCCCATGGTTATTTCGATCAAGGCCACCCTGTACAGGACCAGCGGAAATTCCCCGGTGGTCCGGGCCCTGGAACAGGCGGCGCTTCAGGGCAAGCATGTTACCGCGGTGGTGGAACTAAAGGCCCGGTTCGACGAGGAACAAAACATTTCCTGGGCCCACCGGCTTGAAAAAGCGGGGGTGATTGTAATTTACGGCCTGGCCCGGCTGAAGATCCATGCAAAAATAAGCCAGGTAATCCGGCGGGAAATAGACGGCCTGGTCCGGTACATCCACCTGTCCACGGGAAATTACAACGACAAGACCGCCCGGTTCTACAGCGATCTTTCTTTCTTTACCTGCCGGGAAGATTTTGGAAACGACGCCACATTCTTTTTTAATATGCTTTCCGGTTATTCGGTCCTGGACTCCATGCGCCGGCTGGTCATGGCCCCCCGGCGCCTTAAGCAGCGGTTCATTGAACTTATCGACCGGGAAGCCAAGCGGGCAAGCCAGGGGTCTCCGGGGAGGATTATCGCAAAGATGAACGCCCTGGTGGACGACGATGTGGCCGGGGCCCTTTACCGGGCTTCCCGGGCAGGGGTAAAAATCAACCTTAATGTCCGCGGAATCTGCACCCTGGTACCCGGGGCGCCGGGGCTTTCCGAAAATATCCGGGTCATAAGCATTGTGGATAGGTTTTTGGAACATTCCCGGATCTTTTACTTCAACAACGGGGGGGCAGAGGAATTTTACATTTCCAGCGCCGACTGGATGCCCCGCAACCTGGAACGGCGGGTGGAGCTTCTTATTCCCATCCTGGACGGGGAAGTCCAGGAGGATCTGCGGATCATCCTGGACGCGTACTTTACCGACAATACCCAAGCCTGGGTCCTGGGCGAAGACGGCGCCTGGACCCGCCGGAAGCCCCAGGGGGACGAAAAGCCCTTTAGGGCCCAGGAATATCTTCAGAGCCGGGCGGAAAAAGCCGCGGAACAACCCCGGAAGGCAAGGCAGGATTTTATCATCCGCCGAAGTCTGCCGCCGGGAACCTAGCGGCCCCTGCAGTTTGCAGGGTAAAAAATCGCCGATCAGGGGATTTTTTAAAACTTTATGGGCGACGCGCGGCAAGGCGCCAGGGTGTTTCCCGCGGATCATTTTAAAAACAAGGAGTTTATACAGACATGACCGAAACTATGACGCTCCTGGTCCTTCAGGTGGGGTTGATTTTATTCGCGGTCCGTCTGGGAGGACGGCTTGTTAAACTCGCGGGCGTACCGCCGGTGCTGGGGGAACTCCTTGCGGGGGTGGCCATTGGCCCCTATGCGCTGGGAAGCATAGCCCTGCCGGGTTTCCCCCGGGGGATATTCCCCCCGGCCCTGGAAGCCTCTGGCGGCGCGATGGCGGTGGGGCCGGAACTGTACGGCCTGGCGGTGATTGCGTCGATTATCCTGCTCTTTGCTTCCGGCCTTGAGACGGACCTGGCCCTTTTTCTTCGCTATTCCCTGGCCGGGGGCATTATTGGCCTGGGGGGGGTGATTTTTTCCTTTGCCCTGGGAGCCCTGACGGGCACGGTGATCCTGAACGTTCCCTTCGCGGACCCCCGCTGCCTTTTTTTGGGGATCCTGTCCACCGCCACATCCGTAGGCATTACCGCCCGGATACTCCGGGATCACAAAAAGATGGATAGCCCCGAGGGGGTAACGATCCTGGCGGCGGCGGTTTTTGACGACGTACTGGGGATCATCGCCCTGGCGGTGGTGCTGGGCATTGTCGCGGTATTAACCGGCCACGCCAACGCCGAGGGGGGCCTTTCCGTGTACGGGATCCTCGCCATCGCCGGCAAGGCCTTTGGAATATGGCTGGGCTTTACGGCCCTGGGTTTAATTTTTTCCACCCCCCTGGGAAAATTTCTTAAACTCTTTAAGTCCAGTTTTGATTTTTCGATACTGGCTTTGGGGATAGCCCTGATCCTGGCGGGGATTTTTGAAAAGCAGGGATTGGCCATGATCATCGGCGCCTATGTCGCGGGGCTTTCCCTTTCTAAAACAGACATCGCAGCGGTGATCCAGGAAAAGATCCGGGGGCTCTATGATTTTTTTGTTCCCATCTTTTTTGCCGTCATGGGAATGATGGTGGACCTTCGGGAGCTCTTTTCTCCTCCGGTGCTGATCTTCGGCGCGGTTTACAGCCTTACGGCGATCCTGGCCAAGGTCGCCGGCGGCGGCGGCCCCGCCCTGCTTTTAGGATTTAAACTCCGGGGGGCCCTTCGCATCGGCGCCGGCATGGTTCCCCGGGGGGAGGTGGCCCTGATCATTGCCGGCATAGGGCTTTCTTCGGGGATCCTGGACAAGCAGCTGTTCGGGGTGATTATCCTTATGACCCTGGTTACCACCCTGGCGGCCCCTCCGATTCTGTCCGCGTTTCTTCGCATCCCCGGCCCGGGAACCCGCAAACCCGTTAAGGACGAGGGCAACGCCCAGGGAACCTGGGACTTTGGTTCCGGGGAAATTGCCGGCCTGGTGATGGACACCCTCCAGCGGGACCTAAAGGCCGAAGGCTTTTATGTTCAGATCATGGACATAGACGAGGGGCTTTCCCAGGCCCGGAAGGACGATGTAGCCCTGTCGATTTGTCAAACAGAAAACATTGTTACCATAGAAAGCGCTACGCAGGATCTTCCCTTTGTAAAAACCGCCGTTTACGAGGCGATCCTGAGGCTTCACGATTCCATTCAACGGCTAAAAAAATCCGCGGATCCCCAGGCGATGAAAAAAGAAATTTCCGGCCTGGAGGGCCGCGTGCAGGAAGATGTATTGTCCCTGATACGGCCGGAACTTATCCGGCTGGATCTAAGAGGGGAAACCAAGGAAGATGTGCTTGTGGAAATGGTGGACCTTATGGCCGCGGAAGGAAAACCCATAAACCGGGACGAAACGCTGGAAGCCATATTCCAGCGGGAAAAAACCATGAGCACCGGCATGGAACACGGTATTGCCCTGCCCCATGCAAAAACCGACGGGACCGGCGAAATACAAGTGGCGGTGGGAATAAAAAAAACCGGCATTGACTTTGGCTCCCTGGACGGAGAAAAATCCCGGCTCTTTATCATGATTGTTTCCCCTAAAAAAACCTCGGGCCCCCACGTTCAGTTTTTGGCCGCCATAGGGGCGGTGCTGCAGGACCCCCGTATCCGCGACGGCGTTCTGGCCGCAAAAACCACCGAAGAGGCCGCCGCCCTGCTGCGGGGAACCGTAAAACCCCGGCAGCCTGCGGGGCCGCAGCAGCCTGCGGGGCCGGCGGATTTTTTTTGATACGCCGCAGCCCCGCCGCTAAGGGGCCGGGACGCCGGGGGGCCTAAGGGTAAAAGTGCGCCGTTGGATGGGCGAAGGCCCCCAGCGCAGAATGGCCCGCCGGTGTTCCACCGTGGGGTAGCCCTTGTGCCGGTCGTAGCCGTATTCCGGGTAAAACCAGGAATACCGGACCATCATTCTGTCCCGGGCGGTTTTGGCCAAAATCGACGCGGCCATTACCTCGGGTACCGCCGCGTCCGCCTTAACCAGGGCCCGGCAGGGTATGGGGAGTTCCGGGCAGTAAAGCCCGTCGGCCACGGCAGTGACGGAGAAACGGGCGCTTCCATCCGGAAAGGCGGCCTCCAGGGCTTCCCAGGCCCTGGTCATGGCAAGCAGGCTTGCCCGGAGGATGTTGATTTTGTCTATTTCCGACGCCTCTGCCCAGCCTATGCCCCAGGCCGCTTTTTCCGTTATCAGTGCCGCGGCCCTGTGCCGCTGCCCCTCGCTGAGTTTTTTTGAATCTCCCAGGATATCCAGGGGAAAATCCCGGGGAAGAATAACCGCGGCGGCGGAAACAGGGCCGGCCAGGGGGCCCCGGCCCGCTTCATCCAGCCCCACCACCACGGAAAGCTTCACCGCTGTTCAAGGACCGCAAGAACATGCCGCAGTTCCCCGTCCTGTTTATAGTAGTACTCCTCCAGTTCCCGGGAAGAAAGGCCCACCAGTTCATGGCTCATATAGTGGATCCAGGTATCCTCCCCGGCTGTAGACAGTTCGTGCTTCCGGCACCAGTAATCGGGCTGAACGGGAAGCTGTTCGTCCTTGTCAAAAAAATACTTGTAATCATGGACCGCCACTTTAAGATCATGCCGGGGAATGCCCTTTTCCAGAATAATCCCCGCCAGATAGTTAATGGTTTTTCCGGAGTCAAAAATATCGTCCACCAAAAGTACCTTATCCCCAATCCGCAGATGTTCCGGCGCATAGGTCCATCCTTCAACCTTAATTTGTCCCGACTGCCGTACATCTGTATAGGACCGGGCCACCACCGCGGCGTAGTACACCGGCCGGCCCTGGTATTTTATGGTTTTAAAATATTCGCTTATCACGTTACCCAAATAGGCCCCCCCCCGCAGGGATACGTAGATCACATCGGGTACAAACCCATCGGTATAAATTTTACAGGCCAGTTTAAGCGCATTGTTTCGCACCGTGTCGTAGGAGAGAAATTCCTTCTTCATAGAAAAATTATACCATATAGCGGGCTCACAGGCCATATTAAAGAGAGAAGAAGATGGGTAAAACAGACAAAAAAGGCCTGTGTACCCGGCACAGATACACGGACAGGATGAGCTTCGGGAACAAAGGCCCGCGTCCGTTCGATGTTATTTTTGAATTCGTAATTGCCGGTCCCGCCGTCCGTGTCCCGCAATGCTTCAAAAAAAATCCACCCAAATACACTCTTCCGGTGAAGGGATCGGCGGCACTGTGGGGTTTTGCAAGAAATGCTAATTTTTTGTAAAACCTGAGTAGAAACGTGCATTAACACACAAACTGCGCGTAAAAAAAATTATTTTTTTAAAAAATCGTGCGTTTACACTGACGACAGAAACAAATGGCGGTGATATATTAATTTTACCAAAAACATCCATATAAAAAAATAAAGAAAACAAGCCACCGCCGTAAGACGGATAGGATGGAGTTTTGGCTTTGACACCCTTTGGGTGATAAAGGTATATAACCAAAGGCCGGCGGGCGCGGCTTCTCAGAAGCTAAAATCGCAAAGGAGAATTGACTATGGGTTTTGGAAAATGGAAATCAAGTTCTGTCAAAACAAAGGTATCTGGTGTATTGATGGCGACAGCGGCAATTTTGACACTCGTCATTGGTTTTTGGATCCTGGATGCGGAAGGGCTTCCTGTTCCTTCTTTCTTTCAGGAAATAGGGGGAATGATTGTCCTGGCGACCTTTGTGATCGACGCTATTGTCGCGATTGGTTTGTTTGCCGTTGCGCGATGGGCCCGGCGTCTGACTATTTACTGGGGCATCTTTGAGATTATTTTTATCGTGTCTTCTTTCGGGAGCGGATTTTCCATCTGGTTTATTCCCGAAGTACTGACTGCTGTTGCCGCAATACTTCTTTTGTTTGCGGGTAAAGATTTTCGGAAAGAGGGATAGGAGGAAGATGAAAATGATAAAGAAATATCTGACAGGTTCATTGTTTTTGGCGGCGGTTTTGGCGTTCTATTCATGCGACAGTGGGCGCAAGGCTTCATCCTCGTATCAGGAAGAACTTTCCAACGCTGCAAAAAACCTCGAAGAACTTTCCTCGACGGCAGAAGGCGTAGCCGATAAATTTAGCCCTGCAATAGAGCAGTTAGAATCCCTGACCGAAAGTCTCGATGATTCCGGTTCGCCTTCATCGGGCAGCGGCGACCGGAAAGCAATTGAGGACTTTTTCAAACGTTACGAGGACTTTGTCGTTAAATTCGAAAAGGCGCAAAAAAGCAACGATAGTATGGCACTACTTTCTTTAGCCGCGCAAACCGCCGATTTAAGCACAAAGGCGTTAGATTTTCAAAACAACGCCGCATGGACTATTGAGGACATGGCTAAATACAAAAAGCTCGCCGCCAGAATAGCCGCGGTGTCACAGTAACCGGAGGCGTTGTTTATACACAATAGATTTTGGTTTGTCAGGCAGGGAATTAGCTAATTCTTTGCCTGACAAACAATTACAACCAGAATTCCCTGACAATTTCAAATTGTCAGGGAATAGTTCTACAGACTGGGATTTGCCGTCGCTATTTGTAAACGGCGGCAAATCTTATACGCCAGTGGTTAAAAAGATGATTTTTTGACAATAGGATGTATTTCGATTGTAACGGTGGGTGGAACCCACAGGGGAGTTTTTATTATGGCTTTTTGTTCAAACTGCGGAACGCAATTACAGGACGGTGCGAAGTTTTGTTCGTCTTGCGGAACTCCGGCGGGGGGAGGGGATCCGGCGCCCAAACCCATGGTGGACAAGGTGGGGAACATCCGCAAATGCCCCGCCTGCGGCTCGGAAATTCCCGCGATGACGGCGGTGTGCCCTTCGTGCGGGCATGAATTCAGCAACACGCAGGTTGCAAACAGCGTTCAGATATTTTTTGAGAAACTGGATGCTATAGACAATGACGTCTATGAACGGGAAGCCGAGAAAGAAAGAAGTTTGGCAGGTTCTGTTGGCGGAATATTTAGCTCGATGTTTGCAACTGGAGGGAGCGCTGGAGTTAAACGTAAAATAAGTATGATAGAAGGCTATCCTATTCCTAACGCTAAGGAGGATATTCTTGAATTTATCGTGTTTGCTTCAAGCAGATTCAAAGGTATAAAAAAACCTTTGCCGTTTATGTCTGTATCTGCAATGAGCGGTCCAGTGGCAGCAGACTTACAAATGGACGCTGCGTGGAAAACAAAATGCGAGCAGGCGTACACCAAGGCAAAGCTGTCTTTTGGATCGGACAAGGATACAATCGCCCGGATTGAAAGTATCCTAAAAGAAAAAAAGATTATCAAATAAAGGAGTAGCGCATGGCACTATTCGATAAAAAAGAAGGCGGCCTCATGGACGTGATCCGCTGTGATGAAGAAACATACCTTATCTGGAAATGGCGGCCTACGGGAGCGGAGGCGAATTCCACAAAAAAAGAAAATTCCATCCGCTGGGGTTCATCTCTGCGCGTAAAAGACGGTGAAATTGCCGTGTTCGTCTACAAACAAAAAGACGGCGCGATGCAGGACTTTATTGAAGGTCCTTTCGACGATACGATAAAGACGGCAAACTTCCCTGTGCTGTCCTCTATTGTCGGGCTTGCCTTCGGCGGCGGATCGCCGTTCCAGGCAGAAATCTACTACATCAACCTGGCCGGGATCATACAAGTCAAATTCGGCGTGCCCTACTTTGACGTGTTCGATCCCCGCTTTCTCGACTTCGCCGTTCCCCTGGCAGTCCGGGGAACCATCAGCTTCAAGCTGGCCGATTACAAAGCCTTTATCAAACTGCACCGCCTCATCGACTTTGATCAGGAAGCGTTCAACAAGCAAATCAAGGACGCGGTGATAAAGTATGTCAAGGGCGTAGTAACGAACATCCCCGCCGATAACGGAATCCCCGTGATGCAGCTTGAGCGCAAAATCTTGCAAATCAACGAGATTGTGGAGAATTACATCAAGCCCCGGCTGCAAAACGATTTTGGGGTACTGGTCTCGGCGATGGACATTGCCGCCCTTGAGGTGGACAAGGAAAGCGAAGGTTATAAGTCCCTCATGTCGGTAACGAAGGATATTAGCGCCGCAACCACCCAGGCCCAGGCCTCCGTCAACATTCAGAACATGCAGGACAGCCAGCGGATCAACGCCCAAAATATGGAAGAAACCCTCGCCATCCAGCGAGAAGAAGCCCAGCATGCCCAGCGCATGCAGACCGACGCGGCAAACTTTGCCGTCCACCAGCTTAACCAGCAGGCGGATGTCGCCAAAGCGGGAGCGGCGGCCATGGGCCAGATGGGCGCAAACGGCGCGATGAACATGGGCGCGGGCGGCGGCATGAATCCTGCCGGTATCATGGCAGGGATGGCCATGGGCGGCGCATTGGGCCAGGGCATGGCCGGTATGATGAACAATGTGATGCAGGGCGTAAACGCGCCGGCTCCCGGCATGACGCCCCCGCCCCCGCCGCAGTTACAGTATAGCGTAGCGGTCAATGGACAGACCACCGGGCCTTTTACTCTTGACCAGCTTCAACAAATGGCGGCGCAGGGACAGTTCACGCCTCAGTCGCAGGTGTGGAAGCAAGGAATGTCCGGCTGGGCCGCCGCCGGGACAGTACAGGAATTGGCGCCGGTTTTCACACCAACCGGGGCTCCTCCCCCGCCGCCACCGGCGCCGTAAAGGAACGCAAAAATGTACGATGAACACAGTTTTTATTCTATCGACCGCCTCATTGAATTCGGACTTGGAATGGGGATAGCGCAGCAGATGGTGCAAATGATGAACCACACCATGGCAAATATGCATATCCCCGGTGCGGGTAATCCGATGCCGCAGGCGGTTCAGTCCGCCCGTTTATATTACGCCGTACTGGACGGTAAACAGGCCGGACCGTTTTCGGAAACTGAAATGGCCCGGCTCATCGCGGACAAAAAAATAGTAAAAGAAACATACATCTGGTATCCCGGCCTTCGAGAATGGAAAACCGCGGAAAACGTACCGGAAATCTTGCGGCTGGTCGCCCTCACGCCGCCTGAATTTGGAGAAACAAAATGAAAATTAATGCGGTTTTTCTGCTTATCGCGTTGGCCATTTCCGTTTTGGCAGGTTATGGTTTTTATGCAGCTAACGACGGAGAAATATACCGGCTGGTGATAACCATCGGCGGCGGCCTATCCCTGTTCATCCCTCTGGCAGGCCTCCTCGCCTTGAGCGCAGGCGGCCGGGGCGGCGTGGTGCATATTAAAGTAGTGTCGATGTTGTTTTTTGTTGTTCTCCTGATTGAACAAGTGGTGTTCAGTTTTTCTAACCTGAAACTTGCGCCGTATCTTATCATCACCGGCATTTTTTTGTTGGTCTATGTTTTAATTGGGTATACGGTCGCGCATACCGGAGAATAATAGAATCCTACACCGGCTGTATTGATTGTGGCGTCTAAAAATCGATCAGTTCCTGGCGGCTATACACGCCGGTCTTGGCATAAATGTGGCTGATGTGGTTTTCTACGGTACGCAGGCTGATGCAGAGTTCTTTGGCGATTTGCTGGTTTGTGCGGTTCTGTTTTATCATGGTTACTATTTCCCGTTCCCGGCGGGTAAACTTGCCGTAGCCGCCGGGGGTCAGGCTGATTTTGAGCTTAAGACGGGGGTCGATGTATTCCTGGCCGGACAAAACCGTGTCGATGGCCCGCAGCAGTTCTTCTTCATTGACCGATTTGGGGACATAGCCCGCCGCGCCCAACTGGAAGGCCGTCTTTATACGAAAGGGGTCTTCAAAGACCGAACAGACTAAGACCGCGGGCATGGGGAGGCCGCGGGTTTTGCAGCGGCCTTTAAGAAATTCGATAAACTCAAGGCCGTTTTCCCCGCCCAGCAGGATGTCAAGGATAATGACGCCGGGGAGCGGGCCTGATGTTTCTTCGATAACGCGGCGGCCTTCTTCAAGGGATCCCGCGGTTCCGGTTACGGAAAAGCGTCCTGAGTCTTCAAGGCAGGAGGCCAGGCCGTACCGGGTCAAGGGGTGGTCTTCGATTAAAAAAACGGCCGTTTTTTGGGGGAGATTAGTCACCGGAAGCTCCGTGCCGGACATCCAGCGGCGCTTCCAGACAGACGATGGTTCCTTCCCCCTCTTCGCTTTCAAAGACAAGGGAACCGGAAAGAATCGCGCAGCGCTCGTACATACCCCGGATGCCAAAATGTCCCGGCAGACCCGCCTGGGGGGCGTCGAATTTGACGTGCCCCGGATAGGCGGAGAAAAACCCCTTATTCCACCGGCGCGGGAATCCGGATTCCCGGCGGATGCCCCGGCCGTCGTCGGACACGCTGACAAACAGGCGCGGGGCTTTGCCGGCGGCGGCCCCGGCAGAGCCGGCGGCCCCGGCAGAGCCGGCGGCCCCTCCTGAGTTCCGCAGCACCACCACCGCTTCCGCCGCGGCGGCGTGTTTTTCCACGTTGTTCAGGGCTTCCTGTACGATCCTGAACACCTGAAGCTGCATATCCTCGCTCATGGGCTCCAGCCGGAGGTCTTCCGCCACGTCGATGCGGCAGTCGATCCCCGTTCTGCCGCCGAAATCGTAGCACAGCCGCCGCAGGGCGTCGGGGAGTCCCAAAAACCGGAAATCCGGCGGCACAAGGCCGTCGCAGATGTCCCGGATCCGGTGGATCAGTCTTCCCTGGGCCGCCGCCACTTCCCGGCACAGGCTTCCCTGTTCCGCGGCGTCCGCGGTTCGGCCGATCTTGCCGGTCCGCAGGGCCAGGTAATGCAGATCCTGGGCCACGGTGTCGTGGAGTTCCCCGGCAATGCGGGAACGTTCTTCTTCCTGGGCCAGTACCAGGGCGCGGGAAAAAACGGAACCTGCCTGTTCCCGTTCCAGGGAGTGTTTTAAAGCCCGGTAGAAGAACCACACGGTAAGGATCATCGCCGCGATAAAAAACGCGAATATCAGGAACAGTTCGAAATACGCGGCGCTGGTAAATTTTTCTGCCTCCACATCCAGCCTTTGCCAGCGGAGCATAAATTCACGGATGTCTATCGCAAAGACAAGCGCCTTTTCGCGGTCTCCGTTCAAAAGCGCTTCTTTGAACGAAAAAATCATGCCGGTAACGGACTTAACTTCTCCAAAATCGTTGGGCGGCGGGGGCCGAAAAAAGGCGGCGATTCCCTGGACCTGGGAAAAAGGAACGTAGCGGTACATGCGGTAGATCCGGGAATCGGCAAATTGGTCGATCGAGCGGGAAAAGCCGTCAACTTCCGCGATAAGGGCGGCGGGAGTTCCGGCGCCGGTGAGAAAAGCCCGTTCGACGGCCGTCCAGTGGGCCGTAATTTCCTGAATACCCGGGCCGCCGGATTCGTCCTGCCGGGCGCAGGCTAAAACCACAAAGAGTACCGTAGTGCATAAAACCTCCGTCCCGGTCTTCAAAGACATCAGCCCCTATGATACACTTTCCCGGTATGAATGCAAAGAGCCTTGTGTGGGGGCTAAAACTGCCGCTCCTCTGTATCCTGGCCGTGGGGGCAAATTACGCCCTTAACACGTTAAGCGTATTTATCCTTAAACTGCCGCTGTTTCTTGACACGGTTTTTACCTGCGCCGTAACCTTTACGGCGGGCCCCGTGGCGGGGATAGCCGTGGCGGTTCTTACCACGATTATCATTTTGTTTCGTGACGGTAGTACCTGGCTCTTTGTGTTGTGCAGTATCACGGAAGTCCTGCTGGTGTGGTTTATGCAGCCGGGTCCGCGGACGGCGGCCTGGTCTTTCCGCCGGAAAGAGCCGCCCCCGGATCTGCCGGAAATAAAAACGTCGTTTGTTAACACCTTCGCGGCCCTGCTGCTCCTCTACATTGCCGCCTGCGTCGCGGTAAGCGTCCTGGGGGGGATTCTTGATTTTATCCTCTACGATGTCTTTTCAAACGAAAAACTTCACTACAGCCCGGAAGATACCTTCAAAATGGGCCTCCTCCGCAACGGCCCTCCGATACTGGCGGCCAATATTCTTTCCCGGATCCCCATCAACATCGTCGACCGCTTTATTGTAATTTTCGGCGGCTTTGCCATTTCCCGGTTTTTAAAGGGCAGATTCAGGCCGGGTAAGAAAAAATAGGCATCGTACTTGTTACAGCTTTATTTTGCACATGTAAAACACAGAATCTTGAAGATGACATATCGTCCTGTCGTGCTGCTTTCTACAATCCGCGGGTTGATATTTCGCAAGAAGTTGAAGGCCGGATTACCCCTGCCGCCCGGGGGCTTTAGCTTGGTTCTGTAAGGCGGTATACTCTTCCCATGGCTCAAAACCTTTGCGCCAGACTTGCCCGCATTCGGGAGCAGCGCCGGAATCCGCCGAATTTACCGGCGCCGCCGAATTTACCGGCACCGACGGCTTCTGCCAAAACTACCGGCGCCCCGGAACGGCGGTTTTCCGGGGGCCCCGGATCGTCCCCGGCGGCCGCGGCTCTTGTCCCAAACCCGGCCCAGGGATCCTGGACCGGGGCGGGTTACCAGGTTCTGCGCCGAACCCTTACCCTGCCGCTGCGGATGCCGGCCATGTTGCCCAAAACCCTGCCCTTGCTGCTGCCGGATCTGCTCCGGGGCCGTCCCTGTGATAAGCCGGGGTCCGGCAAATCCGGGGTCTTTGGGGCGGAGCAGTTTTTGTTTTTTGATTTGGAAACCACCGGTCTTTCCGGCGGCGCCGGAACGGCGGCCTTTCTTGCCGCCTTTGGCCGCTTTGTCCCCGGCGCCTTCCCCAAAGCCGGGGAATTTTCCGGCCTTGAAATTACCCAGATCCTGCTTCTTGACTATCCCGGCGAAAACGATTTTCTCGAGGCGGTTCTTTCGATTATCAACGCCCCCGGCTCCACGCCCTTGTTCTTAACCACCTATAACGGCAAGGCCTTTGATTCCCAGATCCTTAAAACCCGGTGCCTTATGAACGGCCTGGCGGTTCCGTCCCTGCCGCAGGCGGATCTGCTCTATCCCGCCCGGCGGTTTTGGAAGCGGATCCTGCCTAACTGTTCCCAGGCCACCATTGAAACAATGGTCCTGGGGCTGGACCGGTCCGGGGATACGCCGGGTTCCATGGCCCCCGGCATCTGGTTTGACTTTTTGCGGGCCGGCGCCGATTTTTCCGGAGGGCCGGAAACGGCGGCGCTTTTAGGAATCTGTGATCACAATGTAAAGGACATTTTTGGGCTGGCCTCCTTGTTTCGGGGCTTTACGGAAATTGCCGGGGCGCCCCCGGATGCGGCGGACCGCTTTTGTGGTGACGAGGAAAACCTTGCCCTAGTCTGGCGCCGCGCCGCCCGGCGCAGTGTGCGGGGAACGCTGTGGGATGCGGAGGGGATAGATCCTCCCCCGGGGAAAGACCTGGAAAGAACCGCGTCCCTGCTGCTTCAGGGGGCCGCGGAAAAGTACCCCCGGTGCTGCCTGTGCCTGGCCTTTGACCTCCGTTCCGGGGGCCGCTATGAAGAAGCCCGGGAACGCCTGGGGCTTCTGCGGGACTGGCCTGATGCGGGGGCCCCGGAGGGAAGGGCTTCGGGCCGTGAATGCACCGTCCCGCTTAGGGCCCTGGCCCTGCGGACCCTGGCGGTTGATGCGGAACGGCAGCTGGGGCGGCGGGAACTGGCCCTGGCGTACATAGAAGAAGCCTTGGCCCTGGGGGCCCCGGCGAATTCCGGCGGCGCCGATGGGACCAAAGAAGACGCCGGGCTGCCCCGGGGCCTGCGGGAAGATTTGGAACGCCGGCGGCGCCGGCTTACGGAAACAAGCGGCCCCCGGAACTCCGGGAACTCCCGAAATTCACGAAATTCCCTTAGGTAAAGGTTTTCTTTATTTTTGCAAAGAACGCCTCCGCGTCCTTCGGGTCTTCCACGGGATCGTCTCCTTTCCGGACCTCCACTAGCCGGGGGGGGATCTCCGCCAGGAAGGGCGAGGGAGCGCAGTCGATTGTGTCTTGAAGGCGGCGGCGTTTTTTACAGCTGGTGATATAAAGCTTATTCCTGGCCCGGGTAATGGCCACGTAAAAGAGCCGGCGTTCTTCTTCCAGGGGGCTTTGACCGTCCTCCGGCTCTTCCTCAAGGCTCCGGGTATGGGGGATAATCCCCTCTTCCGCGCCGGCGATAAACACCACGGGGAATTCCAGGCCCTTGGCGGAATGGATGGTCATAAGGCTAACCTTCCCCTGGTCCCCGGCGTCGTCCTGGCCGTCGCTGCTGGTAATAAGGCTAACCCGGTTTAGCCATGCGTAGAGGCCCCTATCCAGGGTGTCCGGGTTTTTTTCCCAGGTTTCAATGGCCCGGATAAAGTATTCAATATTGGCGAATTTCCACCGGGCAATTTTTTCGTTTTTGCTGTATTCCGTTATAAGGTAGGACCAATAATTGATATGGTCCGTTAAGTTCCGGGTTTTTTCCGCCAGATTTTTCCGGTCCCCCAGCATCCGGTCCCGGAATGCTTCGACAAGGTTCATAAAGGTTTCAAGTTCCGCCCTGGTTTTTGGCGGCAGCGGAGAATCCATTCCCGCCGGAAGGCGGCACAGCCGTTCCATGGCTTCCCAGAGAAAGGTTTTGTTGGTCCGGGCCAGTTCCGAAATCGTCTGGAGCGCGGTTTTTCCTATGCCCCGCCGGGGGGTGTTGATGATCCGCAGCAGGTTAATATCATCGTTTGTGTTGGCGATGATCCGCAGATACGAAAGAATGTCTTTAATTTCTTTGCGTTGAAAAAAACTTTGGCCGCCGGAAACCTTGTAGGGTATGTTTGCCTCCAGAAGAACCTCTTCAAGGGTCCGGCTCATGGAATTGGTTCTAACCAATATGCCAAAGTCGTCGTAGCGCAGGCTGTCCCGCATCATGTGGGCTTTAATTTTACCGGCAATAAAATCCCCCTCGCCGTTTTCGTCGGGGGGAAAGAAAAACTCCACGGGCCTTCCCCCGGAATTGCTGGACCAGAGGATTTTTTCTTTTCGCTTGATATTGTGGGAAATAACGCCGTTCGCGGCCTGCAGGATCGTGGTGGTGGACCGGTAGTTCTGTTCCAGCTTAATCTCCCTGGCGCCGGGAAAATCCTGTTCAAACATAAGCAGGTTTTCGTAATTTGCCCCCCGCCATGAATAAATGGACTGATCATCGTCCCCCACCACACAGAGGTTTGCCGTGCTTGTCCTGTCCCGGAGATCCGGCATAAGAAGTTTTATAAGCCTGTACTGGATCAGGCTTGTATCCTGAAATTCATCCACCATGATGTACCGGTACCGGCGGCGGTACTTTTCCAGGATCTCAGGATGGGCGGTAAAAAGTTCAATGGGAAGAACCAGCAGATCGTCAAAATCCAGGGCGTTAAAAACCTTAAGGCTGTGCTGGTATTCCCGGTAAACTTTTTCGTAGGCCGCGGCTTTCTGGTCCATTCCGGCGGTTCCGGCTATTTCCGGGGCGTCCTTCCAGGAATAGCGGCCCGTTTTGATATTAGAAAAAAGCTGGCCCAGGGCGTAGACGGAGCTTCCTTCTCCCATCCTGCATTCCCGCAGGCTTTCCCGGATAAGCTCGCCGCGGTCCGTTTCGTCGTAAATAGAAAAATTTTTCCGGTACCCCAGAATTTCAATCTCTTCCCGCAGAAATTTTACCCCCAGGGCGTGGAAGGTGCTGATCGTCAGGTTTTGCAGTTTTTTTCCCGTTAGTTCCTTAACCCGGATTTCCATTTCCCTGGCGGCCTTGTTGGTAAAGGTCAGGGCCAGGATCGAATGTTGGGGAATGCCCCGTTCCAGCATGTGGGCAATGCGGTAGGTAATTACCCGGGTTTTACCCGATCCGGCCCCGGCGATGATCAGCACCGGCCCGTCCAGGGCCTTTACTGCTTCAAGCTGGGGGCCGTTAAGGGCTTCTTCAAGATTGAGCATGGTACTTAAAAAATTACAGGGTTTTTATGAAAATCCGAAAGGCGCCCTTGCCCAGGAGCATAATGGCCGTAACAATGGCCCCCGCCGCCGCCACCCCCAGGATCACCGCCGGCAGGGTTTTTCGCTTGGGAAGGCCCAGAACCCAGGCCCCCAGGACGCCGGTCCAGGCGCCGGTTATGGGAAGGGGTATGGCCACAAACAGGGCTATTCCCAGGGCCCCCCATTTTTCCACCCCCCGGTGGAGCTTAAGCCGGGCCCGTTCTACAAAACCGTCGAATATGCCGCGGTACCATGAGAAGCCCTTTTGGGTTTTGCCGTCCCCGGAGGCCTTCGGGGCGCCGTACAAAAGCCGGTGCAGGGTAGAAAGAAAAACCCAGCACAGGGGGGCGGCCAGGGAATTTACCGCCGCCGCAAAGGGCCAGGCAATAAACCAGGGAATGCCGTGGAGCAGGGCATAGGGAATGCCCCCCCGCAGTTCGGAAATGGGGAGCAGGGAAAAAAAGGCTGTCCAAAGGTAGATCATAGGGCTTTCTTATACAGGGCCTGGGTTTGTTTGTCAACCAAGGGCCGGGACATTGCAAGGGCCGGGATATTCCCCCATGTCCGGTTTCCGCAAAGGGCGGGACCGGGAAGTTCTTTCCTCAATTAAGCATAAGCATAAGCATAAGCAAGCAGGGCCCCGAAATGCCGCCCGTAGAAACGGAGGCGAACCCCGGAACGCCGCAGCCGAAAACGGCGCAGCCCTTGACAAACCGGGAATATAAATCTTATTATTCCTATCGGTTTATATTATATGGGGCTGTTCCAAAGCTGTGCTTAAGCTGCGCTTAAGCTGCGCTTTGTTTTAGAACGGGTTTCGTAAATTTGCAGAGTATAAAACTCGTCAAGGGGGTTTTTATGCCGGAATCAGCCGGCGGGTCCGGGCTCTTCCCGGATGCCGCTAAGGCCGCCAATCTTCTTAAATCTCTTACCCACCCCTGTTTTTCGGGCTGCGGCGGAAAGCATACCCGGGTTCACCTTCCGGTGGCGCCGGACTGTAATATTCAGTGTAATTACTGTGTCCGTAAATTCGATTGTCCCAACGAAAGCCGGCCCGGGGTAAGTACGGGGATCCTTAATCCGGAAGAAGCCCTGGACCGGTACCGGGTGGTTGCCGGGCGGATCGGCCGGCCCGATGTGGTGGGTATTGCCGGTCCCGGCGACGCCCTGGCAAATTTTAAGGCGCTTAAAGAGACCATTTCCCTTATCCGGGCAGAGGCGCCGGGGACGGTTTTTTGCATCTCCACCAACGGTTTGCTGCTTCCCCTTTACGCGGAGGATCTTGCGTCCCTGGGGGTTTCCCATGTAACGGTGACGGTTAATGCCGTGGATCCCGCGGTGGGAAGGCGGATTTACCGGCATGTGAATTTTCAGGGGCGCCGTTATACGGGACTTGGGGGGGCGGAATTGCTGCTCCGCCACCAGCTTGAAGGGATCCGCCGGATCCGGGCCCTGGGTTTGGTCTGCAAGATCAACATCGTCATGCTGATGGGGCTGAATGACGGGCACATCCCCGCGGTGGTGGAAGCCGCAAAGGAACAGGGCGCCGATCTTTCCAACATCATGCAGCTTATTCCGGTTAAGGGGAGTTTTTTTGAACACCTTCCCCTGGTTAGCCGCCGCGAAATTATGATGATGCGAAAAAAATGTGAATCGATTCTGCCCCAGATGTACCATTGCCGCCAGTGCCGGGCGGATGCGGCGGGAACGCTGGATCAGGATATTTCCTATACCCTGAATTCCGGGGCCCCGGAAGGCCGGGAAGCCGGTACAGGGGGCTGCGTTCCTAAGTTTGCCTCCGGGCCGGAAGAGGCCCCCCTGCGCTTCGCCGCGGCTTCAAGTAAGGGCTATGTGGTGGATCAACATTTCGGACATGCCCTGGGTTTTTACATCTATGAATACCGGAACGGCCAGGTAAGCCTGCTTGAACGCCGGGACATACCCCAGTACTGCTTTGGCTCCGAAGGCTGTCATGATCACGAGGCGGTCTTTGAAGCCATCGCAAAGATTGTGGGAGACTGCGCGGGCCTTATTGTCATGCGGATTGGGGAAGTTCCCCGCTTTATGCTTGCCGAACGGGGCATCAAGGTTTTTATGAGCTACAACTACGTAAGCGATGCGGTTAAGGCCGCGGCGGCGGAGTTAATCGAAGCCGGAAAGGCCGCGGTTCCCTAGTCCGCGGAATTTAAAAGTTTAGGGCCTGGTCCAGATCCTCCAGCAGATCCGCCGGATCTTCTACCCCCGCGGATATGCGAAGGAGCTTTTCGTTTACCCCCACGGCGTTCCGCAGATCCTCGGGAATGGCGCCGTGGGTTTGCAGCACCGGATAGGTAAGCAGGGTTTCGGTTCCGCCCAGGCTTTCGGCAAAAAGGATAAGCTTTAATCTGTTTATAAACGGACGGACCTGGTCCTTGTCTTTAAGGTAAAAAGAGATCATGCCCCCGAAACCGGTGGTCTGCCGCCGGGATATGCCGTAGCCCGGATGGTCCGGATCGCCGATATAAAAGACCCGGTCGATCTTCCGGTGTGGTTTAAGAAACGCGGCGATGGCGGCGGCATTTTCCTGCTGTTTTTCCATCCGCAGGGCCAGGGTCTTAAGGCTTCGCAGGGTAAGCCAGCTGTCAAAGGGCGAAAGGACGGCGCCTTCGGACATGGTAAAAGTAAAAAAGGGTTCAATAAAGCGTTTGTCGGCGATGACGATGAATCCCGACATGATATCATTATGGCCCCCCAGATATTTTGTGCCGCTGTGCACCACAATGTCCGCTCCTAAATCCAGGGGCCGCTGAAAATAGGGGCTTAAAAGGGTATTGTCTACGATGGTAAGGGCATTGACGCTTTTACACAGTTCCGCCACGGCCCTGATGTCGGTAACATGCATCATGGGATTCGACGGGGTTTCGATAAAGACGGCCTTGGTTTCCGGGCGCAGCGCTTTTGTAAGAATTTCGAGGCTGCTGGTATCCACATAACTGAATTCCAGGCCGTATTTTCCGTATATGGTGGTAAAAAGCCGGTAGGTGCCGCCGTACAGATCGTCGGAAACAATGATATGGTCCCCGGGAACAAAGAGTTTTACCAGCGCCGAAATGGCCGCCATGCCGCTGGAAAAGGCCCAGGCCTTAAGGCCTCCTTCCAGCATGGCGATGGTGTTTTCCAGTTCCAGCCTGGTGGGGCTGCCGTACCGGGCGTAGCCAAACCCCGTGGATTCATCAAAAGAGGGGTGTACGTAGGGTACGCTCATGTGGATGGGGGCGCTAATCGCCCCGGTTTCCTTCTCGACGCCGGAATAGCCCCGGACCAGCCGGGTTCCGGGCCTGTAGGTAAGGGAATTCCGGGTTTTATCGATGCCGTTAAAATCTTTTACCAGCTCTGCAAGTTTTTCCAGATTGCTTTCGTCCATATTACTGCCGTCCTTTGCCTGCCGGCCCGTGTATACCGCCGGCAAAATAGGGTTTTTGTCAGGGCTTGTTGTTCAAAACTAAAGTTTTTGAACAACTCTAAGTAAACACGGCCAAGGCTTTGCGCAAACCGGGTTTTGAAAGCCCGCGATGTTTCCTAGTGTTTTTATACGAAAAATAAGAAATAATTGCAAGATTCCTAAAAAAGTATTGACCTTTTTCTGTCCGGCGTGGTAGATTGCTATAATTTCATAGTAAACATATATGATTTATATGTTATTTATACCGGATGGTTTATAAGGAGACGGTAAATATGGTGAACCTTGAGTTGTCCGAAGTCGAGGTCCGGGATCGGCGGCTTAAATCGATTATTTCCTACCAGGGAAGCGCCCGGGATCTTTGTGAACGGTCCAGGCAGCGGCAGTTAAATTTAACCGAGCGTTCTTTTGGGCAGTGCAGCGACTGTTCCCAGGGCTGCAGCCAGACCCTTACCTATGTTATCCGGGGGGCGGCGGTGGTGGATCATGCCCCCATAGGGTGCAGCGCCCCCGGGGCCACCAGCCTTACGGTGGATGTATCCACCAGGGCCCGGGGGCTTCCGCCCCAGAATGTACAGGTGCTAAGCACCAACATTCAAGAAAAGGATACGGTCTATGGGGGCCTGGAAAAACTGCGGGCCACAATCCGGGAGGCCCGGCGGCGTTTTGATCCAACGGCTATATTTGTACTTTCCTCCTGCGCCGCGGGCATCGTGGGGGATGATATTGAAAGCGTGACCGATGAACTTCAGGAAGAACTGGGAATTCCGGTGGCGCCGGTTTTTTGCGAAGGCTTTAAATCCAGAATATGGTCCTCTGGTTTTGACGCGGCCTTTCACGGCATCCTAACCCGCATTGTTAAACCCCCGGTAAAAAAACAAGGGGATCTGGTTAACGTGTTTAACTTCGAAGGAAGCGACACCTTCGGCCCCCTCCTGGGAAAATTGGGGCTCCGGGTAAATTACGTGGTTCCCCTGGCGGATGTGGAGGCGCTGGAAAAACTTTCCGAAGCCGCCTGCACCGCCCATATCTGCGAGACCCTGGCCATGTATCCCGCGGCGGCCCTGGAGCAGAAGTATGGGGTCCCCGAAGTTAAGGCCCCGCCGCCCTTCGGCATCGACTGGACCGACAACTGGCTTCGGGAAGTGGCCCGGCTTACCGGCAAGGACGCGGTGGTGGAAGAACTTATCCGGTCCGAGCACGAGCGGATCCGGGAGGATCTGGATCGGGTAAGGG
This sequence comes from Spirochaetaceae bacterium, assembly GCA_031278215.1. Lineage (GTDB taxonomy): Bacteria > Spirochaetota > Spirochaetia > Treponematales > Breznakiellaceae > JAISLT01. The sequence goes on from JAITKV010000031.1 coordinate 23,255, forward strand.
GGGAATTGCGGGGAAAGCGGATCTATATTTTTGCCGGCGACTCCTATGCCCACAGCATCGCCAACATGCTCCTGGACCTGGGGCTTGATCTGGCGGGGATCACCACCCTGCACCACGACCAAACCACCGACGGGGGGACAGATAGTCTTGACAGCCTGGGAAATCTTGTGGCCTCCAAGGGAGATATACGGAACTATACGGTATGCAATAAGCAGCCCTATCAGGTGTTTAAGCTTCTTCGGGCCGCGAAGCCTGACATCCTTATCGTGCGGCACATGAATATGACCATTGTGGGGGCAAAGCTGGGGATCCCCACAATGAACGACGGAGACGTGAACATCAGCGCCGGCTACGAGGGCCTGGTGCGGCTGGGAAAACGGCTTGTGGATGCGCTTAAAACTAAACGGCTCTTTGAAAACGTAGCCCGGCACTGCGAAAGCCCCTATACCACATGGTGGCTTGAACAGGAAGATCCCTTCTATTTTGAGAAAAAAGACATCCGGGACAACGGAGACCTTGATGAAGGAAGCATAGAATGAACAGCAGTAAAGAACAGGCAAGTTATATTGAACAACCCCGGTTTTCCTGCGCGCTGGCGGCCCAGCAGACCGTCCTGGCCATTCCCCGGGCCCTGCCCATTGTACATTCCGGTCCCGGCTGCGTCGGCAAAACCTTTGCCTTCTCTTCCTATGGCGCGGGATTTCAAGGGGAAGGCTATGGCGGCGGCGGAACCGTAAGCTGCACCAACACCAACGAACAGGATGTGGTTTTTGGCGGGGAAGAAAAGCTGTCCCGGTTTATCGAAGGGGCCTTTAAGGTTCTTAAGGGAGATCTTTTTGTGGTCCTCTCGGGCTGCACCTCGGGTATTGTGGGGGACGATGTGGCCCAGGTTGCCTCTACCTTTGCCCGCCAGGGACGGCCCATCGTGGGGGTGGAAACCTCTGGATTCAGGGGGAACAATTATCTGGGCCATGAATTGGTGGTGCTGGGGATCATCCAGGGTTTTATCGGCGATCCCCCGGTAAAGGTAAAAAAGGGCCTGGTCAACGTATTTTCCGTAGTTCCCTGCCAGAACCCCTTCTGGCGGAGCGATCTGGAAGAGATCAAACGGATCCTTGAAGCCATCGGCCTTGAGGTAAACATTCTTTTTGGAAATGAATCCCGGGGAGTGGAGGAATGGAAAACAATCCCCCATGCCCAGTTTAACCTGGTCATTTCTTCCTGGGTGGGACTTCAGACCGCGGAACTGTTAAAGGATAAATACGGCACCCCCTATCTGCACATTCCCTATCTGCCCTCCGGCGCGGAAGAGACCAGCCGGGTTCTGCGGGAAGTAGGCGTCTTTGCGGGTTTGGATCCAGCCAGGGTAGAGACGGTAATACGAAGGGAAGAAAAAAGATTCTACGGGTATTTTGTTTCCCTGGCGGATTTTCTTGCGGACTTTCGGAACAATATTCCCTTTGAACTGTACACTATCGCCGACAGTTCCTACGCGGCGGGGCTTAGCGGTTTTCTGGTTAATGAACTGGGCTTTGTACCCCGGGGGGTGTATATCACCGACGATCCTCCGGTCCGGCAGCGGGGGGCCATAGAAAAGGTCTTTACCGGCATGGCCGCCGATTTTGACGGCATCCTTTCGTTTCAGATCGACGGCGGGCCCATTCAGGAAGACATACGAAAAAAACTGGGGGGCACAAACAAGGCGGTTATCATGGGAAGTACCTGGGAAGATAAGCTGGCCGCGGAAAACGGCAACCTGTCCCTCCATGTAAGCCTTCCTATAAATAACAGCGTGATTATCAACCGCAGTTATACGGGGTATAACGGCGGCCTTAGGCTTATGGAAGATATCTATGCGGGGATCTTCCGGAAGGGAAACATCGCATCCACCACGCAGACCCAATAGCGGCGGAAAAAGGAGAAACCATGCCGGCGCCCTTGTATCCCGATTTTTTTAACGACGTGTTTGGCCCCATTATGCAGCCCGGTTCGGCGGGGGGATTCGCCGGCCCTGTCCGCATTGGAAACGCCGCCCGGGCCCTGGCCGGCGGCGATGTTAAAAAAGTCCGGTTCCTTTTTAACCCGCAAAAGCAGCCCCTGGCGTTCCTGGTTAACTTTATGTCCGACCGGGGCTACCTGGGCGGGATCCTGGGTTTTCCGCCCGACGATGAACGGCTCTTTGAAGCCCATGCCCTGGCGCGGCGGCAGGGTATGGCCTACGACTTTGGGTACTTTGACGACGGCGCTGAGGGGAACAGGGAAGTGGTGATACATATAGAAAATTCCCGGGGCGCCGCATACACCATGAACGCCGCGTCGGTGGGGGGCGGCATGATCCGGGTGTCCGGAATAAACGGCTTTCCCCTGGCATGGCAGGCCGACACCCATCTGGTTTTTCTTGAAGATCCGGAGGACCGGTTTTCTTCCCGCGATATGCAAACCCTGGCGGAATCCCTTTCTTCCGGCCCCGGTTCCTCCCTGGTCCGCTTTGCTTCGATTCGTTCCGCCGAAGGCCGCAGGGCATATACCTTCGAGTTTTCTTCCGCCCCCCCGAAGGGGATCCTGGGGGCCCCTATCGAAGATCCTTCGGGCCCTTTGAAGGGCCTTCGGCTGTACCGCCTGCCCGCGCTTCTTCCCGTGCCAAGCCGGAGGGACAAAAAGCCCCAGCTTTTTACCACCGTGGAGGAATGGCGTCAAATCGCCGGGGATCGGGGGATTAGTTTTGCCGAGGCGGCCATAGCCTACGAAAAAGATTCATCGGGGTGGACGGAAAAAGAAATCTGGGATTTCTTTGAACATATCGCCGCCATTCTGGATAATCAGATCCATTCCCTTGAAAAAGCCGGCTACGAAAAAGTCCGGGACACGGCGCTGCTCCCCGTCTACGGCAGATACTGGAACCGCTACGCGGAAAAAACCCGGGGGATCAGCGACGGCCTTACCCAGCACATTATACGCCACGCCCTTTCCACCAACGCAAAAATTCCGGGGGTAAAGATAGTGCCTGCCCCCATGGGTACCGGCGGGGGATACCTCTTTTCGGCCCTGGACGCGGTGCGGGAACACTACGGATACGGCCATGAACGGCTGATCCAATCCCTCGCGGTGGCCGCGGGCCTGGGGGCCCTGGCCTTTACCCACACCAATGCCAGCGGCGAAGTGGGCTGCGTGGGAGAAAGCGGGATCTGCTGCGCCATGGCCGCGGGGGCGGTAAGCTGGCTTTGCGGCGGGGACGGCAGGACGGTGGAAAACGCCGCGTCCATGGCGCTGCAGGCCAATATCGGCATACCCTGCGATCCCATATCGGGGGGGCTGGAATTTCCCTGCATCACCCGGACCATCCGGGCCGCGGTTACCGCTCCCCTCTACGCCGACTTGGCCCTGGCGGGAATAAATCCCCTTATTCCCTACCACGAAATGCTTGGGGTTATCGAGAAAACCCATAAAACCGCCACCGGGGATTGTCTTTCGGGACCCTGCTGCGGCTGTAACATGACGGCCACCGCAAAAGCCTGCAGAGCCCGGCTGGAAGCGGCTTCCACCGCGGATCTGCATTTTACCCCGGCCTAATCCGGGGACCAACACCGGGGCCCTAGGCGCCCCGTATTTGATCCGTACAAAGGAAAATAATATGACCGTAAAACAAACGTATAGAACTTTGATCCTGTTACTGCCGGCCCTGGTTCTGGGGGCGGTTTCCTGCGAAAAAAAACCGGCTTCCGCGGAGGATCAAGGGGCCGGCGGGGTTAAAAAAATTATCGTGGGGCATACCTTCTTCAAACCCATTGCCTACATTGATGATGACGGAAAGCCCACGGGGGTCGATATAGAGGCCCTCAAGCTTATCGACGAACTGCTCCCGGAATACGAATTTGAATTTCAGCGGAACGATCAACAGGCGATTTTCGCGGGGCTCCAAAGCGGCAAGATCGATATCGCCACCACCAACAGTTTTTGGACCCAGGAACGGGCGGACCGCTACCTCTTCCCAAAGGAAAATCTGGGGATGAACATTGAAGGGTTCTACATCAACCGGAAATTCACCAATGTCAAAAGCCTTGAGGATGCGGCGGCGCAAAAACTGCGCCTTGCCCCCATGCTGTCGGGGGACGGGAACCACGGCATTCTGCTGGAGTTTAACAAGCGCCACCCCGATACGCCCATCGAAATCCCCTTAACCGACGACCCTAACTGGAGCGCAAATTTTTTAAACTGGATAGCCGAAGGGCGGTACGACTTCATGGTTGGTCCCAAACAGAGCTATGAATTGCTCGTGAAGAACGAAGAGGGGGATCTGCATCATCTGTACAATGACCTGGACTTCATCGAATTTGGCTCGGTTAGAACCTGGCCCATCTTTAGAAAGGACGAGCAGGAACTGGCGGACGCCTACGACCGGGCGGTGGTTAAGCTTAAAGAAGACGGTGTCCTGCGAAGGCTTGCCCT
>JAITKV010000045.1 GCA_031278215.1 Spirochaetaceae bacterium
TTCGATGGTGTTTTTCCGGTTTCACGGATCCAGCCTCCTAAAATACGCAATTGTTTCTTTTAGGCCGTCTTCCAGCGGTATTTTGGGCTCCCAGTCCAGGGCGGACTTTGCCAAAGCGATATCCGGTTTCCGCTGCTTTGGATCGTCCCGGGCGGCGGCTTATATGTGATTCCGGATTTGCTCCCGGTTACAGAAAGAATTTTTTCCGCCAGTTCGATCATGGAAAACTAGTCCGGGTTTCCGATATTGACCGGGCCGGTAAAAAAATTGTCACGACAGATAAGGTCCTGCTTTTTTTTGATCAACCGCTCACAGAGGTGGCTGCCTAGAATGGCAGGGTAGTAAGAATCAAAAGAAGGGCCGGGGAAAGATACTGTACGTGGAAAACCTGCGGAAGAAACAGCCCCATATATGGAGGATATATTGCCGGAGGGCGCTATATATACGGGGGGGGCTTAGCTATTCATACTTCGCATCGGCATGATTCAGAATCATGGCCCAGTGTGTACCGGCGCCGCGGAATTCGTCAATCCGGCAGGCTGTTTAGCAAAACGCCGCGGCAGAGGCGTCCCGAAGATTCCGCGGGATCTGGGACGCCGCATTTTGAAACGGACCTTGAATCTTCGGTCCCTTTGAAGTAGGATGGGGCTATGACGGATGTACACAATGAGGCCCTGGAATTAGAAGATTTTGATACCGTCCTTTCCCCGGATATTGAATTTTCCGGCACCCTTCGTTTTGAAAAACCCTTTCTGATAAAGGGCAGGGTTTCCGGCGAAATAAACGCCACGAGTCTTTTGATGATCGACGAAGAAGCGGTGGTAGAGGCGAATATCAGGACTTCCCAGGTGATTATTTTAGGCACCGTAAAGGGTAATGTGGTGGCCGATGAAAAAGTCGAGGTTGCGGTTACGGGAAAACTTACCGGGAATGTAACCGCGCCGGAAATAAATATGGAAATGGGCTGTCATTTTACGGGCCGCTGCATTATGACCGAAAAAAAACACCCCGAATGAACGGTCCTGGATTTTTTCGAAAACCATTCCGGAGCATGGGGGGATTCTTTTTGTTTCTTATCTGTCTTTCCCCCGCGGCGGAGGCCCAACAAAGGGTGGACGCCCTCCAGGAATACCGGAGCGGTAATTTTGAAGACGCGGTAAGGATTTGCAAGGCGGAAATCGCCGCGAACCCCAACAATCTGGAATCCCACGTGGTTCTGTGCTGGAGTCTGGTCGCCCTGGGCCGCTATGAAGAAGGCCGCAGCTACGCGTTGGCGGGAAGGAATATCAGCCGCTATGATCCCCGGATCATCGAAATCCTGGGGGAAGTATACTACTTTCAAGGCCGCAATACCGAAGCCCTTCAGTACTTTCAGGAGTATGTCAATCTTGCCCCCCAGGGCACGCGGGTTAATACCGTGTATTACTATATCGGGGAAGTTTTTATCCGCCGGGGACAATTCCGCCGGGCGGATATCGCCCTTTCCACCGCGGTATACTATGTGCCCGAAAATGCCGAATGGTGGGTCCGGCTGGCCTATGCCCGGGAAAATGCCGGGGAGATTCAAGGGGCAATCAGCGCCTATGAACGGGCCCTGACCTTAGATTCCCGGATGGCCGACGCCCGGCGGGGCCTGGAACGGACCAGGGCAAGTCTAAACGGCCCGTAAATTTCTATGGATCCCTGCGCCGTTTCTTTTTTTACCCTGGGGTGTAAACTCAACCAGCTCGAAACCGAAGCAATCGCCGAAGCCTTTCGGGAACAGGGTTTTTCCGTCCGTTCCTGGCAGGAGGCGGGCCGGGGGGATCTTTCTATTGTGAACACCTGTACGGTTACCTCCCGGGCGGAACAAAAGGCCCGGCGGATTATACGGCTCCTGCTGGGCCGGGGTTCCACGGTACTTGTAAGCGGCTGCTATGCCCGGCTTGGGGGGCCCGAATTATCCGCCCTGGGGTCCGGGAATTTGTTTCTTGTGCCCCCCAAGGACGCCCTGCTGGATCTGCCCCGGTTTCTGGCGGATGCCGGCGGATCCCCGGAAAAGTTCCTTTCCCGGTGGCTGGAGGAACAGGTTCTTCTTCGCAAGGCCGGGAAAGGATCCGCCGGGGCCCTTCCGGAAGGCTTCCGCTTTAATCCCCGGGTATTTTCATTTCATTCCCGGGCCTTTCTTAAAATACAGGACGGCTGCGACAGAAGCTGCGCCTATTGCCGGGTTCCCCTGGCCCGGGGAAAAAGCATCAGCCTGGAAACCCCGGAACTGCTTACAAGGCTGCGGGCCCTGGAAGCCCGGGGCCTTCCCGAGGCGGTGTTAACCGGTGTAAGTATCTGCCAGTACCGCTCCCGTTTCCGGGGGGATAAACCGGTAAACCTGCCGGCCCTGCTGAGGATCCTGCTGGAACATACCGGAAAGATCGCCCTGCGTCTTTCTTCCATAGAACCTGAGCCGGCGGTGCTGACGGATGAATTTTTTCAGATCCTTTCCCACCCCCGGATACGGCCTCATTTTCATCTTTCGGTGCAGTCCGGAAGCAGCCGTATTCTTTCCGCCATGGGCAGGCCTTACGGGGTCAACGATATAGTCCGCGCCGCGGAACGGCTGCGGCAGATCAAGGAGGATCCCTTTTTAGCCTGTGACATGATCACCGGTTTTCCCGGCGAAACCGAAGAGGATTTCGAGGCAAGCGCCGCCCTGTGCCGGGACCTGGGGTTTGCCGCGATCCACGGTTTTCCCTATTCCAAACGAGGCGGAACCAGGGCGGCGGTAATGCGGGGCCAGGTAAGCCAGGGTACCGCCGGAAAACGGCTTGCGGTGCTGCTGGAACTGTCCCGGCAGGGAAGAAGGGACTACGTGGGCCGCTGGCTGGGAAAGACCGTGGGGGCCGTGGCCGAATCAAAGCGGACCCAAGGGGCCGAAAAAGACGGCGCCGCTCCTTTTCCGGCCAAAAAAACCGGTTTTTTTCACTCGGTTTTTCCCGCGCTGACCGATAATTATATAAGGCTTCTCGTTTCATCCGCCGATCCTAATACTGGTACGGAGGATTTTTCTGTCCGGCCCGGGCCGGGTTCGACCCTGAACTGCAGGATTCAGACCCATCTGCCGGGAAAGGATTTTGACGCGTGGGGCAAGGTAGTGCGAATGGTATGAAAAAAATTTTACCGGCGGTGTTCGTGTTTTTCGCCCTTGTTTCCACGGAGGCGGAAGACATCAGTCCCTTTGTTATGCCCTCCGCCAGGGCGGCAGGTTTCGGCGGCGTCCACGCCGCCCTGGGGGACGACTTTTTTTCGTTGTTTTCCAACCCCGCCAGCTTTACGGGGATAACAAGGCAGTTTAGCGCGGCGGAAATTTCCGTCAGCATATACGGCCCGGTCTTTGATATACTGGACCGGGTAGCCGCAAACAACGGCTCCGCGGATATTTCTTCCCTGATACAACGGCCCCAAGACTTTGGGGCGGGAATTGATCTGGGAGGACCCATTGCCCTGGGCCTGGTGGATCGCGGATTCGGATTCGGCATCTTTAACCGCACCACCGTGGATGCGAGCGTCCGGGGATTGACGATCTATCCTCTTTTTTCGGAAGAGGTCTTTATGGTGGGGGGCTTTTCTTTCCGCGTCCTGGAACAGGAGAATCATTTTTTGGATCTAGGTTTTTTGGGAAAGGCTTTTTACCGGGGAGTTTTAGACCTTAGCGGATCCATCATCGATGTAAGCGAAATAACAAAACAGGCTTCTTCCGCGCCCTATGCCTCCCAGTTTGGCATTGGTTTGGACCTGGGGATACGGTACACATTTGCAAACTGCCTAACCCTGGCCCTGGCAGGGTACGACGTGTATTCCCCCGCCCTGGTAACCCGCTATGCAGAAATCGCCGACCGCGGCGCCGGGGGAAAACAAGTATACGGAACCGTTACGCCCCGGCTGGCTCTGGGGGTCCTGTACCGGATACAAAACGATTTTCTTGACCGGTACATCAGCGGCGCCATGGTGATGCTGGATTACCGGGATTTTATCGATCTTTTTTCTTCCGATCCCCGAAACCCCGTTCTTAATCTAAGCCTGGGAATGGAAATAACCGTGATGGAAATTCTGCGGATTAGGGCGGGGATAGCCGACGCCCTTCCTTCTGTTGGATTTGGCCTGGACATGCACGTGTTGACGCTGGATGTGGCCGTCAGGGGCAAGGAACTGGGCGATAATCCGTGGAATAACCAGGTCCTGGCCCTGGATCTGGGCATTCTCTTTAGATACTAGCGTTTTATACCGCAGATGGACTTGAGTTTATACGCGGCTTATTGACATGATGTTTGTTTGATGTCCATAATACAATCAGGCGTATAGAAGCCGCTTTATGTGGACTCTGCCGGCAGGGCGTCCGTAGTGCGGCAGACTCTATTTACCATACAACACCGTCGGGCCGCTAGCTCAGTAGGTAGAGCAACGCCCTTTTAAGGCGTGGGTCACACGTTCGAATCGTGTGCGGCTCAAATATAATTGCTTGTCCTGTAAGGAATTAGCCTAAACCACCGGAAAAACCGGCGTTTAACTAACCAATCACAATGAGAAAACCTATGAGAAAAGAGGTTTTCGAGGAGGTTAGCCGTGCGCCGGTGTTATGTACATACCCGTAACGGCATTTTTTACGCGGAATTGGTAACTCCAGAGGGCCGCGGAGTACCGCCCGGAGTACCGGAAAGAACACCGAAGACGAAGCCCTTTTAGTCATCGCCGGCTGGCTTAAAAACGGCGTTCCGGGCCGGCCGCCAGTTCCCAAAATTCCCGGGAAGCCGGGCCGTCCAAGGAAGGAGAAACCGAAAGTCCCATGAAGGGGAATTAAGGCCGTTCCGGCGTTTTTGGATGGGTTTGTTTTCGCCTTTGATATGCGCCGTGCCATGAATATAGTATCCATGGCCCCTGGAATAAATATATATGGCAATTTAGCAGGCAAAAAAAATACTTTCAGGCTATTCAAGTTCCGGATCGGCTTGCCTCTATCGTGGAAAACCTACTGTTGCTTGACGAAAACGAACTTAGAGGGATACGGGCCAATGCGGCGGCCCTGGCGGAAGCCAAAAAGGAGGGGGGCGGGGTGAACGGCCTCCCTGGGTAATACCGTTTCTTCCCCCGGTCGGAAAAATACCGGCAGACCGCCTCTGTATACTCACACATAGTTCCATCCTCCTCCGCCTTTTCACAAGCCGGTTGGCTGCCAAACGGGTCTTGCAAAATGCTTCGCTCATTAGAAATGTTATGCGCCCTTTTATTATTTAGTGTCTGTCCATAAAGTCGGTTACTTTATGGACAGACCTTGCATTTGCTCCCGTTTTGTGCCAAAACGGTGTGCAAAATGCCTGTTTTAAGGTAGTCTGTCTATAATGTGTCT
>JAITKV010000054.1 GCA_031278215.1 Spirochaetaceae bacterium
GCAGGTCAGCGTTTTTAGCGATCTTAACCAGCTTAGGGACATCAGCCTGGACCGGGACTTCGCGGGAATCTGCGGCATCACCCTTTCGGAGCTTACCGGAACCTTTGAGCCGGAACTCCAGCGCCTGGCCCAGGACAACAACATGAGTTACGACGAAGCCTTGGCGGAGACCCAAAAACGGTACAACGGCTACCATTTTTCCCGGGACAGCGAGGGGGTTTTCAATCCTTTCAGCATATTGAACACCTTTGCCAGCAGGGATTTTCGCTACTACTGGTTCCAGACGGGAACCCCCCACCTTTTTGATACAGCTCCTGCAGCGGGCCGATTTTGACCTCCGGGACTTTGCCGGGGGCATTACCATTGACGGAAAATCCGTCAACGACTACCGGATAGACGGGGGCAGCCTCGTGCCCCTGCTGTACCAGAGCGGCTACCTGACCATCACGGGCTACGACAAACAGTTTGACGAATACACCCTGGGGTTTCCCAACGAGGAAGTACAGTACGGGTTTCTCAACTTTCTTTTGCCGTTTTATCTTCCCAAGCTTCCCGAGGGGAACTGTTTTTCCGTAACGGGCTTTATCAAGGATCTACAGAAGGGGGATGTGGACGGTTTTATGACCCGGCTGCGGGCCTTTTTTTCGAGTATCCCCTATGAGTTAAACGACAAAACGGAACGGCACTACCAGGCGATATTTTACGTAGTTTTTACGCTCATGGGGCAGTACGCCGGAGCGGAGGTTCGGAGCGCCGCCGGCCGGGCGGACGCGGTGGTGCAGACGAAAGACGCGGTATATGTGTTTGAGTTTAAGCTTTCAGGCGGCGGGACGGTCCAGGAGGCGCTCCGGCAGATAGACGGGAAAGGCTACCTTATCCCCTGGACAGCGGCGGGGAAAAAGCTGGTCAAGGTAGGGGCGGTATTCGATCCCGCCGTCCGCACCCTGGGGGAATGGAAGGCGGAAAAAATGGATGAACCGCTCATAACCTTCGCCGGCGCCGCGGTCGATGACGCCGTTGCGGTTTTATCTTCCATGCCGAGCCGGCGCACAGACCGCCCCGAGGGGCGAAAAAAAATATAACTGCCGGCTGATAAAAGACCCGCCCGGCGGCTCTTGCGCCGTCTGGGCGGCGGGGGAAAACCCGGCAAACAGACGCCGGAGGTTCCCGTAAGCAAATTGCCCGAAGGCCGCCCGCAGGGGCGGCCATAGCCCTGTTTACAAAAATCCCTATTTTATACACCATTAGTTATGGTAGGAATGAATTATAAACTTGCGGAACTGGAAAAAAACGGTACGCCTATTTACGCAGGCATTATCGGCGCCGGTCAGATGGGGCGGGGCCTGGTGGCCCAGATGCGGTCCATGAAGGGCATGCGCCCCGCGGTGGTGGTTGACAGGACCCTTGCCAACGCCCGGAACGCGTACATCGACGCGGGTCTAAATGAGGGCGCGGAGTTTGGGACCGCGGAAACGGTGGCGGAGGGCAACAAGCTGCTGGGGGCGGGGAAATTTGTTATTACCCGTAACGCCGAGCTTGCCACAAAATGCGATGCGGTTCACTGTGTCGTGGATGCCACGGGGTCGCCCGAAACAGGAGCCAAAGCGGCCATGGACGCGATAAACAACGGCAAGCATATTGTTATGCTCAATGTAGAAACCGACGTGTGCATCGGGCACATTCTTTACAAACTGGCAAGTAACGCCGGGCTGGTGTACAGCGGAAGCGCCGGGGACGAGCCGGGGGCGGTCCTGGAACTTTTTGACTTTGCCGACGCCCTGGGTTTTGATGTCCGGGTTATCGGAAAGGGTAAAAACAACGTGATTGATTATGAGTGTACCCCGGAAACCGTCGCGGAAGAAGCAAGGGGCAAGGGGGCCAGCCCCAAGATGATCTGTTCTTTCAAGGACGGAACCAAGACCATGGTAGAAATGACCGCGATGGCAAATGCCACGGGATTTTTACCCGACGTCATGGGCGCCCACGGCGCCGCGGGAACCGTTAAGGATCTGCCGGATCTGTTAAGCCTTAAAAGCGAAGGCAGGGGCGGCATCCTTAACAGTTACCGCACCGTGGAATACATCAACGGGGTGGCGCCGGGGGTTTTTATCATTATTGCGTCGGATCAACCCCACATTAACCATGAAATGGCCTATTTAAACATGGGTCCGGGGCCGAACTATGTGCTGTACAGGCCCTATCACCTTACCAGCCTTGAAACACCCCTTACGGTGGCCAAGGCCTGTATCGATCATGTCCCCAGCATTGTCCCCCGGGCGGGCCTGGCAGCCGAAACGGGGACCGTGGCCAAGCGGGATCTGCGGGCGGGGGAAAATCTGGACGGCATCGGCGGTTTTACGATCCGGGGAACCTTTATGGCCGCCGGGGAGGCCCGGGAAAAAAATGTTCTTCCCATGGGGCTGGTGGACAAAAACACCGTCATGCGTAAGGACCTTAAAAAAGGATCCCTTATCACCTACGGAGATGTGAAGCTGGACGAAAACGCCCTGATCCTGCAGCTGCGAAAGCTGCAGGACGCGCTCTTTGTCTAAAAAAACGCTGATTATTCCCTAGCCGGGAATAAATGAGCCCGTCGGCGCTTCTCCCGGCGCGGGCAAAAGCTATGGGAGCGGGCCCGCGGCGCCTAAGCCGCCCTGGTTTGTAAACCGGGCGGGGCTACCTGCTTTGGCCCATAAGGGCGGAAACCGGAACCACCTCGTAGCCCTCCCGGACCAGGGCGTCTAGCAGCACGTCCAGGCTGTTAAACAGATAATCCCTTCTGCCCCCGGGAAGGACCCCCAGGCGAAGGGGGATGATCGAGCCCCCCTCCTTGGCGTCCATGATATAATCGATCATGTCCGCCGCAGAAAGCTGCTCTATCCCCAGGCGCCGGGTATCCGGTTGTACCCAATCCCGGCTGTCAATGTCCCTGCCCACGGTTCTGTACCCCGCCGCCGCGGCGGCATCGGCGATTTCCCGGGAAACCGCATAATAGGGGGGATGCCAAAAGAGGGAAAGCTCCTTTCCGGTGGCTTTAAAAAATTCATCCTCGTTCCGGGCAAGCCCCCGGGCCACAAAGTTTGCATCCACCCGGTACCGGGAATCGGAAAGGTCCATGGGGGCGTAGAACATGGACGCGGCTTCATGGCCCGCGTCGGTAATTTCCTTCGCGGCCCGGGGGTGGCGGCGGATAAATTCTCCGTTCAGAAAAAAAGTAGCCCGGATTTCAAAACGGTTCAGCGCCTCCAGCACGGTGCTTAATCCGGCGTCGTCGTCGTAAAGGTCAAAACACAGGGCCAGGGCCCGGCTGCCCCGAAGGCCCCGGGAAAAAAGAAAATCCGGGGATTCTGGCAGCCGGCATGGATTAGTTCCCGCGGCGGGGGGAAAGTTTTGGACGCCGGTATTCTGCCGGAAAAGAGCAAAGGTGCCCACCGACGCAATATCCCGCACCATGGGGACATTCTCGAAGAAGCCGTCCCCCCCGGCGTCCAGGTATACCCGGTACCGGGGGGAACTTGTCAAAGTTTCCCGCAGGGCGGGGACCCGGTAGGGAGTCCAGGGAAGAACGCCGTCGGTAACGTACCAGGAAGTTCCGGAAAAACCCAGAATCCGCCGGGGGCCGTTTCCGTTTAACGAAGAATTGTCCTCAAAGCCGTACCGGGAAACCGACGCAAGGCAAAGAAGCTTTGCCCCCGCAGGATCATCCAAAGACAGCCGCTCGATCCGCCCGCTCCCCCCCACCACAAGTTCATTATTTTCCAGCCAGATGCAGGAGTATACGGGATCGGAGCTAAGCCTGGCAGAGAGGGTCCAGGACCGGTAGTCGTAGAGAAACAGGCCGTTTTTCCCCCAAAGTACAAGGCGCCCCCCCCCCGGCGCAAGCTCCGCGGAAAAAGCCGGGGGGCTTTCAAGAATTTCAAACGCCGGGGCTAAAGCGGCGGTGTTCAAGCGGTAGGCCGTGATCCCCCCCCCGGCGCCGGGGGCGGAATCAAAAAGAACCGTTACGATCCCTTCGCCGGACCAGAGAATACGGATCCGGAAACCGGCGCGGCCGGCCATTATATTAGGGACCGAAGCGTACGGCCCCCCCCCGTTTATGCCCAGGGGATAATACAGAATATTTCTTCCGTCCTTACACAGGAGCAGGGAACGGCCGTCCGGGGCAATCCAATAACTGTCAAAATTGGGGTCGAATTCCAGGGGGATCTTGCCCGCCACATCTCCCATGTCCAGAAACCCGGTATACAGGGTGCGCAGAAAAAATTCATCGCTGCGGATCCGGTATACCGTCGATCCCCGAAGGTAGTAAAAATGATCCCCCGGACCCCGGCATACGGAATTAATCGATCCCTCTCCAATCAGGCGGTACCGTTCGTCCGGCGGCAAGGACCGGGTAGTAACGGTATAAAAATAAAGGCGCCCCCCCTTGGAGTAAAGAAAGCCCCTGGAATCGCCGCTCCACAGGGCGGGAAAAAGCCTGCCGGGCCTTTCTATTTCCGTGGAAACAGAAAATTTCCGTCCCGTTTCCCCGTCCAGCAGGGTAAGGGTTCCCCGGGCATAGCTGGAAGGATCCACATACAAAAGCCATTTTCCGTCGGGAGAGGAAGCGGCGGTTTCCACCCTGCCCCCTGGGACGACGCCTTCGGTAAACGAAGGAAAGCCCGGAAAGGATTGGGGAAGCCCCCCCGTAACGGGGATCCGCAGGCTTCCAAAGGCATTGTGGACAAGAAGGATCTTTCCCCGGTCCAGCAACTCCATTCTTTCGGGAAACGCGCTTAACTGTGTGATGGACCGGTCTTCCAGCCGGGCATAAAACAGGGCCCCCTGGGCCTCGGCGCCCCCGCCCCGGGAATCGGCGCTAAACAGAAGCCGGTCGTCCTCGGCAATATCAAGGCCGGAAAAGCGGATTTTTCCCCAGCCCCCCAGGGCCGCCAGGAAAAAAAAGGCAAAAACCGGGAGTTTTTTATTCATTCCTACCCCGGAATTCCGGCTTCCCCCGGAACTGCGGCGTCCCGTCCTTCTGCGTTTTCCGGTAGAATTGCCGCGGGAAGCTCCCCCGAAGACCCGGGCGCCAGATCCCCGAGGATATCTTCCAGTTCCCGTTCTATGGAGTTTAGGGTATCTTCAAGTTTTTGGATGCGTTTCAACGAAAAATGGGTCTGTGTATCGTGGAGACGTTCGCAGATCCCATCCAGCAGGAGTTCAAAGGAAAGCTGCTCTTCGGAAACCAGCAGGTAATTACCGGCGCCGGTTTGATCAGTTGGTTTCACTTAATTCGACGGCTCCCTTGGAAAGGGCCGTATTTTTATCCACCGAAGCAAAAGCCCTTATAAAAGTAACCACCGCAAAAAAGGCGATCACGATTAAAACAAGTTTGCGCATGGTTCCTCCAATGCATTTGGTTTACGCTTACATTCATTTTATCATCATTTATTAAGCACTTCAAGGGGGTTTATGGCCCGTTTACCCTTATATACGGAAAAATGGAGATGGGCCCCCGTGCTTCTGCCGGTGCTGCCCACCCGGCCTATAACCGTTCCCTGGTTTACATACACGCCCCTTTGGACCAGGATCCTGCTTAAATGGGCATACATGGTCTGGTAGTCCCCGGTGTGGGTAAGGATGATAAAATTACCGTATACCGCGTTGGCGCCGATGGCGGAAACCCGTCCGTCCGCGGCGGCCTTAACGGGGGTTCCCATGGGGGAGGCAATATCCAGCCCCGTATGGAAGCTTCTGGTCCTGGAAAAAGGATCGATCCGCCAGCCGAAGGGGGAACTTAACCTGCCCACAACCGGAAAAATAAAGAGTTCCCCCAGGGCCTGCCGGAGCGCGTTCTTATCCATCTTTGCCCCGGGAATAAACAGTACCGTACCGGCCTTAATATTATCGTTCTGTATGTCATTGGCGTCCAGGATTGCCGTAAGGGGAACTTCCAGGGAGTTGGCTATTTTGGCGTAACTGTCCCCGGCCTTAACCGTATAGGGAATGCCGTCCATGTTGGGGATCCGTATTTTTTGCCCCGCCCGCAGTTCCCGCCGGACGTTTCGCAGGTCGTTGGACGCAATTACCGCGTCCAGGGAAAGGCCAAAGTGCCGGGCAATAAGCTCCACCGAATCCCCGGGCCGGACCAGATAGTCCTGCCAGGCGAAGGTTTCCGTAAGATCCAGGGGAATTTCGTCCCATTCTTCCATCACGGGGCCGGAAAGGCCCGCAAAGCTTAGGCCGGAACTGCCGGCCATTACATCCCTGGCCAGGGTGTCTTCCGGCGGCTCCGGGTCGGGAATATAGCTTATGGTCCCCGCCACTACCAGGGTTCCCAGAAGGGAGAAGCCCAGGAGGGGGAAAAATTTTCCGGGGACCTTTGAAACCCAGCGGATAAAAGCGGCGGCCCATGCAGAAAAATGAGCCCGCCGGGGCCCCGGTTCCTTGGCCGGGGACCGGTACTGAAAGACAGGATAGGCCGCCGGATTTTTAAAAAACTGGAACTTTTTTCGCCGTACCGGCCAGGAACGCCGGTCTTGAAGGAAGGAATTTTCGCCCGGAACCTGATACTGGGGGGCTTCGGGAAGAAGGGATTGTGCAGAGCGGCGGTGTACGTGCTGGGATGCAATAATATCCTTCATTATGATTTTATCGACAGAATCAAATCTAATCATTATACTAGGCGGTATATATGGAAGGGGACGCAAAAAAACAGCGGGGGCTGCTTAAGGCAATATTCCTGGCTTTTATTTTCGCCACGGTTATTAAAGTCTTTCTGGTTGATCTTATGGTAACCCAGGGCAGGTCCATGCTGCCCGCCCTCCAGCCCGGCTCGGTGCTGGTGGTAAATAAACTTGCCTACGGGATCCGCCTGCCCGTTCTGGGAATATACATTCTGCGCTGGTCCGCCCCCCGGTCCGGAGACATGGTGGTTTTTTACACCCCCCTGGGGGAACGGGCGGTAAAACGCTGTTACTATGTCCGGGAAGGAAACTTTTATGCCCTGGGGGATAACGGCCTGGAATCCTTCGATTCCCGTTCCTATGGCCCTATTTCCCTGGATCACATCCTGGGAAAGGTGGTGGCGGTTAGATGAGTTTTACTGCGGATCCAAAACAGCTTAACCGGCGGTTTTTCTTTATGGCCCTTCTTCTTTCCGCCGCTTCACTGTACATTCTAATCCGCTATTTTATTATCATGATAAGCCCTCCGGGGACGGATTTTTTTTCCGCCGCCAAACCAACCGCCGAGCGGGGGGCAATTCTGGATCGTAACGGCCGCTTTCTGGCCCTTCAAACCAGGCTGGGAAACATCAGCGTATGGCGCCCCGATATATCGGATCCGCAGGCCCTGGCCGGGGAACTGGCCCCGATCCTGGAACTTTCGGCCCGGGAAATCCAGGAAACCATAGAAAATTCCGCCAGCGATTTTTTATACCTAAAAAAACAAGTGGAACAATCGGTGGTCCAGCGTATACAGGGTCTTCGTTCCCAGGGAAGGCTGCGGGGGGTAAGCATAGAGCCGGTACTGGGGCGGATTTATCCGGAAAAAACCCTGGCGGCCCAGATTATAGGCTTTACCGGAAACAACAACACGGGCCTGGCGGGGGTTGAATATTCCTTTGACGGCGAACTTTCCCCCCAGGGCGGAAAGAACGGGAACCAGGTTATCCTAACCATTGACACCAATATTCAGTATATCCTGGAGGATATTGCCGGAAGGACCCTGGAAGAAAACAAGGCCGAAGCGGTAATGCTCCTGGCCATGGATCCCCGAACCGGGGATGTCTTGGGTTCCGCTTCTCTGCCCGGTTTTGACCCCAACAGTATTCAAGATTCCGATGAAATATCCCGGATGGACAGGCCTTCGATTTGGGCCTATGAGCCGGGATCGGTATTTAAGGTGTTTACTATTTCTGCCCTGCTGGATTCCGGGGCCATCACGCCCGACACGATTTTTTTCTGCAACGGCCAGTACACCCGGGGAGACCGGATCGTCATAAAATGCCTGCAGGCCCACGGAAACGTAAACGCCCGGGATATTATCGTTTTTTCCTGCAATGCCGGGGCCGCCTATGCATCGGACCGGATGGGAACAGGCCTTTTCCACCGGGCCCTGGAGAATTTCGGCTTTGGCAGCAGAACCGGCGCGGGAACCCCCGGCGAAACCACGGGTTTTCTGCGCCCCGTGAACCAATGGTCCGAACGGTCCAAGCCCACTATAGCCATGGGCCAGGAAGTGGCCGTGTCGGCCTTCCAGATGATACAGGCCGCTTCGGCGGTGGCCAACGACGGGATCCTTATCCCCCCCCGGGTTGTATCCCGGATCGTATCGGACGATGGCAAAACAATCCGCGAATACCGGAACGCCGAACCCCGGCGTATCCTTAGCGCCGAAACCGCCCGGGCCATGCGGTCGTATATGGAAGAGGGAACCCTGGATCTGGGCATTGGCCGCTTTGCCCGGATCCGGGACATTGCCCTGGCGGTTAAAACCGGCACCGCGCAGGTTATAGACCCGGAGACAAGGGCCTATTCGGAAACCGATTATATCGCCAGCTGTCTGGCCCTGCTTCCGGCGGAAAACCCCTCTCTGGTTCTTTACATGGTGATCGTAAAACCCCGGGGGGATTATTACTTTGGCAGCCGGACCGCCGCGCCGGGTATACGGGAAACCGCGGAAGCCCTGATCGACTACCTGGGCATTCCCCGGGGAAGAAACCCCCAGGTAAGCCATTCCGGGGCCGTATCTATTCCGGCGGAAGAAGTTATAAGCATCGGAGACAGGATCCCCGACTTTACCGGCATTGCCAAACGGAGCCTTGCCCCCCTGCTTCTCCGGGACGACATTCACCTGGATATCCGGGGGGAAGGCTGGGTTGTCCGCCAAACCCCGCCGCCGGGAACGGCCTATCAAAAAGGCATGACCATCACACTGGAACTGGAATGACCCTGCCGCACTCGGACCGGCGCCCCCCGGAGGCTTCTTTTTTCGACCGGAACCGGGCGGTTTTGCAACTCCGGTATCCGGCCCTGGCGGAAAAACTTGTCCGGGGCCCCTGGGACGATTTTACCGTGGAACGGGCCGCCACCGGGGACCCCACCCTAAGCTGCCGGGGCATACACATCCATTCCCGGCAGGATCCGGTTCGGGAAGGAATGCGCCAGGCCGAATCGGTCCTTTCCAAAGACGCCGGGGCCCCGGTGATCCTGTTAGGATTGGGCCTGGGCTATGCCGCCGAAGCCCTGGCGGAAAAGCGCCGGGAAGGGATTCTTATTATTGTAGAAAGACGGGAAGAACTCTTTGCCCTGGCCCTGGAATGCCGGAACCTGGAAGCCCTGCTGTCGCCGGGAAAGGCTATCTTTGTTATCGGCGGAGACAGCGGCGCCGTTACCGGGGCCCTGGCTTTGCTGGAAAAGGCCAAGGCCCCGGCCCCGGTGATCCTAAAAAACCGGGCCTTGATTTCCCTGAGCCCGGAAGATCAATCCTGGTATGCCGAAGCGGAACGGCACATCGGAATTTGGACCTCCAAAAGCCGGATCAACGCGGCAACCCTTCAACGGTTCGGCCGGCGCTGGACCAAAAATCTGGGGGCAAACCTTTCCGGGACGGTCCGTTTTCCGGGGGTCCGGGGGCTTGCCCGCATCCTCGGGGACCGGGGCATTCCCGTGTTCCTTGCCGCGGCGGGGCCTTCCCTGAACAGCCTGGGGCCCTTCCTGCGGGAAATTTCCCGCCGCTGCGTTACCGTAACGGTGGACACGGCCCTTCGGTTTTTTCTCCACCGGGATGTGGTCCCCCATTTTACGGTCTCCGTGGACCCCCAGTACTGGAACACCCGGCATCTGCACCGGGCAAACAGCGCCGGCGCCGCCCTAATCGCCGAATCCGCGGTATACCCATCGGTGCTGCGGGAAAAAAACTTTCGCCGGATCTTTTTTTGCCAATCCTTGTTTCCCCTGGGCCGTTTTATCGAAGACCGGACCGATCCCAAGGGGGCCCTGGGCGCGGGGGGCTCCGTGGCCACCACCGCCTGGGACTTTGCCCGGCTCCTGGGACCCGCCGAAATCTGGATCGCCGCCCTGGACCTGGGTTTTCCGGACCGCCAAACTCACTTTAAAGGGGCGGTTTTTGAAGAAAGCGCCCATGCCGGGTCCCGGCGTTTTTTGCCCGTCGAAACCCTTTCGTTTCAATCCCTGGAAAGCGGGGGCCCCTTTCCCGTAAAGGCCGCGGACGGCGGCGTGGTCCTAACCGACCGGCGGCTGTCTTTATACGCCGCATGGTTTGAAAACCGCCTGAGCCAGGAAAAAAATATCCGCAATTACAGCCTGTCCGCGCGGGGCGCGTCCATTCCGGGGCTTATACCCGCGGGCATAGAACAACTGCTGGCCCTTCCTCCCCGGGAGGAAGAGATAAACCGTATTTTGGACGATGCCTATTCCCGGATCGACGGGGAATTTTTTGCCCCGGAAGAGCAAAGGGGCCGGGAAAGGCGCTATACCGAAGCCCTGGAAAGTTTAATCCGGGGGCTCCAGGACATCCGGGACCAGGCGGAAGAGGCCGGACGCTGGGCCGCCGGGGGCCGCGCAAAACACGGCGCCGCCGCCGGGGGCGGAAAAGCCGCCGCGGAGGAGGAAAAATTACTGGCCAAGCTGGACGCGGTTAACAGGGCCATTGCCCAAAGCCCCATAAAGGAGGCGGCGGGGTTCCTCTTTCCCCCCGTCGGGGAACTGGAAAAACAACTGCAGGACAGGGGGGATCCGCTGCTCCGTCATCTGGAATTCTGCGCCCTTTTTTACCGTTCCCTGGGGGCCGCGATAAATTTTACCCTAAAAACCCTTGGAACTATTAAGGAACCGCGGCATAGTACCGATAATTGATGCATCGGAAGCGTAGAAGCTGTTCTTTTGGAACAGCTGCTGACTGATAAGACGGTGCGCAACGGCCCTCGGGCTATGACGTCCAGGCGCATCGTCTTTTTTTTATCCCCGGTACCCGGTTAGCGCCCCCGATTCCCAAGCAGCCTCAGGTTATGCCGGGCGTCGTCAAAGTTCGGATCGATCTCCAGGGCCTTTTCCCAGTTTGCCCGGGCCTGGGCATAACCCCCTTTTCTGTAATAGGCATTGCCACGATTGAAGTAGGGGATGGGATCCTCGGGGTTCATCCGTATCAGCGTGTCATAGTCCGCGATGGCCTTGTCATAGTCCTTTTTGTCGATCCAGGCAACGCCCCGGCTTAGGTAGGCCCCGGCCAAAGTGGGGTCCAGTTCCAGCGCCTTGTCAAATTCCGCGATGGCCGTGTCATAGTCCCTTTTCTCGGCGTAAGCCCGGCCCCGGTTTAGGTAGGCCCGGGCATAATCGGGGTCCAGTTCCAGCGCCTTGTCAAAGTCCGCGATGGCCGTGTCATAGTCCTTTTTCCCGGCGTAAGCCCCGCCCCGGCCAAAGTAGGCCCGGGCCAAAGTGGGGTCCAGTTCCAGCGCCTTGTCATAGTCCGCGATGGCCGTGTCATAGTCCCTTTTCCCGGCGTAAGCCAGGCCCCGGTTTAGGTAGGCCCGGGCATAATCGGGGTCCAGTTCCAGCGCCTTGTCATAGTCCGCGATGGCCGTGTCATAGTACCCTTTCCCGGCGTAAGCCCGGCCACGGCTTAGGTAGGCCGGGGCATAATCGGGGTCCAGTTCCAGCGCCTTGTCAAATTCCGTCAGGGCCGTGTCGTAGTCCTCTTTTTCCAGGTATTCGATGCCCCGGTTGGTGTAGCTCTTGGCATTGCTGCAGCCCGTAAGGGCCCCTACAAGCAGTAAAGCCCCTAATAGGTTTTTCATGGTAAACTCCTTTGTGTTTTTAGCTTTTCTAAAGCCGCGCCCACTGGCGTGGGTAAAAGTAAAGAGAAGAATATTGTAGTAGGTAAAAGTGAACGGTACTGTTTGTTAGAACATGCACCTAAACCGCAATATATGCGGGGGGGGGGGGGGGGGGGTTTATTAATTAAAAAGCCCGAAAGGCGCCCGCCAGTACCCGGTCCATGGGCTATCCTCCCACGAAGGCGGCTTCTTGTATATAGGGAAGAAAGCGGCCGCCCCGGTAAGGCCATGCGCCGCTACGGTGTTAGTCCTGCGTAAGCGGCTTTTCTCTTCGTCCCGGAATGTGTACGCTACTGTATATGGCAAAAGGGGTATACCTTTTTTTGG
>JAITKV010000040.1 GCA_031278215.1 Spirochaetaceae bacterium
CTCCGAGCCGGAGATCCCGGCCCCGGAAGAGTTTATCCCCAAAAAGTCCGATCGCGCCGCCGCCCTACGCCTGCTCCGCATGGGCCGGGAGCTTGTTCCCGCGATGGCCGCGGCGGCGAATGACGAAGAGGCGGAAACGCTGGTAAAGGCAAAAGCCGAAGCGGAGGGCGTAAAACTCGGAGACCTGCTTATGCCGCTGCGGGTCGCCGTTACCGGCTCGCGGGTAAGCCCGCCGCTTTTCGGCAGCATCCGGCTTTTGGGCGCGGAAAAATGTCTGGCACGGATCGACCGGGCTTTGGCGGCGTTGGAAGGGGGCCGGTAATGAAGGTGCGGATCCTCGAACTGCCCCTGGATTTTGGAGCCAGCCGCCGGGGCAGCGACATGGGGCCCTCGGCAATGCGTCTGGCGGGGCTTAAGGAAGTTCTTACCAACCTGGGGCACGAATGCAGCGATATGTTTCCGGGGATTCCGGCGCCTCCTATGGAGTTTGCGGACCCCGGAGACGGCAGGGCAAAGTTCCTTGTTCCCATTGTAGAGGCGTGCAGTAAGCTTGCGGAAGAGACCGAACGAGCCATGGATCAGGGGTATTTTCCCTTGATCCTGGGGGGGGATCATTCCATTGCCATTGGAAGCCTTTCCGGGCTGGGGGCCTATTACAAAAAGAAGGGCCTTTCCTGGGGCTGCTTGTGGATAGACGCCCACGGAGATTTTAATACCCCCCAGACAAGCCTTTCGGGAAATATCCACGGCATGATCCTGGCCGCCGCCTGCGGCTACGGGCATCCGGCTTTAACGGGGCTTCACGGCAATTTTACCAAACTGGACCCCGCCAATGTGGCGCTTATCGGCGTCCGGGACCTGGACAGCCAGGAACGGGATTTAATGAAAGAGGCGGGGCTAAAAGTCTTTACCATGACCGGCGTGGACCGGATCGGAGTAGCCGAAAGCGCTAAACAGGTAATTGCGTTTTTTAAGGGAAGGGTGGACAGACTCCATGTAAGTCTGGACATGGACGCCATGGACCCCATGTATGCCCCGGGGGTAGGAATTCCTTTAAACGGGGGTTTTTCCTACCGGGAAATGCTCCTTTTGGCGGAAGAACTGGGCTCGTCCCTTATCATGGGTTCCGCGGAAATCGTGGAGGTTAATCCGGCTTTGGATATACGGAACCAGACGGCCCGGATAGCGGTAGAAATAGCCGGCCGTCTTTTGGGCGGCCGGATATTCTAAAGGGATGGGATCTTTAGAAACTCATTCCAAAATTTACGCCCAGGCCAAAAGACCGGCCCCCTCCTATATTTTTGTCATCAAAGGCGTCGGCTAAAAACATATCCACCGCAAAGTTAAATTTGCTTAAGACGGGGATCTGGCTTAGGTCCACCCTAACCCCGGTGTTCAGGACCCCCCGGGGCCATGCGTCGGGGCCGTAGGGATCGGCGCTGTAACTAAAGTTGGAAAAATCAATAAGCAGGTGCAAGAAATTTTTAAGGTATTTGGGCAGGATGATCAGATCAAAACCCATTCCGAAGTCGATGTTGCTGTCCCCCTCTTCTTCACGAAAAGTATGCCCTATTACCAGGGTGGTTTCCGAGGGCCAGCCGAAAATATCCGCGGGGTAGCTTACGGCCCCGTAGACCTGAATGGCCCAATGGTCCGATTCCCTGCCGACATTGCGCCATTGGAAATTAGATCCCACCGCAATGGGAATGGCGCCGATGGGAAGCTGGAACTTAAACCCCGTAAGAATATCGTTGGGGTCCGGGCCCATGATGTTCTTGGGTTGGAGGTCGAAGGTTCCGGATACTTCAAACATCTTTAAAAAGCTGATGTTTGCCTGTATCAGGTGGTTCAATTCCGTAGTGCCGCCGCCGGGTCTGTAGATAATTGTGTGGTAGCCCCCGGTAAGGCCAAGGTTTGCATCGGCAAATCCAATCCGGGCGGTGGGGATCACATACAGTCC
This sequence comes from Spirochaetaceae bacterium, assembly GCA_031278215.1. Lineage (GTDB taxonomy): Bacteria > Spirochaetota > Spirochaetia > Treponematales > Breznakiellaceae > JAISLT01. The sequence continues at coordinate 1,961 of JAITKV010000040.1, forward strand.
CGTGGCGCCGTTCAGGCTCATGGCGGTAAAGGCGGTTTGGGCCCCCAGGGGCAAAACAAGGCAGCCCAGTCCAGCAAACAACACTAATAAAGCTTTTTTCATTAAACACTCCTTCTCCATACCGTAATTTTGTGTATTTTAATACTAATACAGCCGGCATAAAAAAACAAATTGGAATTGCTCAAAATCTGACAAACCAAAATCTATTGTGTATAAAGGGAAGCCCTAAAAACTTCAGTTTCTAAAGCAGGGATTGCAAGCCCGTAAAGACCATGCCCAGATCGCTAAACCGTAATACCGCATACCTGTCCATGGGGGTTTCCATATCGTTGATAATCACAAGGCCCCCGCCGCCGCGCAGGGTAAGCTGCGGCAGCTCTGCGGCGGGAAACACCGTAAGACTTGTCCCTAAAACCAGCATCAGGTCGGCTTCTTTGGACTCTTTTTCCGCCGCCCGCAGGGCTTGGACGGGAAGGCTTTCTCCAAAAAAGGTAATGGCCGGCTTTAGCGTTCCCCCGCACCCGGCGCAACGGGGCAGTTCCCCCCTTTGCACAACCGCGGCGGCTTCGTCAAAGGTCATAAAGCCCCGTTCTTTTACGGTCCCCGCCAGAATCGCATCCTCGGCGGCTTGGGAACTCTGGCAGCGGGGACAGTAATGGGCCTGGGGGGACCCGTGAATTTCGATTACCCGTCTGCTTCCTCCCTTGGTATGGAGGAGGTCTATGTTCTGGGTGATCAGGGCCCGTAGAAGGTTCCGTTTTTCCAGTTCGCCCAGGACGGTATGAACGATGGAAGGCTGCTTTGCTTCCAGATCGTAAATAAAATTCCTTGCATGGGAATAATAAAACGAAGGGTCCTTAAAAAAATAATCCACGTCAAAGATCTTTTCTGCATCCATATCTTTATATAGGCCGTTTTTTCCCCGGAAATCCCGGATCCCCGACAGGGTGCTTACGCCCGCGCCGCTTAGGGCCACGCAGTATTTTGCCCCGGCAATGAGCCGGTACAGTTCCTCTACCTTCGCGTCCATCTTGTCCCCCCCTTAAACCTTGATTTTGGTAAGACAGTTTTCAATATAAAACCCCGCGGCGCCATCGTCGGGAAGAATCTCCAGAACCCTGCGGAATTCCTGGAGGGCGTCGGTATATTTTTTCTGGTAGTACAGAAACATGCCCTGTTCAAAAAACCGGTTGGCCTCGATTTTCTTTTTTTGAATTTTTTCGTCCACCCCGTCAAAAATTTCAAAAATGGACACGGGTTCGGCTTTCCCCTTAACCCGGACCTTCCCCACAAAACGGTATTGGTACGAGCCGGGATCTTCCAGTTTTTTAAAGGTCTCTTCACTGATGGCCAGGGAAACCCTAAAGGCCTTGGTAAGACTTTCTACCCGGCTGGCAAGATTTACCGCATCGGAAATAACCGTACTTTGCATGCGGTCCTTGGTTCCCACCACCCCGACCATGAGGGTTCCCGTATGAAGGCCGATACCCATGGAAAGGGGCCGGTATCCGCAGTTTGCCCGGTGGCTGTTGTATTCCCGGACTTTTCCCTGAATCGCAATGGCGGATCTAACCGCCATATCCGGACCCTGGGCCTGAGGAAACAGGGCCAGAATAGCGTCCCCGATGTATTTGTCCACAAAGCCGCCGTTTTTGGTTATCTCCGGCACTATCCGGGACAGGTAGGAATTAATGAAGGCAAAACTTTCTTCCGGAGTAAGGTTTTCCGAAAGGTCCGTAAATTGGCGGATGTCGGAAAAAAAGATCGTCATCTCCTGTTTAATGTGATCCCCCAATTTAAGATCCGCCACGGTTTTTTTATTGAGGATCGCCAAAAATTCCCGGGGTATGAAGGAGCTTACCGAAGGGGCGGCCGGAAGCTTTGCAGGGGCCGCCCCGCCCCCCGCCTTGATGTCTACGGCTTCTGTTTCCACGGCTTCGGCCTCTACGGCTTCCACCTCCTCAGCTTCCACGGCTTCCGCTTCCGCTTCTACCTCCACAGCCTTTGCCTCTACAGCTTCGGCCCCCGGGGATGCGGCCCGCCCGGAAGCGGCTTGTACCGGTTCCGGCCCGGTCCGGGTTTCCGGGACTGCAACGTCTGCGGGCAGTAACGAAAGCGAGGACAAAACGGAGATCCGGGAAAAGAGGCGGTGTTCCAGCAAAAGGTAGGCCAGGCAAAGGGCGGGCCAGATAAAGGTTCCCGGCAGGGGCAGGACAAAAGAAAAACCCAGGACAAGGTACAGCAGGGAGTTCCACAAAAAAGCGGCCCAGGGGCGCCGGTACTTTATGGTGTATCCCAGGAAGGCCAGGCACAGGAGTCCCAGGGCCAGGGAAAAGCAGCCCAGGGCAAAGGGGGCCTTAAGCTGCCCAAAAAGGGGGAGCAAGAGCACCCCCAGAGCCAGCAGGGGAAGGGGCAGCAGCTGCTTAAAGCTCCATTTGGGAAAAAGCCGGATAAGGAGCAGCAGCGCCAGGGAAATGGTAAAACCCAGTAATCCCGCAAGTTCCATCAGCGAAGCCGCCAGCATGGAAGGGCCGCCAAAACCGGGGATAAAGGGAAGCCCCAGCCCCAGGGCGGCGCAGAGAACGGCCCCGGCCGCGCCGGCCCGGTACCGGTGTTCGGCGGAACTTACATCCGGTTTTCGGCGATTTAAACCAAGCAGTAAGAGGAGCCCCAAGGAAGAAAACATAAGAAGACCCGCCGCCACTCCCGCGATAAACAAGGAAGCCGCAGCGGAATCTGAATAATCGCCCATGGAAAGCCGTAGAAGCGCTTCAGGAAACAGGTAGTACTGGGCCAAATTATTTTGCATCTTTTTTGATCTTAACCGGAATATCCGGGCTATTCAATAGACAGTGATATTTGGGCGGTAATTCGCGGTTTCTGCAAAAGGGAATTCCGGGCCCGGAAATTTCCGGCCCGCAAAATTTTTTAGGGACCCGGTTCTAGGGACCCCGGAAAGATCGGATCAGCCCTTCTAATCCCATGTAGATCCAGGGAATAAAGATCGCGGGAATAAGATTTGCCACCTTGATTTCTCCGCCCTGGTCCGGCGCTTTTCCGCCCAGGCAGACAAAGTTAAAGCCGATGGCCGCCACCAGAAGATTACCCACCGCGGACATTTCGGTGATAATTTCGGGACTAAGAAAGTCCCTGGCCGCCATGGAAAGAAGGGTTATGCTTCCCTGATACACCAGAACCGGAATTGCGGAAAAAAGCACGCCGATGCCCATGGACGCGCCGAAGACCAGGGAAATTGAACCGTCCAGAATAGATTTGGCATACAGGATCTGGTGGTTCCCCGTAAGCCCGGATTGCATGGACCCCACAATGGCCATGGAGCCGGTACAGAAAAGTATGCTGGCCGATACAAAGCCCTTGGCAAAGGGCTTGGCAAAGGGCTTGGCAAAGGACTTGGCAAAGGGCTTGCCCCCTTCCTTGCCGGATCCTTCCATGTGGAGCTTTTTTTCCGCCCAAAGGCCCAGGCGGTTCATCCATCCGTCTATGTCGATAAGTTCCCCCGCCAGGGCTCCCAGTACAAGGCTTATGATAAGAAGCAGGCCCCGTTCATTTTCCATGGCCCCCCGGATGCCCACATAGATAATTGCCAGGCCAATGCCTTTTTTTAAGGTGTCCTCAAACCGTGGAGGAATTCCCCGGATTAAAAAACAACCTAAAAATGAGCAAGCCGCGACGGTAAGGGCGTTTACAACTGGTCCAAGCATTTTTTTCTCCCGCTTGAAGAATTCCCCCCCGGGGGGATATAATGCCGTACTATGAAATAAAAAGGGGTAAAAAGCAAGGGGATGAAAAAGCTTTTCCCTGGCATGGGCGCCACGGTACTACAGGTAGTGATCCATCCGCCGGTGCTTGTTAAAGGACTCCGCTGTATCGCCATTATCCTAAAAAGATTTTTTTTGTTTCAATTTAAATCCGCCCTTTTTCCGGGCCGGGTTCCCGTATCATGGATCCGCCACGAACTGGATGACCGCATTCCCTTTAATCCCCGGTTTGTCCGGATCTACCTTGATTTTACCGGCTTCTGGATCCGTATTGTAGGGTTCCTCTGCATTCGGTACCGGAAAAAGGGCCCCGCGATGGCGGTGGATTTTATTAATTCCATATCACGGCTGTACCTTTTTGCGTTTCAAATTTACAAAAAAAATCTTTCCACCACGACCCGGCCCCGGTATACAAAAACATTTTACTTTCGCCTTATCCACCTGCTGGATCCCCATCTTATGTGTCTTCCAAGCCTTCATGTGATGCTGGTTATCCAGTCCTATATCCGGTTTCGGGAATATGTCAAGGCCATGGGGGAAGAAGAGGCCCTGGGGCCCCTTACGGAACGGGTCCTGGCGGGGGCCCAGGTTATTACCGATGCGGTACTTTACGTTAAGCAGCACAGCATCAACTGCGTCGCCGCGGCCCTGTATACAATGAACCGCTTGTTCCCTTCCCGGTTTACCACCGCCGATGCGGAAACCTTTACCTACGGACTTTTTCAAAACGGAACCCGCCGGGATATTCTTCCGGAATACGCCCCCTTTTATACGGGGGACTTGGTATCAACAGAAGACATTGCGTGGCTTCGGGAACACATCATAAGCCTGTACCGTTTTTTTTTGGAGACAGATGCGGGGAATTGGAAACGGCCCCTTCTGGCCTACCTTAGCCTTGCCCGGGAAAAACAGCACGGGTCATTGTATATTTTTCCGAAAAAAGATTATTCTAAGGAAAGATTTAACAGTGCAAGCGGGGAAAAAAACATGGTAGACGGTAAGAGCTTAGTAAGCCGGGTGGTGGAACTGGGGGGCCGGGAAGCCACGGTGCTTGAAAACACGAACCTTAGGGTGATGATCGACGACATAGGGGGAATGGTTCCGGAACTTTCAGGACGCCGCGGGGGGAATGGCGGCGGCTGTTCCACCGGCTGGATCAACGCCCACTGGATGCCCTGGTTCCGGTCCAATACCGGCAAGCCCTACAGCGATGCGGAACACGGTTCGTTTTGGAAGTCAAATCTGCTGTACCATATTGCGGGAAGCTTTCCCTGCATCCCCAACTTCGGCCCCGGCCACATTGCCGAGGGGGTTCCCATGCCCCCCCACGGCTGGACCAGCAACCAAAAGTGGCGCTATGTAACCAACGACACGGACCCGGAATCCGGCGCGGTGTGGTTTCTGTCGGTAATGGAAAGCCCCGACAAGGGGCTTCCCCTTTCGTTCAGCAAGATCGACGCCCTAATCCCCGGCCAGGCAATACACTATACCAGCATCCGGGTGCGGAACCGGGGCCCCCAGGATACGGAGATCTGCGCCGGCTGGCATAACGTGGTGGGGCCCCCCTTTCTGTACGAGGGCTGCCGTATTTCCGGGGCCGCCGAAAGATGGATTACCCCTCCGCCGGGGGGGGAATTCGATACCACCACCCGCCTGGCCCTGGGGGCGGAATTCTCAAGCCTTTCCAGGGCGCCGCTCTTACGGGGAGGGAAGGCGGATCTTTCCATTGTACCGGCCCCCATAGGCAATACCGACTTTGCCACCGGCGCGGTTTCCCGTTCCGCCCCGCTGACATGGCTTGGGATAGTAAATCCCCACCTAAAGATGATCTATATAAGCTTTGCCACGGGTCCTTCTTCGGAACGGGAAGATCTGATGGCCCTCTATTTTAACAACCTGTGGATGCAGTACGGCGGCAGGCCCTTTACCCCCTGGGCGCCCTACGAGGGGGGGCCGGATTTAAGCTACTGTCTAGGGCTTGAAAATTCAATCTCCGCCTTTGCCTACGGGCTGGAATTTGCCCGGGAAATGCGCCAGGTGCTGGGAAGCCCCGCCACGGTAAAGATCCCCGGGGGGGCGCAAAAGACCCTGCGCAGCGGGGTGCTCTTTGGCCCCTACGAAGGCGGGGCGCTGGACGGGGGGATCCTGGTTGTTCAGGGGGAAGAAAACCGCCTGGCCTGTACGGGAAGGGAAACGGTCTTCTTTACCGCCGATCCGGACTTTGCAATCCTCGCGGCCCTGGAAAGTCATCATGTGTAGGGCTTTGCCGGACCGGGGAAAGGCGAATCCTAGAGGGCGTTTGCCCGGCGCCACCGGATCTACAGGGCGGCAAACTCGCTCCAAAGCTTGTCCATCCGGGGCGGATCGGCGCTTACCTGGATAAAGTTTCCCGGCAGGGAAGGATCGGGCAGGTAGAGGGAGCGGGCATGAAGGCGGATGCCGCCGTCCTGTTCACTCCGTTTGGCGCCGTATTTTAAGTCTCCCTTAATATGAAGCCCCACTGCCGCAAGCTGTGAACGAATTTGATGGCGCCGGCCGGTAACCAGATCTACTTCCAAAAAACCGTAATTCTTGCCCCTTCCCCGGATCCGGTACCGAAGGATCGCTTCTTTTCTTGTGGAGTTAAATTTATCGTAGGCGGTACTTTTGTTTTTTTTTGTATTGGACTGTATCCAGTGTACCAGTTCCCCGGTTTCGGGAAGTTCCGAAAAGGCCCGGCAAAGTTCCACCACCGCCCAGTAGTATTTTTCGGCCCTGCCCCCCTGGTATATGGTCCGGGCGAAGGATTTACTAAGAAACGCGGCGGCCTTGGCGGTCCTGGCAAAGAGCGCGCAGCCGGTAACAGGGACGTCAAGCCGGTGTACCGCGGTGGGAACAAATTCTTTTCCCCGGCCTTTTTTTACGGCCCCGAATTCTTTTACCAGCAGACCGCCCAGGTCTGTAATTCCCCGCTTGGCCCCTTCCATGGCTTCGCCGGCCAGTTTATTAACCACGATCACGTCGTCGTTGATAAGGAGAACACGGTTTTCCAAGCCGCAGTTTTTCATTATCTTGATATAGTATAACAGCCTGGGGTATAAGTCCATAGCGGAGGTTTCCATGTCCCTAAACTGGAAAGAAATAAACTGCATCCTGGAGGAGCTTAGCCTTCCGGGGATGCAGATCCGGGGCGTGTATCAAAGCGCCTATGACATCCTGGCCCTTCAGGTGTATGGTAAAACCGGTTGTTCAAAAAACCCCGGCGACGACCGGGCCGGCCTTCATCTTGTTATTATCTCCATCAGCCCCCTGGCGTGCAGGATCCACGAAACATTCCGGGGAATCCCTAAAAGCAAAAAACCTTTGCGCTTCGCGGAATTTCTTAAATCCCGGATCGTAAACAGCCGCATCGAAGAGGCCCTTCAACTAGGAAGAGACCGTATAATCCGCCTTGCCCTGCGCCGGGGAGAAAACCGCTGGCGCCTGTATATCCGGCTTTGGTCCAACGCGGCCAATGTAATTGTAACCGGCCCGGACGGAACCATTTTAGACGCCATGAGGCGGCTTCCCAAGCGGGGGGAAATTTCCGGGGGCGTTTACCGGCCCGGGGAGGGCGCCGGGCCTTCCGGCGGCGGGTCTGCATCCTCCGGGGACCGGGTAGAGGGCTACAGGGTCCGGGACCTTCCCGGCGAAGGTTCCTTTAACAGCCGGGTAGACCGGTGGTATGCGGAACACGGCGGCAAGTTTTCCCTGGAACGGCTGCGGGAGGAAGCCCGGCGGATTACCGCCGGAAGCATGGAGCGGCTGGAAGGGGGGCTTCAGCGGCTTCGGGAAAAAGAAAAAGATTACGCCAACGCGGAACGGTTTAAGACCTATGGGGATCTTATCCTTAGCCGGGGTCCGGAGAAAGATCCGGCGCCGGCGTCCTCCGCCGGGCAAAGCCCTCCGTGGCTGGAAGTGGAAAGCTTTACCGGGGACGAAATAATCCGCATCGAATTGGATCCCCGGAAAAGCCGGGTAGAAAACGCCCAGGCCTATTACGAAAAATACCGCAAGGCAAAAAACGGCCTGGGGGACATACGAAAAGAAATTGCCGCGGGCGAAAAAGAATTAGACCGGCTGCGCTGCACTGCGGCCGGACTGCTGGCGGAAGAGGATCCCCTGCGCCTGGAGGGGCTTTTGGCCCGGCTGCGCCGGAACCGGGGGCCGGATCTGCCGGGGATAGAACAAAAGGAAGAGGCGGCCCGGAAACGTCCGGGGCTGTCTTTTACCGACGGGGAATGGCTGCTTATGGTGGGAAGGGACGCCGGGGAAAACGACGAACTACTGCGCCGCCATGTCAAGGGAAACGATCTGTGGCTCCATGTGCGGGATTGGGCGGGGGCCTATGTGTTTATCCGGCGGCGGCCCGGCAAAACCGTACCCCTGGATGTCCTGCTGGACGCCGGAAACCTGGCCCTGTTTTATTCCAAGGGCAGGAACAATGGCCGGGGGGATCTGTACTATACCCCGGTAAAATACCTGCGGCGGGTAAAAAACGGACCCCGGGGGCTGGTTATCCCCACCCAGGAAAAAAATTTGCGGATCACCCTTGATCGGGAGCGGCTTAAAAGACTGGAAGGAACGGCGCTGTAGCGCCAAAGGCCCGCGGCCGGGGTTCCGGGGAGCGCGCCCTTAGCCGGACAAGGCCGCCACGGCGGCACCGAACAGCGAGGCCTGTTCCACCGGGGCAATAATATACGACCGGGGTTTTTCCCTGTTTAGCATCACGTGAAGATACGATTCCAGGGCTTCCCGCATGCCCCGGTAGATCATAAAGGTGGTTCCTTCCACGGCGATGCGGACCGGCGTAAAAGGATCGTACCCCGTATCCATCCGTTCCACCGCGGCGGCTACCACCGCGGCAGAGAACAGGGCCCCCCGCCTGGTAATAATTGAAGTCAGGTAGGCAAAGGAACGGATGGCGTCCAGTTCATCGCCGCCAAAAAATTCCCCCACGGGGCCCTCCATGGCAAGGGGGGCGTGCATGAACGCGTTCAGGTCCTTGGTTTGCAGGCCCGGCAAGGCGGCAAATTCCGCGGACCGTTTAAACCGCAGTACCCCGTCGGCAATGGCCTGCTTAAGGATGTGAAAGCTTAAGGGCCCCAGGTAGGCCCCGGCGGTGGTTTTTTCCAGGGTATAGGAACCGGGATGTTTTGTGGTGGCGTCAAATTCCCGGTCTAAGACTCCCAGGTACCGGGGCGCGGCGTTTCCTGTCTCGCAGACCACAATTTGGGGAGCGTCTTCCGAATGGAAGGCGATTTTGGGAATGTCCTTTTCCGGATACGCGGTGTTAAAGCCCGTGCCAAGAATGCACCCCACTACCGGTCCGCCGGGAAGGGAAAATTTATCGGGGCCCCTGTTCCTTCCGCCGTCGGGGGGTATTTCTTTTAGCCCCGAAAGCAGGGTGGCCACCGTATCGTTTAGAAGCACAATCCGCCTGGGGGCCTTAATTCCCCGGCGTTTTAGCGCCCCCCGAAGCTCCTGGCCGATGGCTTTGCCGATTACCTCCGGCGCATCCACTTCCTTGCTAAAGGCCATGGCTATGCCGTCTCCGTTTTCCTGCATTTCCATGGGATAGGAAAAACAAACGCCAATCCCCTCCAGGGATCTCCCGGCGGCCCCGCGTATCAAAGGTTCCGTAAGCCCGGCAATCTGATCAAAAAATTCCCCGGCGCTTATCCTGCCCCCGGTTCCCGGCATGGGGGATTTTTGGATTTCTTCCAGCTCCGGCTTCCCCGGCCCCTTAAAGCGGACCCGGGCGGCCCGCAGGTTGGTTCCCCCCGCATCCAGGGCAATCACCGTCTTTTCCGGCGCGGTCTGGGCCGCGGGATGCAGGTAGGAGGGTATCATGGGCAGGGGAGACGGCTTGCCCTGAAGGCCCCGTTCCATATCGATCCGTACGTCCCGGACCAAAACTACAGGATCGCAGATATCGTAATGAAAACCGTAAAAACGTGCAAAATCTGCCAGCAGGGCAGGATCAAAAGACAGACCCATATATACCTTCCCTAAATAGTGCAATCGGTTTCAATTAGAGTATAAAGATTTCGCGGAAAGCTGTCAATGAAGCGCATTGCCCCACAGGGGCGAATCCTAATCGGGCAAAAAAATCATCCCCCGCCCCCGGGGATTAAAGCATCTTTGACCTCTTGCCCATAGTATGAATAGGAGGACCATTATGACAAGAAATCCAAATAGCGGGGCGGGCAAGACAGGGCGCCGGTTTATCGCCGGGGGCTTGTATCCGGCCATTGGGGTAATCTGTCTTTTAGTGCTGTGGAACTGTACCATGGCCGGGCCGGAAGGCCCGGGGACAAACAAAATTTCCATCCTCAGCTGGAATGTCCAGGCCCTATTCGACGGAATTGATACGGACCTTGAATACAGGGAGTATACCAGCGGCGCCGGATGGAATAACGAAAAGTATCAGGCCAGACTATACGGGATCGCCGGGGCGGTCAAAGGCATAGCCGAGGCCAGGGGCCTTACATTCGATGTCCTGGCCTTAATCGAGGTGGAAAATTCCGGGGTCTTGGGGGACCTGGCAGAACATTTCGGCATGGATTACAAGTGGCAATTCTTCGCCGGCGCCCCCGGCGGCGCCACGGGGATTGGAATTCTTAGCCGGTTCCCTATTGCCGAAACTCTGGTCCATTCGGCCCACTTTGACGCCCATGGCATTCCCCGTCCTGTGGCGGAAGTATGGATCGATTACGGCGGGGAACCCCTGGTACTTATGGCGTGCCACTGGAAATCCAAAACCGGCGGAGCCCGGGAAACCGAACCCCTGCGGCAGGCGGAGGCGGGGATTATCGCCCGAAGGCTTGATGAAATTAGCGCGGCCAATCCGGAAACACCGGTAATAGTCCTGGGGGATCTGAACGAAAACTACGACGATTTTGTCAGGACCGGCGCCGCCTATCCCTGCGCCCTCATGCCGGACAGCGAAGACGCGGCAGCCGCGCTGGGCTTATCATCCGTCCATCCCCGGCCGGGGTTTCAGAATTTTCTGGTCCTCAGCCCTCAAAATCCGCCCCGGGCTGAATATATTCCGAAGGTCCGCGAGGCGGCGGTGTTGTACTCCCCCTGGGAAGATCCGGCATGGAAAGAAGGTCTTTGCGAATCACCGGGATCCTACTATTATGACGGCGGATGGGAAACCATCGATCATTTTCTACTTAACGCCGCCCTGTTTAATAAGCGGGGATGGGAATACGGCGGTTTTTCGGTACTGCCGGAAGCTCCGTTTACCGGCGCCGGGGGCGCCCCCCATGCCTACAATCCCAGAACGGGCACGGGGCTTTCGGATCATCTTCCTATCATGCTGAACCTGGTTATGGAAAAGTATACACCATAGATTTGCCCTGCCCAAAAATAAAAGGAAGGGCGAATTTGCTTCTTGCGCCCATGCGCTTCGTTAGGGCCGCGGCGGCAGGGGCGGACAATTTTGTTTTTGCCCTGCGGATTTCTGCAAAATCCGTCGTAAGTTTTGCTTTACAAACAGAAAAAATCTTCATACTATTAGTATAGTAAGGAGATAAATATGAAACGGCTAATTGTAAGTATTTTGTTTTGCCTTATGGCGGCAGCGGCTTTTGCACAAAAGGTTGGCGACACCATGTACATCAACGTTAACTCGGCAGGTCTTAAGTCATCCACCGGTTTTTTTGCCTCCACCACCGGTACCGTCCGTTATGGGGATCAAATACAGGTGCTGGAACTTAAGGGCAAGTGGATCCGGATACGAACCCCCGGTAATATTACCGGATGGATCGCCTCGTCCAGCCTAACCACTAAACGAATTACCCGGGGAAATACCGCCAATGCATCTGCCAAGGAAATCGCCCTGGCAGGAAAAGGATTTTCGCCGGAGGTTGAAGCGGAATACAAAAAAAGCGGCGGATCCATTAACTATGCCGCGGTGGATGCTATGGAAAGGATAAGCATTCCCGATAGGGACCTTTTGGCTTTTATCGAAGAGGGCCGCCTGGCCCAGGGGGAATAGCATGAAAAAATTTATAACCCCCATAAGCATTGCCGTTCTAATGTTCCCGGTTCTTAGCTGCGGCTCCTTTGATTCCGGCGCCCTGGGGAGCGTGGCCGGAGAAGCCGCCGGCCAAATAAGCCGGGCCCTGGGCGTGGATGAAAGCACCGCCTCAAGTATTCAACGGGGCGCCAGCACCGCGGTAAGTACCGCCGCAGAAGCAGTTAAGGCGGCAAATTCCTTAACCGCAGAGAATGAATACTACCTGGGCCGGGCGGTGGCGGCCAATATTGCCGGGACCTATACGGTTTACACGGGCAGCCCGGCTCTGCAAACTTATCTTAATAAAATTTGCAGTACCATTGTGATCAACTCCCCTCAACCGGATATCTACAGGGGATATCATGTGGCAATTTTAAACACCCAGGAAATCAACGCCTTTGCCACCCCTGGGGGACATATCTTTGTTACCCGGGGTCTTATCGCCTGCGCCGGCAGTGAAGACGCCCTGGCCGCGGTTATTGCCCACGAGGTGGCCCACATCCAGCTGCGGCATGCGCTTACTTCTATCCGCAATGCCCGGTATGTCAATGCGGCCGTATCCGGCGCCCTGGCAGGGGTTGGCGAAGTATTTCCCAGCACAGAGGAACTGGCGGACATCATGGGCGAATCCGTTAACGAGGTTGTTACCACCCTGGTGGTCAACGGATTTTCTAAACGCCAGGAATTGGAGGCGGATTCCACCGCCCTTTCTCTGCTGGCGGCCGCGGGTTATCAGCCTTCCGGCATCCTTGACATGCTTGAATCCCTAAAGCAAAACCAACAAAATGAACAGGGCTTTTTTAAAACCCATCCTTCTCCGGCAGAGCGGATTACCAGTGTAAACAGGGAATTGAATAAATATTCCGTTCCCGACAGCCGTTCGTACAGAACCGCCCGGTATACCGCGGCTGTTCCCCGGTAAAAATCGCAGGGGCTTTGTATGGCAGGAAAAAAAAGATTTAAAAAGCTTCTTCCCGCGGCGCTGATCATCGTTTTAACATTCGCCGGGGTAGGGTTGATGCATGTCTTTAACGTCTTTGACAATCTTGAATACAAGGCCTACGATTTTAGGGTAAAGCTCTTTGCCGATTCCTATAAGCCTTCGGACGATATCATGGTGATTCTTCTTGATCAGAACAGCATCGACTGGGCCAATGAAGAACGGGGCTGGGGCTGGCCGTGGCCCCGAAAGGCCTATGCGGACCTACTGGATTATATGAATCAAGGGGGCGCCAAATCCACGGCCTTTGATATTCTTTTTTCGGAACCTTCCATATACCGGAGCGCCAATCAGGACGAAATCATAGACATGGCAATCCAAAGGATGGAAGACCTGCGGCTTACCTTTGTTCGCCCGGAGACGGAAACAGCCGGCCCCCCGCCCCGGGGTGAAGCGCCGGCCCCCAATGAAACCCAACGCCGGACCTTTGAAAGCTACATCCAGGCCATGACGGCGCTGCGAAGCCTTTCCGACCGGGCGGATGACGAAGCCTTTGCCCGGGCCTCGCAAAACTACGGGAAGGCGGTTCAGACGGTATTCTTTAGCACCCAGACCGGAAATTCCGCCGTCTGGCCCGGGGACCTGCAAAAGCCCCTGTTTAGCCCCATCGGGTTTGAATCGATCATTTCCAATTACAGCCTTATGAACCAGGGGGCCGTAAAGGCCCAGTTCCCCATTCCGGAACTTACCGAAACTGCGGGGGCCCTGGGAAATGTAACCAATACGGAAGACCCCGACGGCATTAACCGCCGGGCCCGGTTGTTTATTAACTTTGACGGCAAGGCGGTACCGGGCCTTTCCGCCGCGTCGCTTCTTGTCTCGGGCCAGGATACGGATATCCGGTACAACAAAGAGAAACGGCAGCTTGAATGGGGGGAATATGTAATTCCCATAGACAGCGCGGGAAGGAGCATCCTCCGGTTTCGGGGAAGCATTAACCGCTATATGCCCTACAGCGCCGCGGATATTTTAAAAAGCGCGGAGGCTCTGGCCCAGGGGAACGAACCGCTGTACCATCCGGATGAATTTAAGGACAAGTACGTATTCTTTGGATTTTATGCCCCGGGGCTTTTTGATATTTGCAGCACCCCCCTGGAATCGGTGTATCCCGGAATGGGCGTCCACATCACCATGCTGGACAATCTTCTTAACAAGGACTTTATCCGGGAAACTCACCCATGGGTGGAATGGTGCGCCCTTTTTGGCATTATCCTCCTTACCGTCCTTCTGGTTCTTTTTTGCGAGAAACTTACCCTTTCCGTGGGGGGAACTTTGATTATCGCCGGATCCCTTGTAGGCGGCGCCTTAATCGCCTATAACAGCTTTTGCCTCTGGTTCCCCCTGGTACTTCCCCTGTCCGGAATGCTGGCGTCGTTCATTACCTGCAATATTTATAATTATGCCACCGAGGGCAGCCAGAAAAAATACATCAAAGGCGCCTTTGGTCAATACCTAAGCCCCGTGGTTATTGAACAAATTATAGAAGATCCTTCCAATCTGGAACTTGGCGGCAAAAGCCTGGACATGACGGCAATCTTTACGGATATTCAAAAATTTTCTTCTATTTCCGAAGCCCTGCAAAAAGTCTACGGCAAGGACGGGCCTAAGGAACTGGTTAATCTGCTTAACCTGTACTTAACACAGATGAGTAATATTGCTTTGGAAAACCAGGGTACCATCGATAAATTTGAAGGGGATGCCATTATTGCCTTTTTTGGCGCCCCGGTCCCCACGGAACAGCACGCCGCCCAGGCATGCCGGACTGCCCTTCAAATGAAAAAATCAGAAAAAGAAATAACAGGCCGGATCATGGACCAGGGCGGCCGCTTCTATCCGGTGCTTAAAGACTTGATCGAAGAAAAGATTATCCGGCCCGAACGGCCCCTTTATACCCGGATTGGGATCAACTCGGGAGAAATGGTCGTGGGCAACATGGGAACGCCAAGTAAGATGAACTATACCATCATGGGCAACGCGGTTAACCTGGCCGCCCGCCTGGAAGGGGTTAACAAGCAGTACGATACCGGGGGAATTCTCCTAAGCGAATATACCAGGGATAAGATTAACGATGAATTTATTTTGCGTTCCCTTAGCCGGGTCAGGGTGGTAGGAATAAGCACCCCGGTGCGGCTCTATGAACTTTTGGATTTCCAAAAAGATGCTTCGCCGGCGCTGCTTGAGGCGGTTCGGGCCTGGGAAGCCGCGCTCGGGGCCTACGAAGGCCGGGATTTTTCCGGCGCCCTGGCGGGTTTTGAAGCCCTGTGCCGGGCGAACAGCGACGATTTAACGGCCCGGCTCTATAGAGGCCGCTGCGAAGGGTACCTAAAAACGCCCCCCTCCGATGCGGAGTGGGATAATGGGGTGGACAACCTCGTCTCTAAATAGTGTCTGTCCACAAAGCCGGTGGGCAAACTACGTTTGCGACTTTGTGGACAGACCGCGGACTTTAGTCCGATGTATTTTCTCAGCCTTTGGGCTGCGAAAATACGATTTTTAAGGAAGTTGCGGACCTGCGGGCCTGAGTCCATAATGTGTCTACATTATGGACAAACACTAAATAGGGCCCCAAAAAGGCAAGGCGGAACAAGAGGGCCGCCGAAACTATTCATGGTTTTCATTCGCGGCGGGGAGCTCATTTTTTTTCGAACATAAATATGCCGGGTAAATTTGGATCCTGCAGGCGCCTTTTGGTTTCTTCCAGGCAGATTTTTGCACAGGCATCTTCGGGATCCACTTCTACAACTTTTTTAAACCGCCGCAGGGCGGCGCCGTAATCTTTTGCGTGGTACTTTCGCACCCCCGATTCAAATACCCGCCGGGTAACAATCCGCCGTTTGCGGACAAGGGGCGGAAGGGCGTCCAGCACATCAAAGACCCCCGCCATGCCGTTAAGCCCCGCCGTCCGGATCACGCCGATAAAGCGGTATTGGAATTCCTTTTCGCTGACGGAAATCGCATTTAGGGTATCCTGAGAAACAAGCATGCCCGAACGCACCCGTTTGGCAAGGGATTTTAATTCGGAAGCCAGGTTAACGTTTTGTGAAATAAGCGTACCGGAAAGGTGTTCATCTTCACCCACAATTCCCATCAGTACCGATCCGCTGTGGACGCCCACCCCGATATTAATGCCATCGCCCCCGATTTTAACCTTGGTTTTGCTGTTTAACACCAAATCCCGGTACAGTTCAATTCCCGCCTCCATGGCGTCTTTGGCCTCGGTAAAAAGCGCCATTACCGCATCGCCAAGGTACTTGTCAACAAAACCGTTATGTTTACGGATAATGGGTCCCGCGACGCCCAGGACGGCGTTGATAAAGACAAAAACCTCGTTGGCGGACATCATTTCCGAGGTTGCCGAAAAAGCCTGGATTTCAAAAAAAAGCGCCGTCAGGTTCCGCTTGACATGATCTCCCGGCTTCATCTTTGTAATATCCGAAACCCCCAGATGTTTCATAAACCGGAGGGGGACAAAACGAAGAGCCGATGCGGTTAAAACAGAAATCCGGGAAAACCGTTTCTGTAGTTCTTCGGCCATACCGTTAAGGCTCCGGCCTAGGCTTCCAATCTCGTCCCGGACCCGGCAATTAACCCGGGAATCGTATTTTCCCTTTCCTATATCCGCCACTACCTTGGAAATATTCGACAGGTTCCTGGTAATAATAAAGATAAAAACCGCCGGCCCAAACAAAATAACAAGACAGATAAGCGCCGCAACGGCGATTAATTCCCGCTGTTGTTTAAAAGCAGAAATTTCATAGCCGGTCATATCCATGCCGATTTCAACGACGCCGGCGATCTTTCCCGCGGAATTGCGGATGGGGGCGTTTGAATACATCCGGGCGCCGTCTTCTATGCGGGTGTAGGGGCGGAACATGTTGACCTCGTCATTTGACCGGGCCAGCCAAAACGCGCGGCTCCCCGCTATTTTGTAGACCGCTGCGTAGTAGGTTCTGTTCCATTGATCCCGGTTGTTCCCGCAGATATCCTTAAGGCGCCGGGATAAGTTCCGGTATGCCGCGGTTTTAAAGTCCTTTATGGTCGTCAGGCTGTCAATTTCGTCGCCGTCAAGAAGCTGCGCCGATATGGCGGATACAATATTCAGTTTATTGGATGTTTCTTGATAAAGCTGCTTTTCCGTAAATCTAAACATGATAGTGCAGAATACAATAAAGGCCGTAATGGTTACGGGGATAATCAGGATCCCCTGTTTAACGAATAGGGAAATACGGCGGTTCAAGATACGGCCAACCAGGATATACAATCCTAATAAAAAACTAAATATGCCCAGGACAAAGGCGCATTGGACTATTATTATCCCGTACCGTTCCCGCTCCGAAAGGCTTATTCCGCCGTCATAGGTCTTAAAATCAACGCCGTCATAGTACCAGACTTTTTCGCCGTATACGCCGGCAAAATGCCGGTCAAAAAAGCCGAATTTCGCAAGCCCGGCCCCCGGCATTCCCCCCCGGCCGCTTAGGCTTTCAAAGAAATGCCGGGGAACCGCCTCTTCCGGTTTACCCCCCCGAAGCCGGTAAACAAACGCGGAAATCATGTCAAAAAAGACGATGTTCCCCGCGGCGTCATAATTAAGATACCAGGGGATCATCCCCCCGGCATCGGGAGAAAAATCGAAGGAAGCCCGCAAAGACAGGAGGCCGTCTTTAACTTCGTATACCTCCCCATCCCGGGTGGTGTAGATAAAATTATTAAAATCCTTTACCGCCAGCTGGGCGACGGAAAAATCAGAAACCCCCTGCGAAAAAATAGATGTTTCCATCGTCCCCGAAAGGGTGTCGTACCGGTACAGCCAAACCTTGTCCCGGGTAAGCCGGGAAAATGTAAGGATCCCCCCTTCGCAGTTCATCGATCCAAACTGGGAAAAAGAATGGGGATTGTCCTTAGAGCCGTCGTAGGGGCCGGTAAAAATATCGTTTACATACTTGCCGTGGGCGTCATATTTTCTGATTACATCCCGGGTGCTTATGTACGCGTCATAGGCCGCTTCGGTTCCGTAAATATACAGGCCGCCCTTTTCGTCAATAACGCTGTCATATATCCGGATATACTCTTTCCGTTTATCGATATTAACCGTGTATTTTATCTGTCCCGCCGGATCCATGCAAATAAGCCTAAAGGCGCCATGGTCAATGATATAAAGATTCCCGTCTTTTTCGTATTTGGCGGAAATGGCGGCGTCAAGATCCAGGGTGGTTTGAAAGACCGGCCTTTGTAAAAAATCCCGCCGCACAACACAGAGTAAAACGCAGCTTATAAAAATAACCAGGCAAAGGGCGAAGGCCCCCGCCGGTTTTTTCTTTTTGCCCATACCGTGAATGTATTTTACCTTACCCGGGTAAAAATAACAAGTAAAACCGGCTTATCAATAAGCCGTTTTGGCGCAAAAAAAAGAAGCCTGACCACGGTAAAGTGGTCAGGCGCCTTTCCGAGCACGTTTTCTGTAGTACCGATGCCAAGCTTTGGCCCCCGGAATCTCCGCAATCCGGATAAACCGGATCCAGGACGCCGGCGGCCGCTGAAAACCGCGGCCCTTCGGCCTTGTTACTGCAGAAGCTGGAGTACTGTCTGTGCCTTTTGATTGGCCTGAGCAAGCATGGCGGTACCGGCCTGATTGAGGATCTGGTGCGTAGTATACGACACAGTCTCATTGGCCATGTTGGTATCGCGAATGCGGGATTCGGAAGCCTGCATATTTTCGGCTCCGATGTCAAGGCCGCGCACAGCGTGTTCCAGGCGGTTCTGATAGGCGCCAAGATCTGCCCTTTGTTTATTGATCTTTTTAAGCGCTTCGTCAAGGGTTCCAATGGCACGGTTGGCACTGTCCGGGCTGGACAATGAAATAATCGATTCGTCACCGACGTTCCGGACCCCAAGGCCCTTGGCAGTCATGGTGCCGATAAACACCTGTTCCCGCTGATCCATGTTGGCGCCGATATGAAGCCACATAGATGCGGTAACCACATTTTCGCCGACAAGCCGGCCAAAACGGCCGGTTAACACCGTCATACCGTTGAACTGGGCGTGGGATGCAATCCGGTCTACTTCATCAATTAAAGCTGAAACTTCGACCTGAATGTACATTCTGTCCTCTGCGGAATAAATACCGTTAGAAGCCTGTACTGCCAGCTCACGCATACGCTGCATAATGTCCTGGGTTTCCTGAAGGTAGCCTTCCGTAACTTGAATGAACGAAATACCGTTCTGGGCGTTCACAGACGCTTGATTCAAGCCGCGGATTTGGCTTCGCATTTTTTCGGAAACAGCGAGTCCAGAAGCATCATCACCGGCGCGGTTAATACGCATGCCGCTCGACAGCTTCTCCATATTTTTATCCAGGGACACCTGGGTAACTTTAAGGGACCTGTCGGCAAACATTGCGCTGAGGTTGTGGTTAATGATCATACAATACACTCCTTTGGCTGTTTTCGGCGGTCTTTGTCCCTATGACAAAGTTCCACCGTGGCATCCATGCCATTGCATATTGTCTTGCTAACGCTCGGCAATATACGTTGGAATTCTGTTATCCAAAACTCCACAAACATTTGCTTTTCGGATCGTTCGTTTGAACGTTCCATGTGCCACCCCGGTAAAACAAGTTTTACCGGGAAAGAACCCTCGACCCACCCGTCCCCGGAAGGGTGAGGATATTCCGGACCTAGAACCGTGGAGGCCCAACGGGCGCAGGGCTTTTAGTCCAGTTCATTATAAGTGTCGGTTTTTATAAAAAATGCTTTAGGGGAATTTAGCGGTCCTGAAGAAGAAAGGCCCGGGATCGCCGGCGCTTGTTTTTACGGGGAAAACGGTTTATGCGGCCCGGACAAATTTAAGTCCGGAGGGCCGCGGCCCGCAGGGCTTCCCGGGGATCGCCCCCGTGAATGGATTTGGCGGCCTCAATCAAGCGGCGTAGTCCGGCCATACCGGGCGGTTCCCCCGGATCCGGCAGGGTTTCGCAAATATGCTGGTACAGGTTTTTAAAAAAGAAGTCCTCCGCATGGTAGATTCGGAACAGGTCCAGGTAGGCGTTGTTTACCGGCAGGGTCGCAAAACCCCGGTAGTTTTCCCCCCTAAAGCGGCTTTCGTATTCCCCGGCAAAACGCTCCTGGGCCCCGGTAATTATTTCTTCCTTTCGCTGTAGTTTTATTTCCCGGCTTAGGGCGGAATCGCCGTAGACCGCCTCCAGTTCCCGTATAAGGTCCCGGATATATTCCCTAAAAGCCCCGGCGTCCGCGGCCTCTTGGTCAATGGCCAAATATTCCGGGGATTGGACGCCAAACCGGCTTGCAATATAAAGCCGGGCCCCTGTGGTTCCTATAAATTCCGCCAACTGTTCATTAAACTGGGCCTGGCCCCGGACAAATACTGTGGCGTGGACTAATTCATGGATAATCAGATCCGCCAAATGGTAATCGCTGTATTTCTTCATATATGAATACAGGGGATCCTTAAACCACCCCAGGGTGCTAAAAGCGTCTACCCGCCGGACCCACACATCCAGACCCTCGGCCTTTAGCAGCCGGGCTTCTTTTCCGGCGCCGGCGGAATCAAAAAAGCCCTTGTAGGGAAGAGCCCCCACCACCGGAAAGGTCCATTCATGGCGGGTAAAGGAGTCGGCCGCACAGGCGGAAACCACCGCCGCCAGATAATCCCGGTCAATCTCTACATACCGGGTATAGTTCTTACTTTCCCGCAGGCCCAGTTCTTCCATGGCAAAACGGCGTATATCTTCCACCCGCCCTATAAATGCTTTGGTTTCCGCATCCGCCGCAGTTTCCAGATCTTCCAGGGCCACGGCCTTTCCCAGATACCCCAGCATCACAGCCCCCTGCTTAAGGGTATAGCAGCCGGAAAAAACCAGCGCCCCCACCAAAACAGCGCAAGAGGCCAGCACGGGAATAAAAGTCAGCCAGAAACCTCGCATACCCATAGGGCCACTATAAATTTTATTCCGCAAATGGTAAACTCATTCCTTATGGAAAATGCAAAATTTACCGGCAGATTTTGCCGTAAATGCCTTTACAGTTCCCTTTCGGTAAGGGATATGATCCGGTTTGTCAAAATGGTGGATCCGGATTACGATATATACAAAAGAAGCGGATACCCCCAGGATCACCCCATTCCCAGCCAGGACGCGGCCGCCCGGATTGTTTCCGACATGATACAGGGGGGCTGCTATATAGATTTTGTGGAACTTTTAATCGAGGTGGACAGATCCGGCTACATGGGGCGGCGTTATGAACTTCGGGGCCTGGACGATGTGGTGGGAGACATTATTCAAGCGGGATTCAGCTACGACAAGACCACAAGGCAGTTCTTTGAAAACCAGCGGGAAAGGATAAGCCGCAACTGGGGGCGCCTGGTGGACGGGAATGAGCGGCAAATGGCGGTGCTGCGGCTGGACATTGCCGGTAATTCCATCCTGGTTAAAGAAAATCCCCGAAACCGCATTGAAAAGGCCTATGGGGATCTGCGGACCATCGTTACCAAGGCCGTGGTATCACGGCTGGGCAGGCTTTGGTCCTGGGAGGGAGACGGCGCGCTGGGGGTTTTTATGCTGGGAGACTACAACCGCATGATAGTGCTGGCGGGAATAGAGATACTGAACGAAATGTTTTTATACAATAAGACCGCCAACCCCCTTAATTCGGAGCTTAAAATACGGATCTCTGCCCATTCGGGGCCGGTGGTGTACTACGTCAACGAAGCGGAATGTCTAAAGTCCGACACGATTAAAAAGGCCGTTACCCTGGAATCGAAAGCGGCGGTTCCCAATTCCCTGGTTATTTCCGAAAGCCTGGCGGTAACCCGCGAACAGATCCTGCTTGACATTTTTAGCACCGAAAAGAATTCTCCCAGCGGCAAATACCGGTTATACCAGATATGCCAGGAGAAACTATGAGTTTATACATTTTTTCCAAAAAAGAAGCTGCCTTGCAGGGGTTTTTTAAAAAGGGGTCCCCGGTTTTTTTGGGCCTGAAGGAACTGCCCAGGCATAAGGCCCGGGAGGGGGATATTTCGTACCTGGACCTTTCCGGCCTTACCGCCGCGGATGCAAAAAAAACGGCGGCCCAGCTTAAAAAGCGCTGCAAAGATACGCCCTGGGGCCTCATCGATCCCCGGGGAAGCAGCAAAGACCCCGCGTTGTGGTTTTTTGCCGGGGCTTCCGATTATCTGGGCCCTGGCGCCCTGGCCGGGATTGACCCAAAACGGCTTGGAGCCGCGGCTGCATGGCGCCGGGGGCCCCAGGAAGATCCCGCCAAGGGAAAGGATCAATCCGGCCGGAGGGCGCAAGCAGGACTGCCCAAAACAGGCATTAAACTGCCCGGGGGGGGGATTTCCGGATGGAAAGAAATACCCACAGGGAAGCTTATGCCCTTTTATCTGCTGTACTGTTCCCTCCGGGGAAAAAGCAGCCTTAGTACCCGGTTTGGAGAAGCGGCCTATACCCAACTACATAAACGCTTTTTAGCGCACCTATCCCAGAATTTTCAAAAAGCGGAAGGGCTTGTCTGGATGGATTCCGGCAAAGACTGCCTGGTGCTTATTCCCCCCAGGGCAAAGAATGTTGAAGAGGCGGTGGTGGCCTGCATCCGGCTGCTCCTTTCGGCGCCCATTACCACCATAGAAATTCTAAACCTAAACGTGCCGGTAAATTTTGTTTTTGCCCTCCACTACGGAACCGTAAAATATAAACCGCCGGGAAAAACCGGCACCGTGGTTTCCGACGCGGTAAATTTTATTTTTCATCTGGGGGCAAAACAGGCCGAACCGGGACGGCTTACTGTTTCCAGCGAGCTTCCCGACAACACCGTTCCAAAGGCCCTGGAAGACTGGTTTGTCTTCGCGGGGGAATACGAGGGCCGGCAAATCTGGCATACAAAAAAAATCGGATACCTGCGGCCCTGGATGTAGGCCCCAATATACCGGCCGGGAAAAGCGCCGCCTAAAGCCGCAGGGCCTCTACCATGTAACGGATGTTCGTACTGCCGTCGGGGTTCTGTTTTTTCATCTCGATTACAAAGATAAGGGCGCCGTTTTGGGGAGCGGCAAGGACCCGGCGGATCCGGTACGAAACAATCCCGGGGCGCCGTATTCCCGCATTGCCCACCGTATAGGTCCTAAGGGATCCGTCCCGGTTTATCCGCTCCAGGCTGATAAAAAAAGAAGACCCCTCCCCGGTTCCATAGCCGGACCCTGTAAGGACCGCCCGAAAAGAAACGGCCTTTTCAAAATCCCGGAATTCAACGGTCCCGGCGCCGGACCAGCCGCCGTTTTCCACGGAAACATACAGTATCTGCCCTTGGCGAAGGTAGCCGACATTATACCGGTCTGCCAGGGCCGCATTCCTGGCAATAAGCCGGTACAAGGCCCCGGAACCGTCGTGACCTGCGGATACGGAACTATCGTGGACATAGGAAATTTTTCCCCCCGGCACATAGTTGTTGGAGAAAACATCAACCGCATATAAATCCGCCCAGGGTACCAGGGTCCCCGACCGGATCCCGTATTGTCCAAACATGTAGGTTCTGCCGTCGGCAGAAAATCCCAAATCCACAAAAATCGCCGTATCCCCCCCCCAGAGGGCGCATGCCGTGGGGATCAATAGGGCAAGAAGCACGAGTCGTTTATTCATACCGGTCTCCTTATTTAAATGTCGGTCTTTTCAGAATATCCCTTAAGTACTATGCTTATCCTATGACGCTGGCCCAAAGAAACTATTACTTTAAGGGGGGAATTATCCTTTCCGCGTTTTGCTTTTTGTGCCTTATCGCTCTGGCGGGAAAACTGCTTCCCCTGTATCCCACGCTGTCCAAGACGGCCCTGTACCGGTCCGGGGGGCTTTTTCAGAGTCTGGTTATCCGGTTTTTTGCCGCCGCGCCCCACGCTCCCTTTGCAAGCGTCGCGGCCGCGGTGGTTTATGCCCTGGCGGTTTCTATTTTAATATTTGTCTCTTTTGAAAAAACCCAATCGCCGGAGATACTGTTTTTTGGCCTTTTTGCCCTGTCCTTTACCTTTGAGCTCCTTAGGATTTTACTGCCCCTTCAAAAAATCGGCAATTTTCCTTCGGTCCTATTGGTTTTTGGAACCCGGATCTTGTTTTTTGGCCGGTTTTTCGGGGTCCTTTCTCTTTTTGTTTCCAGCCTCCATGCGGCGGGGCTGGAAATGCAAAAACAAGGAAAGGTTATCCTTACCATTATTATTGCCATCCTGATAATTGCCAGCAGGGTCCCCGTTAACGGGCTGGCCTGGGATTCAAGCCTTACCATGGTCTGCGCCTATTCGTCTATGTTCCGGCTGGTGGAATACGCGTTAATGGCCATCGCGGTGGTAAGTTTTCTACTGGCGGCCTATACAAAGGGAACCGGGGAATACCTTTTTATTGCGCTGGGGGCCTTTCTGGTTTCCCTGGGGCGAAGCCTGCTTATCAACGCCGACACCTGGATCCCCCCCCTGCCGGGCTTACTCATGCTCATCGCCGGGACATGGTTTATTACCGGGCGGCTCCACCAGGTTTATCTGTGGCTATAAAAGAAACTGTACCGCCAAACCGGTAACCAGGGGAATGATGATATTGTCCCAGTCCCGTATGGGAAGCAGTTCCGCCGCCGTGGCGGCCCCCGCGGCGGTAAGGGCGGTACGCAAGTCGTTTGAAACCAGCCACGCGCTGATAAGGGTCCCCAGAAAGCAGGCCGCGGATCCTTCCAGGCTTTTATGAAACAAAAAAAGGGGCCGGATCCGGCCAAAAAATTTTCCCGCCAAACTTGCGGTCCCATCGCCAAAGGCCAGAGCATAAATGGCTATGGCCGCGGTCCGGGGGGGGAAGAGCAGCAGGGATAAAAAGGCCCCCGCGCCAAGGGTTACGGGCCCCAGAACAAAACGCCCCCTGTCCCGTCTGCGGGAGGCAAAATCCGTAAGGAAAGAAATTAGGGGAATCCGCAGCCCTTTGCACCGCAGGGCTTCCATAAGCCCATAGGCCAGGGTTCCCGCCCCAAGAAAAACCAGCGTATATGTCCGGCTAAATTCCGCCATGGACGGGGAAAGGGCAATAAGCAAATGCAGGGCCTTTCGTACCAGTTCCGCACGCCGCCTGTCGGGAACCGGCGAAGGACCCCGGCCATCTGATCCGGCACAAGAGGCCAGTCTATCCATAGGATTGAGTATGGCACATTCCATACTAATTGGGGAAGCCGCCGCAATATTCCCGGTTGAAAAACCCCGAAACAAAAGGGGATTTGCACCGGAGCTTTCGTTGTGCGGCGGCGGTTCTTCTTTTACGGGAACCTCTAAAAATCGGGTCCAGTTCCCTTATCATATTAGGGTTTTATTGCAGGTTCTATGAGGGCGCTGCCTCCTGTAAAATATGACCTTGGAAGGCGTTGAAGTGGAAAAGGCGGTTTTCCGCATACATAAAGAAAAACACCCTTCTACCGTGTGAAGTCGTATCCGGCAGACAAAACAAAACCGGTTGGTGGGCGATACTGGATTTGAACCAGTGACTTCTACCGTGTGAAGGTAGCACTCTCGCCACTGAGTTAATCGCCCACCAACCGGTCATGCCAGAAAACGCCGGATACGCGCACTCTCGCCACCGGGTTAACCGCCCGCCAACCGGTCATGCCAGAAAACGCCGGGCTGTTTAGCGCACGCCGCTTAGTTTCGGAACAGGCTTATTCTATACTAGTTTATACAGAAAGCGCAAGATGCCTTGGCCCGGCCCATCCGTCATGGGGACCCGCTTTCCGGATCCCGGTTTTTGGCATCCTTTTCCACCAGTTCCTGTTCCAGGCGTTTTTCGCCGGTAATGTCCTGGAGGTTTCCCAGGATAAAAAGCCTGCCTTGACCCCGGTCCACCGGGACAAAGGTACAGCGCAGGACCCTCTTTGCTCCGTCTTTAGGGCTAACATACACCATCTCGTGAACAGGGTTTAGGCTTTCCAGCATCTTTCCGTCAAGTTTATGGCTGGCCGCCTGGGCCCGGTTAAAGATAAGCACAAAATACTCTATAAGGTTTTTAAGCAGCTGTTCCTTTATCTGGGGGCTTAAAAGATCGGTAAACTTTTTTCCGTCCAGGTTGTCTATATCCAAAATGGCTTCCAGGGCCCGGGAATAATTACTCTGGATAACAAAGTTTTTATCCATAAAAAAAAGCCCCACCCTAAGGGCGTCCTTCATGGCGCTGATTGTATCCCGCTCGTCCTTTAAATCCCGGGAGATCGCCTCTGCCGCCGCCCTGGCAGTTTCGGCGGCCTCCTTTAGTTCCCGCAGATGCTGATTCTGCCGGTTAACTCCGCGCATCATATACAGATACGCGACAAGGCCCGCCAGCACAAAAACCGCGGATACTATCAATTCCTGCAGGATATGGGGAAAAAACCGCGACGCGATATCGGCCTGGAAATCGCAGGCCGCAATTCCCACGGGCTTCCCTGCGGAATTAAGAATCGGGCCGTAGGTAGAAATGGTCCAACCCCATTCACGATCATAGTCAATGCTGCTGGTTTGTATGGTTTTGGTTTCCAGGGCCCGTAAAACCGGTTCCCGATAATTTTTTATGTCTTCCTCCGCGCCGGGAGGGGAAAAAATTTCGGCGTCCTCCGGCGTCGAACTGCCGTCGACGACATACCGAAAAACCGTCGCTTCCACCGGCGCCATGGTATAAAGATAAATAACGCTGGTTTCCATTTTAAGGGCCAAAAGCTTTGCATGAAGCTCCTTAAAATAGGGATCCTCCAGACCGGGATTTTTACTAAGCCGTTCAAAGGAATCTCCATCGATAATTCTCAATGCTTCCTTTATAATGGGCATGCCCAACTCGGCGCTGATGGTCTCCGTTAGTCCCATGATTTGCCGGTAAGATGTAACAAGAACCCCTGTGTAAATGGCAACGATAAAAAGGATAAAGAAAAATGTAAATCGCCTTTTAAGAGAAAAGTTTTCTGTGGACTGTTTCATTGTATGCTCCGGGGATTTGAATTTGTCAGGAAACAATCCTCCTGTACCCTTATGGTTTTATGGTAAATCCCGCATCCAGTACGGTTTGCCGCAGCACTTTTTCATTGGCCGCGGAAAGGGGGCCCAGGGGAAGGCGTACGGGGCCCGAGGGCAGGGCCGCCCAGCCCATGGCGGTTTTTATGGGAACCGGATTGGTTTCGATAAAGGCATGCCTCATCAGCGGAAGCAGTTCGTAGTGAAGGCTGCGGGCCTCCGTAAAAAGGCCGTTCAGACAGGCCTTTACCAGGGCCGCAACTTTTCCGGGGACCAAATTTGAAATAACCGAGATAAGCCCGTCGCCCCCCAGGGCCAGGAGGGGCAGGGTAAAGTTGTCGTCCCCGGAAAGGACCCAAAAGGGATTGGCGCCGCCCTTTCGGGGCAGGGCGATCCGTTCAATTATTTCCATCATCTGGATAATGTCGCCGGAAGATTCTTTAACCCCCACGATGCCCGGAATGTCCGCAAGTTTTTCCATAAGAGACACCGGAATGTTTCGTCCGGTCCGGGAGGCAACGTTGTAGATAATCACCGGCAGTCCCGCCGCGGCGGCAACTTCAAAGTGTCGTATCATGCCGGAATCGTTGGGTTTATTATAGTAGGGGCTTACCACCAGAACCGCATCGGCCCCCAGATCCCGGGCCCGTTTTACATAGCCCTCCATGTGCCTGGTGGAATTAGACCCGGCCCCGATGATCAAGGGCGCCCGGCCTGCGGTTTCTTTTACCGCTAGTCTAATAAGCTTTTCTTCTTCGTTATCATCCAGGGTTGGGGTCTCGCCGGTGGTACCCAAGGGTACTAGCCCGTTAATGCCCGCTTCTATCTGGAGGGCGATAAGCCGGCAAAAGCCGTCGTAGTCAACCGTTCCATCGTCCTTCATCGGAGTAATCAGGGCCGTATAGGCGCCCTTAAATTCTTTGTTCATGGCAGTATATCCTTTAACACATCATCCATGGTAAAAACTCCCCGGCGTCTGCCGCCTCCGTCAGGGGCCGGGGAACTTACAAGCCATTCTGCGGCAATCACCGCCCCCAGGGCAAATCCTTCCCGGCCGCGGGCGGTATGGGTTATTTCTATGGTATCTGAAGGAGAATCAAAAATCAGGGAATGTATTCCGGGCAGGGAGCCTACCCGCAGGCTGCTAAAATGAACGGCGTCTTTTTCCGGCCTGTCCCCGTCCTGTTCCCACAGCACCTTTTTTTTCCGGGTCATGGCAGACAGGATCCGTTCCATAAGAATCTTTGCGGTTCCCGAAGGGCTGTCCGCTTTTTTATTATGATGGGCTTCCAGGCCCCCCACGTCGTATTCTTCAAAGGGATCCACCAGGGCCGCCGCATAGGCGCCAAGGCGAAAAAAAATATTCACCCCCAGGGAAAAATTCGAGGACCACAGAAGGGCGCCCCCCCCTGCTTCCACCGCCGCCGCCACTTCGGGCAGCCTGTGGTACCAGCCCGTGGATCCCGAAACCACCGCCATTCCCGCCCCCGCCGCGGCCTTTATGTTTTCCGCCGCGGTTCCGGGGCCGGTAAATTCCAGGAGTACATCCGCCTTAGAAGGTTCATAGGCTTCGCCGGGCCTGCTTGCCGGATCCAGCACCGTAACGATGCGATGCCCCCTGGAACCGCAGACCGTTTCCAGAACCGGCCCCATTTTTCCGTAGCCAATTAAGCCTATATTCACCGTTAATCCTTTTTTGGGAGGTCCGGTCTTTTTTTGCCGGCGATTCTTTTTTTTCCGGGAGTTTCTTTGCCGGCGGCTTCTTTTTTGCCGGCGGCTTCATTGAAGAAGAAGCGGTGCAGCTCTTTAACCAGGCCCGGGGCTTCTTCGGCGTTCACGATAAAACTGGTGTTTACCTTGCTTGCCCCGTGGGAAACCATCTGTACCTGGATCCCCGCTTTTTTACAGAGCCCGAAGGCCTCGTGCAGTATTTCCGATGAATACCGTACATTCCCTATAATTGTTACAATGGCCTTATCTGTCTTTACCTCCACTCCGGCATATTCGGAAAGCTCCCGGATCACCGGTGTTAAATCCTCTTCCCCGTCCAAGGTAAGGGAAACAGAAACTTCACTGGTGGCCACCATGTCGATGGAAATGCCGTTCTTTGAAAATTCGGAAAAGACCCGGGCTAAAAAGCCCGGTTGGCCAAGCATGCGGGTAGAAACAATGTCCACCAGGGTAACTTTTTTCTTGCTGGTTATGGCCCGGATCCGGGGAGTATTTTTAACCGGCCCCGCCTCGATCCGGGTGCCGGGGGCGGCGGGGTTATAGGAATTCTTTACCAGCACCGGAGTCTTGCTTTTTATGCAGGGCTGCATGGCCCGGGGATGCAGTACCTGGGCGCCAAAATAGGCGAGTTCCGCCGCTTCTTCATAGGTAACGGTTTCCACCGGCCGGGCGTCTTTTACCAGGTTAGGATCCGCCGTAAGGATGCCGTCCACATCCTTCCATATTTGTACTTCCTCCGCCTTGCAGGCCGCGGCAATTACGGTGGCGGAAAGATCCGATCCCCCCCGGCCAAGGGTGGTGATGTTTCCATTTTCATCCTTGGCAATAAAGCCTGTAATTACCGGCAGCACCCCCTCTGCAACAAGGGTGGGGAAAAAGGAAGAAATACGAACCCAGCTTTCCCTGCGCAGCTCTGCCTGGCTGAACGCGGAATCGGAAAGGAATCCCGCGTCCCAGGCGTCAATGGCCCGGACGTTTAGCTTTAATGTATGCAGGTATGCGGCAACAATACGAATGGTGATCCGTTCCCCGAAAGACAATAGACAGTCCCGGGTTCTGCCGGTTAATTCTCTGGTAAGGGACACCCCCGTAAGAAGACTTCCCAGTTCCCAAATAAGGTTCTTAATTTCCCGTTGCAGCGGCGACCCCAGTTTAAGTTCGGAAATCGTGGAAAGGTATAGTTCCTCTATTTTTTCTATGGACACAAAGCCCTTGCGCAGGGCCCCTCCGGCGGCTTCCAGCAAGTAGTCCGTGGTGTCCCCCATGGCGGAAAGAACCAGCACCGGTTTTGACCTAATCTTGGCCTTAACAATTTCCGCCACATTCCGTATCCGTTCGGCGTTGGCAAGTGAACTGCCGCCAAATTTCATCACTACCATCAAAAATCCTTATCTTGGACGGGGGGTCCGGGATCCGTTATTTTATTCGCCAATCGACCATGTTCCTTCGGTATAGATATAGGTTCCACTTCTTCTTCCCTGGGAGTTATAGTAGGTATCAAAGCTTGAATCGCTGGAAAAAAGCAGGTTTTCATGGGTGTCGTAATAGTTAACCCTGGTACTAAAACTGTCGCCTTTCGGCCTGTTGTTAAAAGCCCGCTTGCCCACTTCTTCCAGCCCCGGAGGGATGGTGATACGGTTAAGCTCGTTATTAAAAAAAGCCCCGTCCCCTATGGTTTCGACCCCGTCCCCTATGGTTAATACGGTGATCCGGTTGCCGGCAAAGGCCCCCTCTCCTATGGCGGTAATGCTTGTGGGAATGCTTACCCCCGTAAGCCGGTTTCCAAAAAACGCATAATCTTCTATGGCCGTAAGGGTATCGGGAAGTTCCACAGACCGGAGAAGGTTAACCTGAAAACAACCACGGGAAATAACCGTAAGGCCCGCGCCTATGCTTATCCTGACCAGTTGATTATTGGCAAAGGCGCCCACTCCCAGGGATCGAACATTATCCCCGATTACAAGTTCCGTAAGTTTGTTTTCCGCAAAGGCGCCCTTTCCTATGACGGTTATACTGTCCGGTATGGTAACCTTGGTAAGATCCTTTTTTGCAAAGGCATAGTCGCCAATGGCGGTTACGGGCATATCGTTAATGACTTCGGGAATAACCACTTCTTTGGCAAAACCCTTACACCGGACAATGGTAAGCGTTCCGTTGTTTTCTTCCAGGGTTATGGAAAGCCCAGCCTGGGATTGAGAAAACCCGGGAAGACTTACAAAAAAGGGCAGAATTAAAAAAAACCGGAACTTCACAATACTACAGTATATCACAGCTAAACATCCATGACAATAGAAATGCCGGATCATCGGCAATTTTCGGTTTCCAAAAAAACAAGACCGGAAAAATGCTGCGATCGCCAAGCCCCAGGGCCGGGCCGGGTAAGGAACATCTGTCCCGGCGGCGCCGGGCCGGGCAAGAAACATTTATCCCGGCCGCGCCGGGCTGGGTAAGGAACATTTATCCGGACCGGCGTTTTAAAGCGGTACTTAGCGAATCCGCCAAGGTATAAGTCTTGCCGTACACGGTTATTTTTTTTTCCGCACCGGAAAGCAGGGTAAAGGTTGCCGACGAAAAGGTAATAGCAGCCTGGATCCTGCTGCCCCGGTAACAGATGCGAAAACGGTAGCCCCTCCACGGATCGGGAATGTCCGGATCAAAGGAAAGGCCTTTTTCCCCGATCCGCAGCCCCGCGAAGCCGTAGACAATGGCCATCCAGACCCCTCCCATATTGGCGGTATGGATGCCGTCCATGGTATTGCCGTGGGTATTGTACAGATCCAGCATGGCCGAATCGCCAAAATAACGGTAGGCCTTTTCACGGTACCCAAGTTTAGAAGCGACGATGCTGAATATACAGGTGGAAAGGGAAGAATCGTGGGTGGTGATTTTTTCGTAGTACAAAAAGGATCTTTGTATGGTCTGCGGATCCTGTTGATCTTCAAAGATAAAATGGGCCAGAACCGTATCGGCCTGCTTGCATACCTGGTGGCGGTACAAGTGCAAAGGATGATAATGAAGCAGCAGTGGAAAATCTTCTTTAGGCGTATTGGCCAGGTCCCACTTTTTTTTGGAAAGGAACGAATCGTCTTGGGGGTTAATTCCCAGTTCCGCATCGTAGGGAATATACATGGCCTTTTCCGCCCGGGAAAAGGTTTGTATTTCTTCAGGCACAAGGCCTATCCGGGCCGCCAGGGGATTAATCCATCCTGAATCCGCAAGCATGTGATAGAACCGTACCGCCCAATGGAGGTTGAATTTTGCCGAAAGATTGGTAAAGTAATTGTTGTTTACCATGCAGGTATATTCATCGGGGCCCGTTACGCCGTGGATCTGAAAGGTTCCCTGGCTCCAGGAACCGGTATCGATCCAGAGCCGGGCGCATTCAAAGACTATCTCCGCGCCCTTTTCGGCGATGAACGCAAAATCTTCGGTGGCAAGATAATAGGAAACCACCGACCAGGCCACGTCTCCGTTAATATGGTACTGGGCGGTTCCCGCGGGAAAATAGCCGGAACATTCCCTGCCCATGATGGTACGCCAGGGAAACAGGGCGCCCTTTTTGTGCCCCAGGATCCGGGCGTTTTTTCTGGCCTCGTCCAGGATGGCGTAGCGGTACGAAATAAGGTTCCTGCAGATGGCGCTCCGGGTTAAGGCGAAAAAAGGCTCTATGTACATTTCCGTATCCCAGAAAAAATGCCCCTCATAGCCCTCTCCGCTTAATCCCTTGGCGGCTATGCTGCCCTTGTCGTCTCTGCCCGCAGATTGAAGCAGCTGGTACATATTGTACTTTACCGCATCGGAAAGCTTTTCGTCCCCGTCTATTTCAAGGAAGGCGCTTTCCCAGAATTCTTCAAGGTATTCTTCCTGACTGCGGTATATGTCATCGGCGCCGGCTTCGACGGCCCGGCGCAGTTCTTCCCCCGCGGCTTCTTCACAGTCTTCGCGGCGAAGGCTGTCGGTAAAGATAGAATACTTTAAAAGCCGCAGGGTTTTGCCCTTTCCAAGGGCGCCGCCGATTTGCGTCTTCGCCCCCCCGGGGGAAGCTTCGGTGCTGAGGGTAATGGCCTTTCCCCCTTCTATGACATGGTCCACCGCGGTGCAGACCAGGATCCCCGATTTTGAGGCTTCGCTGGTAATAAACGAAGCGGCCCCTTCTGTTCTGCCCCGAACCGGAAGCAGGTGGCGAAAACTTTCGGCGGCCACCCGGGGATCGCCGGACTTGCTGTAGTTTTTTATGTCCCCCCGGTGGGTGGAAACAAAACGAAGGTTCCCCTGAAAATTCAACGCGGTAACGGAATAGTCGATAAGAAAAAGGGGAAGCCGGGTAAAAGAGGCGACCCGGCGGATAAGGATTTCCACTTCCTTTCCCCGGGGGGAACGCCAAAGCATGCGGCGCGCGGTGTAGCCTTTTTTCATATCCAGAATTCTTTCGCCCTTAAGCAGCCGCCCGGTAAAAAGGCTGAATTCTTCGCCCCCAAGAAAAAGTTTAATTCCCTGGGTATCGGCCACATTCAGCATGGTCTGCTTTTCTTCTACCAGGCCGTAGAGTTTTTCTGCCTGCTTCATCCCGGCAAAATCATAGACGCCGTTTATGTAGGAACCCCGGATACTTTCTATGCCTTCGGGATACCCTTCTTCAAAGTTGGAACGAACCCCCAGGTAACCGTTGGCGTTGTGAAAGATCGTTTCATCCAGAAGCAGGGCGCCGGGATCCTCCGGCCGTATTTCTTTCCGGTACTGCACGGGAACCTACTTTACCGCACCGGCGGCCACTCCCTTAATAATGTACTTCTGGGAGAAAAGATAAAACACTATGACCGGAATAATGGTAAGCATCAGCCCCGCCATGGCCATGTTCCACTGGATCGAAAACTCGCCAAAGAAGGACGCCGTTGAAAGGGGAATGGTTCTGTGGGCCCTGCTGGTCAGCACCAGCGAGGGAAGCAGGTAATCGTTCCAGATCCAGATTACATCCAGCACCATGACGGTAACGGTAACGGGCTTAAGGATAGGAAAGACAATGTGCCAGAACACCTGAAAATTATTGCAGCCGTCGATAATTGCCGCCTCTTCCAGCGAAAGGGGCACGGATTTAACAAAGCCGTGGTACAGAAACACCGCCATACTGGCGCCGAAGCCTATGTTCATGTAGATAAGGGCCCCCAGGGTATCTACCATCGGGATTCCCAGTTTGTTCCGGATTCCCCCCATTACCTGCATCAGGGGCATCATAAGGGTTTGGAAGGGGATAAGCATGGTGGTAACAAAAACCATAAAGATGATCTTAGAAAGCCTGTTATTCCTCCGCACCAGCATCCAGGCGCACATGGAAGAAAACACCACAATAAAACATATTGAAATTACGGTAACAAGAAAGGAATTGCCCAGGGCCGAAAGAAAATTCATCCTGCCCATGGCGGCGGTGTAATACTGAAAACTGAACGTTTTGGGAAGGGCCAGAATATTTTCGTACAGTTCCGCCCGGTTTTTAAACGAATTAACCAGGACTATATATGCGGGAAACAGATACAGGAGGCAAAAAATAAGGCACCCAATATTTAAGGCTGCAAACTTTGCGGGATTTTTCATTTTATCTCCACCTCCTGTCTCTTGGTAATGCTTACCTGAATGGTGGTAATTACGGCGACAATAATAAAGAACACAATGGCCTTAGCCTGTCCGTAGCCGTAATTGTTCAGAAAGAAAATTTCATGGTAAATATTCATGGCAAAAAGTTCGGTTGAATTATAGGGCCCCCCTCCGGTAAGAGACAGGTTGACGTCAAAGATTTTAAAACAGTACGAAAGGGAAAGAAAAAGGCAGATGGTAAAGGACTGCATGATCAGGGGAAACCGGATCCTGAACAGGGTGGTCCAAAAACCGGCGCCGTCCACATGGGCCGCTTCGATCACTTCGTCGGGGATGGACTGGATGCCGGTAATATAGATGATCATGATATAACCAGCCATCTGCCAGGTGGTGACAACCATAAGGCCCACCAGGGCCATCCTTGGGTCCAGAAGCCAGTTAAAAAATACCGCGGTAAACCCCGTTGCTTCTCCTATGGCCTTGAAGGCTTCGCCGAGGATAAATTTCCAGATATAGCCAAGGATAAGGCCGCCTATCATATACGGGGCAAACACCATGGTCCGGGCGGCGTTCCGCACCCTAAGGCCGGTGGTAACGATAAGGGCAAACGCAAGGCCCAGGACGTTTATCGTAACAATCGACAAAAGGGTAAAGACAACGGTATACCCCGCGGACGAGAGAAAACGCCGATCTCCGGCAAGGCGGATAAAATTCGACAGCCCCACAAAGACCTTGGGGTTAAGGGGCAGGCCGTCCCAGGAAAAAAACGCGTAGCCGATCCCGATAATAAAGGGGATGATCACCACCGTGGCAAAGACAAACAGCAGAGGAACCGTAAACAGGGCATACCAGCCGGGGCCGCGAAATTGTTTCATACTATCTATATTAAACCAGACCCTAAGTAAAAGCCTACTCTGTTGAGGCTTTCCCAAAACTTCAGTTTTTGGGAAAGCTACCTTAGATTTAGAGGCGCCCGCTAATTAGTGTCTGTCCATAATGTAGACACATTATAGACAAACGCTACTTATTCGCCGCAACCCAGGCATTGTCCAGGGCCGTAAGGAATTCCTCGCCGCTCATGCGGGAAGCAAAAAACTGCTGGGCCACCGGCGCAAGGTGAACTTCGATGATCCCCGCGGGCCAGAAATTAAAGGCCCAGGGAATAATTTTGCCGGAAGAAGCGTAACGGGAAACATCGGCGGACAGCGGATC
>JAITKV010000006.1 GCA_031278215.1 Spirochaetaceae bacterium
CCGGCAGTCCCTGCCGCCGGCAGTCCCTGCCGCCTTTTCCTCGCATTCGCTCGGCGCGCCCTCCGGTTCGAACCCGCTGTAACTCACTTGTGGAGTTTCGCTATGCGAAACTCCAACACAACAAAAAGCCGCCCTTTCGGACGGCTTCAAGCTCCCCCGCGCGGGTTCGAACCACGGACCCAGTGGTTAACAGCCACTTGCTCTGCCAGCTGAGCTACAGGGGAATGTACTTACATATTACCAAAAAGGCTTCGATATTGTCAAGCGGCCGCAGGACCTCTGCTTCGTGTCGCGGATGTTTCTTCCGGCGGGCCGAACTCCGCCCCGCCCTCCCCTCCCCTTGAGCATATCCGGCTGCGGTTAGATTCTTTAGTTTGATGCGCCAGGACGGCATCCCGACCCGGCTTGAAGCAATTTAACGGTATATTATACAATATGGGGAATGTACAAACCATATTCTAAGCCGGTGGTTGTGGCTTCGCCAGATATAAAGGTCCAGAAATCTCGCATTTCAAAATTGGTGGTTTTTGCCTGCCGGCTTTTGGGAAGGCTCTACCTTTTCCTTGTTTTAGGTATAGCCCGAATGGTTTTAAGGAACGGCCGGCCCCTTTTTGACGCCTATAAACGGGCCCTGGAGGGGAAAAGCCGCTGCATTATTGCGTTTCGGCATCCCAACGGGGGGGAGGCCCAGCTTCTCCTGTGGTTTTTTCTTTTCAAGCTCCGCTCTCTGGCCAGAAAGGAAAAAGTACAATTCCCCGGACGGCCCTATGTTTCGTTTGTCTATGGCTACGAGATCCTACGGTGGGGAGGGGCTGTTGCCCGGTGGATTATGCCCGGCCTTCTTTCCATGCCGGTCCACCATGCCAAGATGGATTCCGCCGGGATGAACCGGATTCTACGGACAATCTCCGAAGGCCCCTACCCCCTGGCTATCGCCCCGGAAGGCCAGGTAAGCTATATCACGGAATTGGTACAGCGGCTTGAAAAAGGTACTATCCGCATTGGTTTTCAGGTGGCGGAACGGCTTGAAAAAGAAGGCAACTCAAGCCCCGTGGAGATCCTGCCGGTTTCTACCCATTTCCGGTACGGAAAAATGGGCCAGTGGTCCCTTAACAAGCTTATCCGGAAAATAGAAAAATATACCGGGTTTAGCGGAAAGCGGGACGGCGCCGGTTTTACCGAGCGTCTTCGGCGGGCCAGGGACTTTATCCTTAGGCAGAACGAAAAACGCTACAATATTACCCCAGTAGAAAACCAAAGTTTTTCCCACCGGGTAGACGCTGTCATGGGGGCCGCTTTGGACAAAGCGGAAAAACTCCTGGACATACACCCCCGGGGAAAGGGAATCGTGGAGCGGCTTTACCATATCAAGCAAATTTGCTGGGACAGAATGATAATCCCCGGACTTAACAATCTTAACTCCCTTAGTTTGCTGGAACGGGCCCTGGCGGATCTTCGCTCGGGAGAAGCCTGGCACGCCTCCCGGCATATGGAACTGGTGGACTTTGTTTGGTATTTCCGGGTTCCTCTTCCCGTAGAAACGGATCCTCTGCACAAAAAGATCGAATACGTCCAGAATTTATGGGATTTTGCCAATAGAACCATGGGGGGGGCCTACTCCAACCGGGTCTTGAATGTCCATCCTAAACGGGTCCTTATTCAAATCGCCCCGGTTATTAACTTAAGCAAACGGCTTAAGGACTACAAAAAAAACAAAAAAGACGCCATTGCCAAGGCCATGAAGGATATGGAAATGGCTTTTCTCGACTGTATTGACCGTGCCGCGGAATACCAGATTTAGGGGAAAGCCATGGCTTCCATACAAGAACTGCTGTCCGGGGGGGCGTCCCTCCTGGCTAAGGGCGGCATAAGCTCCCCGGCTCTGGACGCATCGCTCTTACTGGCAGAGGTTTTAGGGATTTCCCGGGAAAAGCTCTACGCCGCGGGGCCGGCGCCCCTGGACGCGGCGCGGCGCCGCCGTTTTGAAACATACCTTAGGCGGCGGCAGGCCGGTGAGTCCGTAGCATACATCCTGGGGCGCAGGGAATTCTGGGGGCTGGACTTTGCCGTCGGCCCCGGGGTATTGGTTCCCCGGCCGGATACAGAAACCCTGGTGGAAAGGGCCCTGGCCGCGGTTCATTCCCGGTTCCCCAATCTTTCATCTTTTGCACAGGCGCCCAGGGCGCTGGACCTTTGCACCGGCAGCGGGGCGGTGGCGATTGCCATAAAGCACAGCTGCCCGGAACTGGAAATGTGGGGGACTGATTTGTCAAAGGCGGCGCTAAAAATTGCCCGGCGTAACGCGGCGCGGCTTCTTTCCAAGACCCTTCCCCGGGGATCCCCAAAGCCGCGGGGAAAGATCCGTTTTTTCCGGGGAGATCTTTTTGCCGCCCTGGGCCATAGGACCCGGCGCTTTTCCATTATAACCGCCAACGCCCCCTACATCCCTTCAAAAGTAATTTCCCGTCTTGCCCCGGAACTACAGCATGAACCGCGCCTTGCCCTGGACGGGGGCGGGGACGGCCTGGATATTATACGCCGGATCATCGCAGAAGCCCCCCGGTACCTGGAGGCCCGGGGAACCCTGTTTATGGAAGCCGATCCTTCCCACATGGGAACCCTTAGGGCTCTTCTGGAAGCGGGGGGATTTACCGGCATTGCCGTCCACCGGGACCTGGGGGGCCTGGACCGGGTTATCGAAGGGCGCCTCCCGTGAAACCCGCCAATGGCGCCGCCAATGGCGCCGCCATAGGCGCCTTTAGCGAAAAAATTGCCTCCTATTCCCGCCGGGACCAGGAGCGGATTCTCCAGGCGGCCCTACAGGCGGAAGAGCAAAACAGCGAAAATCTTCATCACCACCTGGGAACCGCGGCGGTTTTAATTGAACTTAACCTTGATGCGGATTCAATCATTGCGGCTCTGCTTCGGGACTGCCTAAAATCCCCGGCGGATGGGGAGATGGTAAAACGCCGCTTCGGCAAGGAAGCCCTGCCTCTGGCAGAAGACGCGGCTAAAATTGCCGGCGTCAGCGTAAGCGGTAAAACTGTGCATGAG
Source organism: Spirochaetaceae bacterium (assembly GCA_031278215.1). Lineage (GTDB taxonomy): Bacteria > Spirochaetota > Spirochaetia > Treponematales > Breznakiellaceae > JAISLT01. Next base: position 3,055 of record JAITKV010000006.1, read on the forward strand.
GCAAACAACATCAGAAAAATGCTCTTTGCCATGGTCAGGGACATCCGGGTAATTTTGATTAAGCTTGCCGACGCCCTCCATACCATGAGGACCCTGGATTTTTTTCCCAAGGAACAACGCAAGGCCGCGGCCCAGGAATGCCTTGACATCTATGCCCCCCTGGCGGACCGGCTGGGAATTTCCTGGCTTAAGGATGAACTGGAAGACCTCTGCCTTAAACACCTAAACAAGGACGCGTACCTTCAGATAAAAGAAATTGTTGCCCTTAAACGGGGGGAGCGGAACGATTTTTTGCAGCGGGTTCAGGAAACCATACGCCTTGGCGCCGCCGCCGCGGGTATTAAGGTGGAAGTGCAAAGCAGGGCAAAACACTTTTATTCCATATACAGAAAGATGAGAAAGCGGAACAAAGCCCCGGAAGATCTGTATGATCTTTTCGGCATCCGCCTTCTCTGCGGCGCCATCGATCAGTGCTATACGCTTTTAGGCATGGTCCACCGTCTTTGGAAACCCCTGGAGGGCCGGTTTAAGGACTATATTGCCATGCCCAAATCCAACGGGTACCAGAGCCTTCATACCACGGTTTTTGCAGCCCCCCGATCCAAGACGGAGGCGGAAGAACAAGGCAAGATGCTGGAAATACAGATCCGAACCCAGGACATGCACAGGACCGCGGAATACGGAATCGCAGGCCATTGGCTGTATAAGCAGGGAAAGGGTCCGGCCCCGGATAAAGAACTGCTCATCGTAAACCGCCTTAAAAACCGGAACGCCGAAACCGGCGCATCCGGCGATTCGCAGCTTTTCCTCGAAGACATTAAACGGGAACTTCTAAAGGATTCTATCTACGTTTTTACCCCCCGGGGAAAGGTTGTCGAACTTCCCGCGGGGGCCACTCCCCTGGATTTTGCCTTCCACATCCATACCTCCATCGGCGAACACTGCCAGCTTGCCCGGGCGGACGGCCTTGTTGTTCCCCTTAATTCGGAATTAAAAAATACCCAGGTGGTAGAGATCCTTACCTCCACCACCGCCCGGCCCACCGAAAACTGGCTGCGATCCGTTAAAACCGCCAAGGCCCGGAATAAAATTCGTTCCTGGCTGCTCCAGAACGACGGAACCTTTTCCGGGGGAACCGTTAAAAAAGAAGAGATCTCCAAACCGAAGAGCGAAAATACAAGCGGCGAAAAACTTGCGGCGCCCGAAAAAACCCAGTACGTGCAGCACCGGGGTATTTTTAAGGTCAAAGTGGATGATGAGAAAAACATGATGATCCGTTTTGCCGGATGCTGCAAGCCGATCCTGGGAGACCCCATCGTGGGCTATGTTTCCCGGGGCCGGGGAATTATTATTCACCGGACAAACTGCGGTAATATACGGCACATCCCGGATTTTGAAGAAAGAAAAATTGAAACCCAGTGGGAAAATTCCGGCGCCTTCCTTAAGCGGTTTAAAATAGAAGCCAAGTTCCGGGAAAATCTTTTTTCGGAGATTGAAGGGGTAATACGGAAATTTCAGGGCCATCTGATCGAAGGGCGGCTGGAAGAAACGGGGACGGGCCGTCTTACCGGGTACTTTACCATGGAACTGGAAAAAAAAGAGGATGTCCGGAATGTTCTAAAACACCTTCGGGGCATACCCGCGGTATCCACTATCCGGGGGCTAGGCTAATGTAGTATACTAAGGCCCGATGAAAAAACGAAACCCTCTGTGGGCTGTCCCGGGAAAATTGTTTTTTCTGGCCGGTCTTTTCTTTTTTACCGGCTGTTTTGAACCGCCGTCGGCGGCGAGGTCGGCGGCGAGGCCGGCGCCGGCATTAAAACCGGATTCTTCCGGCAGCCCCCGGAACCGGGAGCAGGAAAGTTCCCTTACGATCATTGCCGCGGGGGACAACCTTATCCACGACATCATCTATAATTCCGCCAGAATAGACGGGGGCTTTAACTTTGACCCGTCCTACGAGCATATTAAATCTATCATAGAGAGCGCGGACATTGCCTTTGTAAACCAGGAAACCGTTCTGGGGGGGGAACAATTCGGCCATTCCGGGTATCCGGTGTTCAACACCCCCCAGGATGTGGGGCTTGGCCTAATCAACGCGGGCTTTGACGTTGTAAACCACGCTTCCAACCATACGATGGATAAGGGAGAGAAGGCCGTCTACGGCGCCATGGATTTCTGGGACGCCCATCCTGAGATCCTCTACCTGGGAATTTTCCGCACCGAAGAACAGCGAAAAACCGAAAAGCGCATCATCGAGAAAAACGGCATTACCACAGGCTTTCTTTCGTATACCTACGGGCTTAACGGCTTTGTATTACCCCCGGACAAACCCTGGCTTGTCGGCATGATCGACCGGGATGTAATGGCCCGGGAAATTGATGAACTGCGCCCCCTCTGCGACCTATTGGTGGTTTCCATGCACTGGGGCGATGAATTCCAGCATAAGGTAAGTGAAACCCAGCGGGAACTGGCCCGGTTTATGGCGGAGCGCCAGGTGGACCTTATTATCGGCCACCATCCCCATGTAACCCAGGGAGTAGAGATAATCCCCAGACCCGGCGGCGGCTTCTTAAGCTGCTATTATTCCCTGGGGGATCTTTTGTCCCATACCCAGTCCGCCTGGACGCCGGATACCGTTACCGGCGCCCTGGCCTATATACGGATAAAAAAAACCTGGACCGCCGGAACATCCGGCGCCGCCGGAACATCCGGCGCCGCCGGAGCATCCGGCGCCGCTACAATCACCGTAGACAGGGCCCAGGTTATTCCCACGGTCTGCCACTACGGCAGGGAACGGGGGTCCCCCTTTATCGTATATCCCCTCTGGGATTATACAGACGAACTCGCGGCTCTTCATTATAAAAAGAACTTAACCGTGGAGTATTTTTACCGGCTTGCCTGGGATACCTTTGGGCTGCGGGTGCTGGAAAAAACGACCCCCCGTTAAGGAAGCCGCGGGCAGTTTGGAACCCCGGCGCATCCCCCGGGCCCTTCAAAGCACGGGAAAATAAAGCGCCGATCCCGGCGGTAAAGAAACAAGTCTATTCTTCTTTTTGCAGGGCTTAGGAGGCCAGGGTCTTCTTACCGTGGGCCACCGCGGCTTTACAGGTTTTGCAGACCTTATATTTAACGCCCTCGGCCTCAAGTTCATACAGAACCTTTACGCCGGTTCTTTTACAAACCGGGCATGTCCCCCTTCCCCGGGAAGCAGTGTCCCGTAACCCTTTGCCCCTGTGCGCCTTTGACATTTCCTACTCCTTCTCCCCGCCCTTTTTACCGGCTTTTTTTTCCGCCTTTTTGGTTTTTTTGTCCTTTTCTTCATCGGTTTTAAGAACATAATCCACCAGTTCCAAAATCACGATCTCCGAAGCATCCCCGGGTCTTTCTCCAAGCTTAATAAGCCGGGTGTATCCGCCGGGACGATCCTTCATCCTGGGACCAATATTGGTAAAAAGCTTGGCCACCACGCCTTCATCATACAAACGGCTTGATGCAATACGCCGGTTATGTACCGAATCGGTCTTGGCCCGGGTAATAAGTTTTTCCGCGGTTCTGCGTACCGCCGCAGCCTTTGCCTTGGTGGTTTTAATTCGTTCGTATCTAAACAACGAGGTTACCATATTACGATGCAGGGCCTTCCGGTGCGCGGACATGCGCTCCAGAGGATTAAACCCCCTTCTATGCTTCATCTTCTCCTTCCTTCTGGGGCATTATTCTTACGGCGTTCCGCAGGACATTAACATCGGTGATCCCCAAGCTCAGGTTCCATTCCTTCAACTTTTCTTTTATTTCCTGAAGGGATTTCTTGCCGAAATTCCGGGTCTTGGCAATATCATCTTCGGTTTTCCGGGTAAGTTCGCCAATGGTTTTAATGTTGGCGTTTTTAAGACAATTACTGGACCTTACGGAAAGTTCCAGTTCTTCCACCGGGGTATTAAGAATCTGCCGGATGCGTTCATCGTCGGGATCCTCGTCTAAATCCGAACCAAGGCTGTTTTCATCAAAATTTATAAAAACCGAAAAATGATCCTTTGCTATTTTAGCCGCCTCTGCCAAAGCGTCATCGGGTTTTACCGTTCCATCGGTCCAAATTTCAAGGATCAGTTTGTCGTAATCGCTGCGCTGACCCACCCGGGTAGGTTCAACCGCATATTTTACTTTTTTAACCGGCGAAAAAATCGCATCCATTGCAATGGTGCCAATAATTTCCACATACCGGTCATTTATCTCGGAGGGCATGTACCCCCGGCCCTGGTCCACTTGAACTTCCAATTCCACATGGGCGTTATCCATCAAGGTCATTATATGCCGTCCGGTACTAAGCACTTCAACCTGCCCTTCCCGTTCAAAATCATCGCTCTTTACTTCGGTTTTTCCCGACCATTCGTACAAAATTACATTTTGTTCCATGTCCTGGGGAAGCCGAAGACGTATTTGCTTAAGATTATTGATAACCTCTAAAGTATCTTCCACGATATTAGGAATTGTTTCAAATTCACTGGATATCAAATGGGGGTTTCCATCGGCATCATAAGAAGTAATCTTAACCGCCGTAATGGCGTATCCCTGAATCGAGGATAACAGAACCCGCCGTAAGGTATTACCCACAGTGGTTCCGAATCCCGGTTCAAAGGGAGAGGCGATAAATTTGCCGTAATTTGGTCTTAGCTCGCCGTGTTCAAAGGTAATACCCTTTGGACGTTTGAACCCTTTAAGCAGATTCTTACGGGCCATGGGGCCTCCTTATTTAGAATAGTATTCAACTATCATCTGTTCTTTGATATCCGCAAGATCCGTAATATCATTGCGCCGCGGAACAGCAAGAAATTTTCCCTTCATCCCATCGGGATCCAAGTGGAGCCAGGGCATTACCCCGGATTTGCCAAATTCCTTTAGGGCTTCTTTAATAACCACAAGGTTTTTGCTTCCTTCCCGTACTTCAATTTCATCCTCCGGCCGTACCAAATATGAAGGAACATTTACCCGCTTTCCGTTCACCCGGACATGGCCATGGAGAACAAACTGCCGGGCCTGGCTTCTGCTGGAGGCAAACCGAAGCCGGTACACTACATTGTCAAGCCGCCGTTCCAAAAGCACAAAGAGGTTTTCACCGGTAATACCGGACATCCGCAGGGCCCTGACAAAAAAGAGGTTAAACTGCCGTTCTTGCATGCCGTAGATCCGTTTAAGCTTCTGTTTTTCCCGCAGTTGCATGCCGTAATCGCTGCGCTTGCCCTGTCTGCCTTTGGGGTCCTTGCCCGGGGCGGGCCGTTTTTTATTCACCGCACATTTATCGCTTTTACAGCGGCTCCCCTTAAGCATTAGCTTTTTTCCCTCCACCCGGCAAAGGCGGCACACAGGACCTGTATATCTGGCCATCTTTTCAAGTCTCCTTCAATCTATATACGGCGGGTTTTGCGCGGCCTGCAGCCGTTATGGGGAATAGGGGTAACATCGTTTATGGATTTTACCTTAATTCCCAAAACCCCAAGCTGCCTAATGGCGGATTCCCGGCCTATGCCGGGCCCCTTCACATACACATGAACTTCCCGTAAGCCCACCTGCAGGGCCTTTTGCGCGGCGGTTTCAGTAACCGTCTGGGCGGCAAAGGGGGTGGATTTCTTAGCCCCCCGAAAGCTCAGGCCGCCGGAACTTGCCCAGGAAATCGCATTACCCATTAGATCGGTAATGGTAACAATGGTATTGTTAAACGTAGCTTGGATATAAACATTACCTTCATATACGGACTTTTTCTCTTTTCGCTTTTTTGTTGCAGCAGCCACATTTCCTCCAAAACAGGGAATAGAGTTGTTCAAAACCTAACGTTTTTGAACAACAACCTTTAAAAACAGCAAAATGCGGAGCTTTAATGCGGAGCATTAATGCGGGGCATTTTGCGGGACTTGCAAACCAGCCGGCTTATTGAACAAGTCCAATAGTTATTTCTTCTTACCCGCCACGGTTTTCTTCTTACCCTTGCGGGTCCGGGCGTTGGTCCGGGTCCTTTGTCCCCGCAGGGGCAGGCCCTTACGGTGCCTAAGCCCCCGGTAACAGCCTATGTCCATTAGGCGCTTAATGTTAAGGGCGACTTCCGTACGAAGCCGGCCCTCTACTTTATAGTCATTTTCTATTAGATGCCGAAGTTCGTTAAGCTCTTCCTGGGTAAGGTCGTTAATGAGCCTGTACGGATCGATTTTAGCCTTCGCGCAGATTTCGTCGGCGCTTGAGCGGCCTATGCCAAAAATATAGGTTAGCGCAATATTAACGTGCTTATTGGGAAGATCGATCCCTGCTATACGTGCCATTAATTCACCCCTATCCCTGTTTTTGCTTATGCTTTGGGTTCTTGCAGATAATGCGGACGATGCCGTGCCGCTTAATTACCTTGCATTTGTCGCAAATAGGCTTTACACTGGTCCGAACTTTCATGGTCCAACTCCTGTTTTTTAGCCGAATTTCTTCATTTTAGGCAAAATCCGGCAAAGCGTCTATAACTCCGGGGTCCTAAAGGTTTCTGCCCTTAAGACGGCCCCGCTTGGTTAGCCCCTCATGGTGGTGCATCTTTAAAAGACCTTCCACCTGGCTCATGGTATCCAGGTCCACCCCCACCAAAATTAACAGCGACGTCCCCCCCATAAGGTACGATATGGACGAAGGAAACTTAAACAGTATCTGAATTATCGTGGGTATTACCGCAATAAGGGCCAGATAAAGGGATCCGGGCAGGATAATACGGTTAAGGATCTTGGTAAGATATTCCTCTATCCGTTCTGTTCTAATGCCCGGAATGGATCCTCCGTTTTCCCGGATATTCTTGGCTATTTCCACCGGATTAAGGCTTACCTGGGTGTAAAAATAGGCAAAGAAAATAATAAGAAGCACATACAGCACATTGTACAGGGCCCCCCGGGGGGTTAAAACCCGGGATATCGAGCCCAGCCAGGCATTATTACTGCCAAAGGTCTCCAAAAGCTGAAGGGGAAAGGTTAGAAGCGAGGAGGCAAAAATTACCGGTATAACCCCCGAGGGGTTAATCTTAAAAGGAATATAGGTATTCTGGGCGCCGTACATTCGACGGCCCACAATGCGCTTGGCATAGTGGACCGATATTTTCCGCTGTCCCTGCTGTTCAAAAACTACAAGGCCCACCACCGCTACAAACATCACGGTTACTACCGTTACAAACACAATGTTTTGTTCACCCCGCATAACCTGCTGGCCCAGTTCGTATACCGCCTGGGGAAGCCGCGCCACGATGCCGGCAAAAATCAACAGGGAAACCCCGTTGCCTATGCCCCGCTTGGTTATCTGTTCCCCCAGCCACATAAGGAACATGGTTCCGGTGGTAACTGTTAAGATTGCAATGACGGCAAAGAGCCAAAAATTCGATATGGTAAAGAAATTGTCCACTTCCCGGGCTATGCCCTGGGCATACTGGGTAATTGCAAAGGACTGGATAACGCAGACCGCCACCGTCCCCATCCGCTGGTAGCTCTGGATCTTCTTTCTGCCCCCCTCTTCCTGGGAAAGTTTTTTTAGGGAGGGAAATACGATAAGCAAAAGCTGCATAATAATGGACATAGAAATGTAGGGCATAACCCCCAGCATAAAGACCGAAAAATTAGAGAACGCTCCTCCGGCAAAGAAGTTAAGATAATCTACTATGGCGTTTCCCGAGTCCTGCTGGGAACGGAAAAAGTTATTAAGGGCCTGCACATTAATGCCCGGTATAGGAAGCACCGCTCCCAGCCGAAACACAAGAAGCAGTAAAACGGTATAGAAGATCCGTTCCCGAAGCTCCTTGACCCTGAATATACCAACCAGAGGATTTGCCATTGCCTTTACCTATGCCTTACCGGAACTGCCGGCGTCTATAATGGTTCCACCCGCCTTCTCGATCTTTTCCCTGGCAGAAGCCGAAAGAAAGCGGATTTTAAACGTTAATTTCTTTGCGATTTTTCCGTCGCCCAGGATCTTTACGGGCGCAGAACCCTTAACAAGCCCCTTGCGAACCAGGGATCCGCAATCCACCGTATTTCCCTCTTCAAAGCGTTTTTCGATCTCCCCCAGATTGACAATCTGCCATTCCTTTTTGAAGGGATGATTGGAAAAACCCCTTTGGGCAATGCGCCGGTACAGGGGCATCTGGCCCCCTTCAAAACCAACATAGGTTTTACCCCCGGAACGGGCCTTTTGTCCCTTGTTCCCCTTGCCCGCCGTGGTGCCCCTGCCGGAGCCCTGGCCCCTGCCCAGGATCCGTTTCTTTTTATGGGCCCCCGGCGGAGCGTGCAAATTAAAGTCCTGCATTTAAATCTCCTCCACTGAAACAAGGTGGGAAACCACTTTGATCATCCCCATAAGCGCCGGATTCGCCTCGACCACATTACTGGAACCGATTTTTCGCAGCCCCAGGGAACGGACCGTTGCCCGCTGCCGGGGTTTTTTTCCTATAACGCTGCGAACCAAAGTAATCTTTACTTTTGCCATATCAGCCCCACAGTTCCTTTAAGGATTTGCCCCTGGCCTTGGCCAGCATCTTGGCGTCCATCATACGGGAAATTCCTTCAAAGGCGGCCTTAACCACATTGTACTGGCTGGAAGCGCCAATGGACTTGGAAAGTACATCGGTAACGCCCCCGGCTTCCATAATGGCCCGGACAGGCCCCCCGGCAATAATTCCCGTACCGGAACAGGCCGGTTTAAGGTACACCTTGGATGCCTTAAAAACCCCCAGAATTTCATGGGGAATAGTGCCATTCTTTATGGGGAGTTTTACCAGGCTTCGCTTCGCCCGTTCTATACTTTTCCGGATCGCCTCGGAAACATCATTGGCCTTTCCAAAACCAAAGCCCACGCTGCCCTTCCGGTCTCCTACCACGGTCAGGGCGGAAAACGAAAAACGCCGCCCCCCCTTAACCACCTTGGCGGTGCGGTTTAGCTTAACGAGTTTTTCGACAAATTCCTTGTCTTTTTCCTGTACCTTATCCCGGTCCCTGCGACCTTCCCGTGAATATTCCATTCCGCCCCCTAGAATTGTATCCCGGCTTTCCGGGTTCCATCGGCCATGGCCTTTACCAGACCGTGATATAAATAACCGTTCCGGTCAAAAACTACGGTCGTAATATTTTTTTCCAAAAGCCGTTTTCCCATGAGTTCGCCCAATTTGGCGGCCCCTTCAACGGTGGGTTTAATTTCCCGCAGATCCTTTTCCAGCGTGGAAACAGAAGCCAGGGTATGGCCTTTAACGTCGTCCACAACCTGCATATAGAGGGCCCTGTTACTTCTGGTTACGGTTAACCGGGGCTTCTCTGCCGTTCCCGAAAGACTTTTACGGATATGAATTTTCCGTTTTAGTCTCTTTCTGTCTTTTTCTGCCATTTTACGCAACATACCTTTACCCTATCTATTTAACGCCGGATTTACCGACCTTGCGCCTAAGCTGTTCGTCCTCATAGCGAATACCTTTGCCCTTATAGGGTTCCGGCAGCCTGAGCTTTCTTACCTGGGCGGCAAATTCACCGACCCGCTGTTTATCAATGCCGGTGACGGTAACTTTTCCGGAAGCTTCGGCGCTTACTCCGACGCCCTCGGGGATCCCCACGTAAATTTCTGTGGAATAACCCAGGTTCATCACAAGAAGCCGGCCCTGGACCTCGGCCCGGTAGCCAACGCCGTTAATAACCAGGGTCTTGGTAAATCCCGCCGAAACCCCCACCACCATGTTGTTAAGCAAATTCCGGTAGAGGCCGTGGAAGGCCCTGGTTTGCTTTTCCTCGTTGGCCCGTGTTACCAGCACTTCTCCGTTTCCCGGCTCAAAGTTAATCACCGGGTGGTATTTCTGGGTTAGTTTTCCCTTGGGGCCTTCCACGGTGATTAGCCCGTCTTGAAAGCTTACCCTTACCCCCTGGGGAACCTTAACCGGTATTTTTCCAATTCGCGACATACTACAACCCCTACCAAACGGTACAGATAATTTCTCCGCCGACTTTCCTTTCGGCGGCCTTCTTCCCGGTGGTTACCCCCTTGGAAGTGGATACAATCAGGGTGCCGTATCCATTATATATCCGGGGCATGTTTTGATACCCCGCATAAACCCGGCGCCCGGGCCGGCTGACCTTTTCTATGCCGTGGATCACCGGTCCTGTTTCTTCATCGTATTTAAGGAAAACCCTGATCGTATTGGTCCCCTCCTGGTTTACCTTTTTAAAGTTCTTGATATATCCTTCGGTCTTTAAAATCTTGACAATCTCAAGTTTCAATTTAGAGGTAGGAATATCAACTTTTTCATGCTTGGCCATTCCGGCATTCCGGATTTTGGTTAGCATATCCGCAACGGGATCAGAAACACTCATCCTTTTCTCCTACCAGCTTGATTTAGTAACGCCCGGAATCATTCCTTCGCTTGCGAACTTGCGAAAGCAAAGGCGGCACATCTCAAATTTACGAAGATAGCCTCTGGCACGGCCGCAGATTCTACAGCGGTTTACCTTTCGTGTTTTATATTTCGGGGTCCGTAAAGCTTTTATGATCATTGCTTTTCTTGCCATGCTTACCTCACTTTCTAAAGGGCATGCCGAATTTGGTAAGGAAGGCCTTGGCTTCCCCGTCGGTTCGGGCATTTGTTACGATAACAATATTAAGCCCCGCCACCCTTTCAATTTTATCAAAATCAATCTCCGGGAAAATAATCTGTTCGGTAATTCCCAGGGAATAATTACCGTGGCCGTCAAAGGCGTTCTGGCTTACCCCCCGAAAATCCTTAACCCGGGGCAGGGCCACATTTACCAGCCGGTCCAGGAATTCGTACATCATGGCCCCCCGCAGGGTTACCTTGGCGCCAATTTCCTGGCCCGTCCGAATTTTAAAATTGGCAATGCTCTTCTTGGCCTTTGTTTTAACCGCCCGTTGTCCGGTAATCTGGGTAAGGTCTTCTATGGCCGCATCCAAAAGCTTTTTGTTTTGAAGCGCCTCCCCCACTCCCATGCTGACTACGATCTTTTCCAGCCGGGGAATTTGCATGGAGGAGGAATAGCCTAATTCCTTAAACAGCTCCGGAGCAATCTGCTCCCGGTACAGCTTTTTTAAGCGCGGTTCGTATTTGTCCATCACAAGGCCTCCCCGCATTTTCTACAGATCCGGATCTTCTTGCCGCCCTCCCCGGCTTTTTTTCCTGCGTCGCCGGGAAGTTTATAGGCTATCCGGGTGGGTCCGCACTTCTTACATAAAATCATCACATTGGAAATGTGAAGGGGCGCTTCTATTTCCACAATACCTCCCCGATCCTGCTGGCTCCGGCGCTTCTGGGTCTTTTTAACCATATTAAGCCCCTCCACCAGAACCCGGTCCTGACTTCGGAGTATTTTAAGAATCCGGCCTCGCTTACCCCGGTCTTTACCCGCGATAATCTGAACGGTGTCTTCTTTCTTTAGTTTAAATTTATGTACATCCGCCATAATGTTTCCTTACAGTTTCAGAATCATAAAACTTCCGGGGCCAGGGAGACTATTTTCATAAATTCTACCTTTTCCCGAAGTTCCCGGGCAACCGGCCCAAAAACCCGTTTACCCTTGGGATTGCGGGCCGCATCGATAAGAACACATGCGTTATCATCAAAACGGATATAGGTTCCATCGTTTCGGCGGTATTCCTTATGGATCCGCACAACCACCGCCTTTTCCACCGATCCCTTTTTTACCGTGGAAGTGGGCAGGGCGTCTTTAACCGCCACCACAATTATGTCCCCAATGCCCGCATACTTACGCTTTGAGCCCCCCAGGACCTTAATACACTGGACAATCTTGGCGCCCGAATTGTCGGCCACGTTCAAAAAGGTTTCCACCTGAACCATTTCCTGCTCCTTGTTCCTAGCGCGCCCGCTCAAGAATTTCCGTGAGTCTCCAGCATTTTTCTTTGCTGATGGGCCGGCATTCCACTACCCGGACCTTGTCGCCCGGCTTTGCGTCGTTGGCCTCGTCATGGGCCTTAAGCCGCTTGGTCCGGGTAACATATTTTTTGTAGAGCGGGTGCAGGGCTTTGGTTTCTACGGCCACCACAATGGTTTTATCCATTTTGCCGCTTTTCACAATGCCCACAAATTCTTTTTTACCGCTCCGGGCTTTTTTGACAGTCTGCTCTTCCATGTTATGCCTTCTTCCCTTGGGCTCGTTCCTGCTGGGAGATTAACGTGTTAAGCCGGGCAAGCTGGCGGCGCATAACCCGCTTTTGGAGCGGATTGTCCACATGGCCCACCACCATCTGGAAACGAAATTCCATATATTTCCTGGCAAGCTCGTTTCGCTTAACCGTAAGCTCCTGGAACGACAAATTCTTAAAGGAATTCTTCATATTCCTGCTCCTATGCCAATTCAAAGTCGGAACGGGCGACAAATTTGGTTTTAATAGGAAGTTTTGACCCCGCTAAAACCATAGCCTCTTCCGCCAGTTTTTTGTCAATGCCCCCCAGTTCAAACATCACCGTCCCCGGCTTAACTACCGCCACCCAGTATTCCGGGGCGCCCTTGCCCTTTCCCATACGGGTTTCCGCGGGTTTTTTGGAATAGGGTTTATCCGGAAATATTCGGATCCACAATTTGCCCCCCCGCTTAACATGCCGGTTCATGGCAACCCGGGCCGCCTCTATCTGCCGGTTGGTAATCCACATGCGATCCAGGGCCACAAGGCCGTAGTCGCCGAAAACCACCGTATTGCCCCTGGTGGCGTTTCCGGGCATATTACCCCGCTGTACTTTGCGGTGTTTTACACGCTTGGGACTCAGCATCTTTTCTCCTCCGGCCCTTAAGAATCGGCTTTTGCGGGAACCCTGTCCCGCCGCTTTCTAACAAGGGCGCCGGCGTCTTCCTTTTGCTCCTTGCCGTACTTCATGCCGTTATACACCCATACCTTGACGCCGATGGCGCCGAAGGTGGTGTGGGCTTCGGCAAAACCGTAATCGATGTCCGCCCTAAGGGTATGAAGGGGAATGCGCCCCTCCTTGGCCTCTTCGGTACGGGACATCTCCGCTCCCCCCAGGCGGCCGGAAAGCCGGACCTTAATGCCCTGGGCATTGCCCTTTTTTATCGCATTGGTAATGGCCTGTTTCATGGTCCGGCGAAAACTGCCCCGGGCTAAAAGCTGCCGGGCGATGTTCTGGGCCACGATCTGGGCGTTATTATCCGCATTTCGTACTTCTTTAATTTTAATCTGCACTTTCTTGGTAACAAGCTTTTGAAGCTCCGCGCCGATTTTGTCTATGTTGGCCCCTTTAACGCCGATAATAACCCCCGGCCGGGCCGTGTGGATCACAATGGTAATGCGCTGGGGATGGCGGATAATTTCAAGCTCCGCAATATCCGCCCCCTTGCATTCGTTCATGGTCAGGATAAATTTACGAAGCCTAATATCTTCATGAAGCGTGTTTGCGTATTCCCGGGGATCCACATACCAGCGGGAAGCCCAGGTTTTATTGATCCCTATTCGTAATCCGGTGGGATTTACTTTTTGTCCCATTTTTCCCCCACTTCGTCAATAACCACGGTAATGTGGCACATTCGCTTTAGCAGCATATCCGCCCGGCCCCGGGCCCGGTACCAGATCCGTTTAAGCCGGGGGCCTTCGTTAATTTGTATGTCCTTTATATAAAGCATGTCTTCATTAAGCTTTGTATTACGATCCAGGGCGTTGCTGGCCGCAGATTTAAGGGTCTTCCGGATAAGCCGGGCCCCCCGGTGGGGCATGTGTTCCAGCGCCACCATGGCTTCCGGATAACTCTTACGGCGCACAAGGCCGGCCACGGGCCGTATCTTATAGGGCGAGGCAAAAAGAAATTTTGATTCCGCCCTGTATCCGCTTTTTGCTTCCATTATTTCTTAACCGCCTTCTTGTCCGAACCCGAATGGCCCCGAAAGATACGGGTGGGGGCAAATTCACCAAGCTTGTGCCCCACCAGGTTTTCGGTAATATATACGGGGACCCACACTTTTCCGTTATATACGGAAATGGTGGTTCCTACCATTTCGGGAATAATGGTAGAACACCGGGAATAGGTTTTAATCATCTTCCTATCCCGGACCTTGCTCATCTCGACTACCTTTTTGTAAAGGCTCTTTTCGATAAAGGGCCCTTTTTTAACCGACCTCGACACGACCTATTCTCCTATTTTTTCTTTCGGCGGCTTACAATAAACCGCGAAGAAGGTTTATGTTTTTTCCGGGTCTTGTACCCCTTGGTAGGCTGCCCCCAGGGACTAACCGGGTGGATCCCCTTGTTCTTGCCCTCGCCGCCCCCGTGGGGGTGATCCACCGGATTCATAACCATGCCCCGGACCGTAGGCCGAACGCCAAGCCAGCGTTTGCGGCCCGCCTTGCCCAGGGTTACGTTCATGTGGTCTTCATTGCCCACGGTTCCGATGGTGGCATAACACTTTTTAAAGATCATCCGCATTTCCCCCGAGGGAAGCTTTACCGTTACGTAGTCTCCTTCTTTTGCGGCCACCAGGGCGCCGGTACCGGCGGAGCGGACCATCTGCCCGCCCTTGCCCAGGGTTAATTCCAGGTTATGCACCGTAAATCCCAGGGGTATATCTTCCAGCGGAAGGGCGTTGCCCGCCTCGATGGGAACGCCGGGTCCCGCATTAACGACGGCGCCTGCCGCCAGGCCCTTAGGGGCGATGATATAGCGTTTTTCGCCGTCGGTATAATGAACCAGGGCTATGTTGGCGCTGCGATTCGGATCGTATTCTATAGAAGCCACCGTCCCCGGTACGCCTATTTTATCCCGTCTAAAATCAATTTCCCGGTAACGCCGTTTGTGCCCCCCTCCCTTATGGCGGACGCTGATGCGGCCGTTCCAATCCCGTCCCGCCCGTTCCCCCCGCCCGGAGGTAAGGGATTTTTCGGGTTTCTTTTTGGTAAGCTCGGAAAAGTCCAGGCTGGTCCACTGCCGCATCCCGGCGGTAATCGGTTTATATGTTTTAATGCCCATGATAACCCCTATATACCTTCAAAGATGCCTATTTTTTCGTCTTTGGGAAGCCGTACCACGGCCTTTTTCCATGTTGAAGTATATCCAGACCTGTTGCGCTGCCGCTTGGGTTTGCCCGCCACCACCATGACCGTACAGGAAATAGGATGGACGTTAAAGAGCCTGCGGACCGCTTCTTTTATTACCGGCTTGGTAGCCCGGGGGTCAACCTTAAACACGTACTTGCCCTGCTCCCGCAGTACGTTGGCTTTTTCCGACAGAACCGGTTCTATCAGTATGGACTCATAGTTCATGTTCATTCAGGGACCTCCGGGGAAAGGGGTTTTTTGTCCCCGCCGTAAAATTCATTAAGATTCTTTGCCGCGGTTTCAAGAAGAAGCACCCGGCGGCTGTAAAATAAATCATGGGCCCTAAGGCGGTTATAGGAAAGGTAGGAAAGCCAGGGGATATTTGCCGCGGCCCGTTTAAGAAGCGGATCGTCGTCTTTAAGGATCAGCACGGTCCGTTCCGGGGCGCCAAAATTACCTAAAAGCTTTGCCAGATCCTTGGTTTTTCCCGTATCGATGGAAAAATCTTCCACCACCTTAAGGGTTTGGCTTTGAACCTTTAAACTTAATATGGTTTTAAGGGCCAGGCGCTTGGCTTTTTTGGGAATGGTATAGGAAAAATCCCTGGGTTTGGGGCCAAAGATCGTCCCCCCGCCCACCAGCAGAGGAGACTTTTTATCCCCCCTTCTGGCCCGGCCCGTTCCCTTTTGCTTGTAGGGCCTGGCATTGGATCCCTGAACTTCGCCCCGATCCTTGGTGGAGGCAGTTCCAAGCCGCTTGTTGGCAAGCTCGTTGTTAATGGCAACCCATATAAGCCCGTCGTTTGCCGGCAGGCCGAAAACCGCATCGTCCAGTTCAATGGTCCGCAGTTCCGCGCCGCCGGTTGAATACACTGTCCCCTTCATGATACTTCCTAATCGTTCCCCTACTTCTTAACCGCGGCCCGGACAAAAACCAGGCCCTTGTTAATTCCGGGCACACAGCCGCGGATCATTAAAAGCTGCTTTTCTGTATCCACCTTAAGCAGCCGAAGGCTTAGTACGGTTACCCGTTCCCGGCCCATGCGTCCGGGAAGTTTTACATTCTTAAAGGTCTTATGCGGATAGGTGGACTGTCCCGTGGATCCCGGTTCACGGTGAAATTTTGACCCGTGGGTTTTACGCCCCCCCCTAAAGCCGTAGCGTTTTACCACGCCCTGAAAACCCTTGCCCTTGCTGGTTCCGGTAACATCCACATAACGGCACCCTTCAAACAGGGCGGCCCCCAAGGCGTCCCCCACCTTAAAATCCCCCTTAAGATCCCGAATTTCCCGCATTGTTTTTACGGGGCTAATCCCTTCGGGAAACTGGCCGGCATAGGGTTTAGAAACCTTTGCAGGTTTAACCGCATCTACCCCAAGAAGCACCGCCTCGTAGCCGTATTTTTCTTTTTCTTTCCGGGCTATGACCGTATTCGGATCAACCCGCAACACCGTTACCGGCACCAGGTTGCCCGCATCGTCAAATATCTGCGTCATTCCCACTTTTTTGGCCATAAGACCCAACATGACTTTACTCCAAACACGCTAATGGCGGCGTTTGCAACGCAAACTTCTTTTATACGCCCGGATCAAACAGGAACTTACTGTTTAATCTCCACATCGACCCCCGCGGGAAGTTCCAGCTTCATTAGGGAATCCATTACTTCCGGGGAAGGATTGATAATGTCGATCAACCGTTTATGGGTCCGCATTTCAAACTGTTCCCGGCTCTTTTTGTTCACATGGGGCGAACGAAGTACCGTAATTTTATTGATCCGAACAGGAAGGGGAATGGGACCGGTAACTTTAACCCCCGCCTTCTGCACCGTTTGAACGATGGATTTCGCACTTTGATCGATTAATTCCACATCGAAACCGCGCAGCCGTACGCGAATTCGCTCCTTAGTCATTGTTCCTCCGCCCCAAAGTTTTGGGAAACCGCCGTAAAAGACGACGGGCCTTTTCAGGTCCGCCGGTTTTTACAAAAATTATTCCACAATCTCCACAACCTGGCCGGAAGCCACGGTCTTGCCCCCTTCCCGGATGGCAAAACGCAGCCCCTTTTCCATGGCAATGGGGTGAATAAGTTCCCCGAAGATTTCCGTATTATCTCCGGGCATAATCATCTCTTTACCCTCGGGCAGTTTAACCGTACCGGTAATATCGGTGGTACGGAAATAAAACTGGGGCCGGTACCCGGAAAAGAAGGGGCTGTGCCGTCCGCCCTCTTCCTTGGAAAGGCAGTAGATCTGCCCCTTGAATTTAATGTGGGGGGTAATGGAACCGGGCTTTGCCAGAACCTGGCCCCGTTCAACCTGCTTTTTATCAATACCCCGCAGCAGGACGCCGACATTTTCGCCGGCCTGGACATCCTCCAGGGTCTTGTTAAACATTTCAAGGCTGGTGGCCACGGTCTGCTGGGTGGGCCTGATCCCGACAATTTCCACAGGATCCATGGCCTTAAGCACTCCCCGTTCCACCTTGCCGGTTACAACGGTACCCCGGCCAGGAATGGTAAACACATCTTCGATGGGCATAATAAAGGGCTTGTCCGCATCCCGGACCGGATCGGGGAAGTAGGCGTCCATGGCGTCCAGCAGATCCTGAATGCACTTGGTGTCGTCGTTTTCCATTCCGCCGTTCAGGGCCTCCATGGCCTTAAAAGCGGAGCCCTTAATGATGGGGATCTCGTTACCGGGGAAGCCGTTGGTGCTTAAAACGTCCTTTACCTCTTCCTCGACAATTTCAAGCAGATCCGGATCGTCCACCGCGTCGATTTTATTAAGAAAAACAATAATATTGGGAACCCCCACCTGGCGGGCCAGGATGATATGTTCCCGGGTCTGGGGCATCACCGAATCCGGAGCGGATACGACCAGGATTGCGCCGTCCATCTGGGCCGCGCCGGTAATCATGTTCTTGATATAGTCCGCGTGCCCGGGGCAGTCGATGTGGGCATAGTGCCGCTTTTCCGACTGATATTCCAGGTGCCGGGTATTGATAGTAATACCCCGGGCTTTTTCTTCCGGAGCGTTATCAATATCATCAAATTTCATGATCCTATCACCATAATGTTTTCCGCAGTACATGGTGATGGCGGCGGAAAGGGTTGTCTTACCGTGGTCAACATGTCCGATTGTACCCACGTTCATGTGGATCTTAGTTCGATTGAACTTGTCCTTTGCCATTTTTTTCCTCCTGACAATGTAAACCGAAAAGACAGAACGATGGATTGGGAAAAGACAGTAGAAGAATCCAGACTATCGTTCCACCTATCCCATCAAAACTGATGATCGGTTTGGAATATGACGCCACGCCACGGCGCTTTATCATATCTTCGGGGTTTCTTTAAAACCCCAGTATATACAGTAAAACCAGCGGTTTAAACCAACGATTTAAACCTGCGGTTTTACTAAATTACCACCGATAATGGGCAAAGGCCTTGTTGGCCTCTGCATTTCTATGGGTATCTTCCTTCTTTTTGAAGGCCGTACCGGTATTATTAAAGGCGTCCAGCAGCTCCGCGGCCAGACGGTCTTCCATGCCATGACCGGATCGGGACCGGGCGGCATTGATAATCCACCGCATTCCCAGGGCCTCCCGCCGGGTTTCCCGGATTTCCACCGGAACCTGGTAGGTGGCGCCGCCAACCCGCCGGGATTTTACCTCGATAAGGGGCTTAACGTTATCGATAGCCTTAAGAAACACCTCCAGGGGTTCCTTATCGGTCTTGGTTTGAAGCCGGCTAAGAGCTTCGTGGACGATCCGGAGGGCCACCGAGCGCTTTCCCTCCCACATCATGCGGTTTACAAACTTTGAAACCACCACGCTGTTATACTTTGGATCCGGCAAAATGCCCCGGTTTATCGTTTTCTTCTTTCTACCCATACGTCTTCGCCCGCCCCTAGGCCTTAGGCCGTTTTGCGCCGTATTTTGAACGGCTTCGCTTGCGGTCTTCCACACCCAGGGTATCTTTAGCCCCCCGAATAATATGATACCGGACCCCCGGAAGGTCCTTAACCCGGCCCCCCCGGACCAAAACCACCGAGTGCTCCTGTAAATTATGGCCTATGCCGGGAATATACGCGGTTACCTCCGTGCCATGGGAAAGCCTAACCCTGGCTACCTTTCTAAGGGCCGAGTTGGGCTTTTTGGGCGTTACGGTCATAACCCTGGTACAGACCCCCCGCTTTTGGGGACAGGACTGTAGGGCCGGGGATTTAGTCTTCGAGGTAATCTGTTTCCTTCCAAACCGGACCAACTGGTTAATAGTAGGCACTCACAACTCCTTGCGCCAAAACATACGCCACACCGGGCCCGCAAAGCCACTCGCTAAGGCCGGCGGCACTCCAAGAGACTCCAAAATACTGGCATTATATAAACCTAGGAGTCAAAATATAGAAGACGGAAAACCCGCTCTTAACAATAAGAGACTCCTACCATACCAAATACACAAAAAAAGGTCAAGCCCCCGGCAATTTTTTTTTGTAAAAACCCCGGAAAAGCGGTTTTTACCGGGTTTACAGCCCATACCGGCCCGGGCGCCTGTGGCGTTTGTAGGTTTTTGCGCCGCTCGGCGCCGCTTGGCGCCGTAAAAGCCACGATAAAGCGGAGCTTGCAGGGTAAAAATCCCCTGATCGGCGATTTTTTAGGATTTTATGCACAAAGTGCAACAAACTCCTAGCCCAGAAGCTCCCGGGCCTTTTCGGCCAGTTTATCGGCGGTAAGGCCGAAGCGCTTGGCCAGATAATCTTGGCTTCCCACTTCGCCGAATTCGTCCCTAATGCCGATACGTCCAAATTTGACGGCGCAGCCCCTTTCCATAAGGAGTTCCGCCACGGCGCCGCCCAAGCCCCCCGCAAGCTGGGCGTTTTCGGCGGTAACAAGGGCCTTTACCGCCGCCGCCTGGGCGAGGATCGCCTCTTCGTCCAGGGGTTTAAGGGAAAGAACGTCCAGCACCCCGGCGTCTATGCCTTCGGCGGCAAGAATCTCCCGGGCTTTTAAGGCTTCGCCCGTTTCCAGCCCCCCCAGGCTTATAAAACACAGATCCTTTCCTTCTTTAAGGAGCTTTGCCCGGCCGAACTTAAATTGCTCCGTTTCGGAGTACAGGACCGGCGCGGGTTTTCGGGGAAGGCGGATGTACACGCAGCCGTAGTGTTCCGCCGCCTCCCTAACCAGGGCGGCGCAGCTGTAGTAGTCCGAAGGTTCCACAATGGTAAGGCCGGGTATTACCCGCATTAGGGCGATGTCCTCGAAGGGCATGTGGGTGCCCCCATTCATGGCCGCCGTAACCCCCGGATCCATGCCGATAAGCTTTACATTAAGCCGGGCATAATTGGCGGAGATAAAAAACTGATCGTGAACCCGCCGGGAGGCAAAACAGCCGAAGGTGGAGGCAAAGGGGATCTTCCCCGCGACGGAAAGTCCCGCGGCCAGGCCGATCATGTGGGCCTCGGCGATGCCGGCGTTAACAAACCTATCCCCGTGGGCTTTTTTAAAACTCCCCGTATTGGTACAGCTCATAAGGTCCGCTTCCAACACCACGATATCTTTATTTTTTTCTGCCAGGGCGGTAATGGTCTCTACATAGGCCGCCCGCATTTCTTTTAGTTCACCGGTTCCCATAGTTTTCTCCTTACCTGCCCAGGGCGGCAATGGCTTCTTTTGCCTTTTCCGTATCAAAAGCCATGCTGTGGTTCTTTTCTATCCCTTCGGCAAAATTGCAGCCCTTTCCCTTGATGGTGTGCATAATGATCATGGAAGGTTTTTCTTTTTGTCCCAGGGAGGCTTCTACGGCGGCGTCCAGCGCCTCCAGGTCATGACCGTCTACTTCCTGGGTAAACCAGCCAAAGGCCCGCCACTTGGCCGGCAGATCCCCCAGATCCAGGACATCCTTAACATATCCGTCAAGCTGCTGTTTGTTAAAATCCGTGAAGGCGGTGATATTGGAAATTCCCTTGGCCGCGGCAAACATGGCGCCTTCCCAAATCTGCCCTTCGTCGGACTCTCCGTCCCCGATGATGGCAAAAACCCGGTTGGGTTTTTTGTCCATTGTAAGACCCAGGGCTATGCCCAGGGCCGCGGAAAAGCCCTGGCCCAGGGAACCTGCGGTCATGTCTATTCCCGGGGTTAGGACCCTGTCGCAATGACTGGGAAGCCTGGTTCCCCCCTTATTAAGGGTCATAAGCCAATCCTTGGGGAAAAAGCCCCTGGAAGCCAGGGCCGCATAGACCGCAGGCCCGGCATGACCCTTGGAAACCACCAGGTAGTCCCGGCCATCCCAGCGGGGATTGGAAGGATCCACCTTCATCCGGTGGTGGTACAGCAAGGCAAGGACATCCACGATGGACATACAGCCCCCGATATGGCCCGAACCCAGATTACCGATTTCTTCAATACAAAGGGCCCGTATCTCCCTGGCCTTGGCGGCGAGAGCGTCTACTAGCGTCTTATCCATGGTGTCCACCTTAACATTGTTCTTATGGTGTATATCATAATAAGAGGAAGCTCCGGGGTCAACGGTTAGGGAGATAAAACCGCCAGGTTCCGCTCTTCTTCCAGAAAGGGCGCCTTTAGGGGAATAAGTTCCCAGCTTTCCCGGCGAAGACCCGCGGCGGCAATTTCTTCTTCCGTTTTTTTCCGCCTTCCCTTATACGCCGCCAGGCGTCCGCCGGGGGCCAGAAGCCGGAACAGATCCTTGAGCATCCCCGGTTCCAAGGGCGTAAGGGCCCGGAAGCTAAGCAGGGTAAAACGGCCCGGGGGGGCCCTTTTTATTTCCCCTTCTTCCACCGTCACATTGGAAAGCCCCAGTACCGCCAGGGTGTTCCGTAAAAAGTCCGCCCGGCGGGTCATGCGTTCGATCAGGGTACAGTGGACCCCGGAAAGGCAGATAGCCAGGGGTATACCCGGCAGCCCCGCGCCGGAGCCCGCATCGGCCAGTTCGGGGGCCTTTCCTGAATTTGCGGAAGCCGCCAAAAACCCGGCTATGTATTCCAGGGGGGCCAGGGAATCCAGGATATGCCGGATTACCAGTTCCCGCCGGTCCGCGGCCTTTACCAGGCCGTAAAGGCCGTTAAACCGCTCTATTTCGCGGATAAAGGCGGCAAGCTGTTCCGCCTTTTCCCGGAACCGGGGTTCCGGAAGCAGAGGATGTGTACCCGCGGGGTAAAGTTCCGCAAGCCCCCGGACAAGAAGGGACAGATGATCCACGGCTACAACGTACAGGCGGCGGTTATCCGGTTTCTGCATGACGCCGCGGACCGGGGAGCGGAAGTTTGGCGGAACCCCGGACCCCGATCCTCCCTGGGGAGTCTTTTATGTTCCACAATAGCCCAGCTCCGCGGCGATGCTTATGCCGGCGCTGGTACCGATGCGGTCTGCGCCGGCTTCCACCATGGCCCGGGCCTGGGCAAGGCTGCGAATTCCTCCGGCGGCTTTAATTTTTACCGCGGGGCCGCAGCTTTTCCGCATCAGCCGCAGATGCTCCACCGTGGCGCCGGGGCCGTTAAAGCCCGTGGAGGTTTTTACATAATCGGCCCCGGCCCTTTCGGCCAGTGTACAGGCCCGGACAATGTGGTCTTCCGTTAAAAGGCAGGTTTCCAGGATCACCTTGCATTTTACCCCCCGGCGGTGACAACAGTCTGCCGCCGCCTTGATATCCGCAAAAACATAGTCCTCGTCGCCGCTTAACAGCTTTCCCAGGTTCATTACCATATCGATTTCTGCGGCCCCCGCGTTGATAGCGTCGCGGCATTCAGAGGCCTTGGTCTCCGTAAGCATCTGCCCCAGGGGAAATCCTACGGTGGCGGTAATCATGATCCCCGTCCCTTCCAGTTCTTTTTTGCAGAGGGGAATCCAGCAGGGGTTAATGGCAATTACCGTAAAACCGTACTGTTTTGCCTCGGCGCAGAGCCGCCTTAGATCGTCTTCCCGGGCGTCGGCTTTAAGCAAGGTGTGGTCGATCTTTTGTATAATGCCGTCGATATTACCCATAGTCCCCATAACGCGCTGCTCCTTATTTTGGTATGGCGGCGGCCGCTTTGCCCGGCCGCCGAAATGCCGGGGCTACTTTTTATGCCGCCGGTCCAGTTCATCCAGCACCTCTTCCACCCCCACCCCTTCCCTGGTCAGCAGGGCCGTGGCAAAGTACAGCAGATCCGCGGCTTCCCAAACAAGGTCTTTTTGGGTTTTGGCGCCGCAGAGTTCTTCGGCCTCTTCCATGATTTTTTCCCGGACCAATTCCCCGTCCAGGGTGGCGGTGTAGGATCCGGGAAGAGGGTTGCGGAACCGTTCGGCGATGATCTCTTGAAGGTATTCCCAGGTATAGCGGCGGCTAAGGCTAAAGCAGGACCATGCGCCGGTGTGGCACACGGGGCCCGCAGGTTCCACCACCGCCAGCACCGCGTCCCTGTCGCAGTCCGCCCGCAGGCGAAGGATCCGCAGGGTGCGGCCGGAATGTTCACCCTTCATCCAGAGCCTTTTCCGGGTACGGCTGTAAAAGCACAGGTTTCCCCTGGCAAAGCTTTCGGCCAGGGCCGTGTGATCCGCGTAGCCGGTCATAAGGACCTGGCCCCCGGCGCTTTGGGCGATCACCGGAATAAGGGGCCCGGGGCCGGCGGCCCCTTGGTTAAGCTTTTTCCAGTTAAGGGAACGGATAAACGCGCTGTCCAGGGACACCGCGCCGGTATACAGGGCCATGCCAAGCTGAACATCGCAGCCCAGGGATCCCAGGGTTTCCAGTTCGGCCAGGGAAGAAACGCCCCCGGCCACGGTAAGGCGGCAGTTTTCTCCCAGGGCCGTTTTAAGCCGGCGTACCGGCGCCAGGTCCATGCCCGTCATGGTTCCTTCCCTGTCCACACAGGTAAAAAGCAGTTCCGAGGCGTAAGAAGCCGCCTCTGCCGCGGTTTCGGCCAGGGGAAGCCCCGTGGGGGTTTTCCAGCCGTCCACGACGATCTCATAGCGGCCCCCGTCCCCCGCCGGACCGGGCATTTTTTTTGCGTCCACGGCGATGATAATTCGTTCCCGGCCTATTTGTTTTTCCAGGGCCCCAAGAAATTCCCTGTTAAGGCCGAACCCCGCCCCCCCCCCGGGGGAAGAGAGCCGGAATGCCTGGGAGCCGATGATAAGCTTTTGCGCCCCCAGGCTTATCAATTCCCGGGCGGCCTGGGGCGTTTTAATGCCGCCGCCGATCCGGCATTCGGCCTTGCGGAGCAGGGGTTTTATCATTTCGATATTATTCCCCCTTCCCATCGCGGCGTCCAAATCGATTACCGCCACCTCTCCGTACCGGTCGAATTCTTTTGCCAGTTCCTCGGCATTATCCCGCTCCAGGACAAGCTGGGAACCCTGCTTAAGCTGAACCACCCTTCCGCCCTGGATGTCTATGGACGCGATAACCATACCCGTATGCTCCTTACCATCTAACGCACACCCCCTTCGATTGGGCGTGTTTTTTTATCTCGCCCACGGTGGTCTTGCCGTAGTGGAGCATGGAGGCCACCAGGGCGGCGTCGGCGTTTCCCCAGTCTTCTCCGGCGCCAGGGGGAAGAAGGACGCCGGCTATTTGATCAAGATTTCCCGCCCCCCCGGAGGCGATTACCGGCGCCGGCACCGCGTCGAGGATCCTTCTGGTTAGTTCCAGATCGTAGCCCGCCCCGGTGCCGTCGGCGTCTATGGAATTAAGGAGGATCTCTCCCGCGCCAAGTTCCACCGCCCGGACCGCCCATTCCACCGCGTCAAGTCCCGTATCGGTTCTGCCGCCGTGGGAATACGCGTGCCAGCGCGGCGGCGCCCCCGGAGGACCCGCCCGGGCGGCGTCTATGGAAAGCACCACGCACTGACTGCCGTAGGCCCGGGCCATTTCCGAAAGCAGTCCGGGCCTTTGCAACGCGGCGGTACAGACAGAAACTTTATCGGCCCCCGCGTTCATGGCGTCCCGCATATCTTCCACGGTCCGTATGCCCCCCCCCACACAGAGGGGGATAAACACTTCCGCGGCAATCTGTTTTACCACTTCCAGAAGGGTGGCCCGGCTTTTATAGGACGCGCCGATGTCAAGAAAGGTAAGCTCGTCGGCCCCCTGATCGTTGTAGCGCCGGGCCAGTTCCGCCGGATTCCCCGCGTCCTGGATGGCTTTGAATTTTACTCCCTTTACTACCCGGCCATCGTCCACGTCCAGGCAGGGGATAATGCGTTTAGCCTGCACCCTTACTTCTCCCCGGCCCAGTTTTCCAGCAGCCGCAGTCCCGCGGCGCCGGATTTTTCCGGGTGAAACTGCACCGCCGCCAGGCCGCCCCGTTCCAGGGCGGAACAGTACCGGACATAGTATTCGGTTTCTGCGGCGCTTTCCGCAGCGTCCGGGGGCGCGTAGTAGGAGTGGATATAGTAAAAAAACGGCTTATCCGGCAGACCCCGGAAAAGCCGGGAACTCCGCCGGGGGGCGGTTTGGTTCCAGCCGATTTGGGGAATCTTACGGCCCGGAAAGCGCCGTATAATTTCCGGAATAATCCCCAGGCCCCTGACCGCGCCGCCAACCGCGCCGCCATTCGCGCCGCCATTCGCGCCGCCATTCGCGCCCCTGACCGCGCCGCCATCCGCGCCGCCATCCGCGCCGCCACCCGCGCCGCTGCCGGTATAGCCCGCCTCTTCGGAATATTCAAACAAAAGCTGCAGGCCGATACAAATTCCCAGGAAGGGCCTGTCCGCGGCAATCCATTCCTTTAGAGCTTCCGCATAGCCGGATCTTTCCAGGGCTTCCATGGCGGTGGCAAAATGACCGTCTCCGGGAAAGATGATCCGGTCAAAGGGGGAAGACCCGGCAGGCGACAGTTCCTCCGGGCCGGCGGCAAAGCGGGCCGGAAGACCCAGCCGGGCCAGGGCGTTCATTACCGAACCAAGGTTTCCCGCGCCGTAATTGATGACCCCGGTAAGGCCCCCCATTAGACCACCACTCCCGGCGCCGGGGATTCCCCAAGGATCCCCTTGGTGGAAGGGATCGCACCGGCCCCCCGGGGATCTATTTCGCAGGCCTGCCGCAGCGCCCGGGCCGCCGCTTTAAAGAGGGCCTCTATCTTGTGGTGATCGCTGCGGCCCCGGAGTATATCCAGGTGGAGGGCGCAGCCGCAGGCGCCGGCAAAGCCATGCCAGAAATCTTCTATTGTGCCGGTCTGAAAGGCGCCGGAAAAATACCCCTCCGGGGAAGCGCCGGGGGGCGGGGAAACCGCGGCTTCTGCCAGAAGGGGAACGCCGGAAAGGTCCCCGTTAAAGACAAGAAAGGCCCGCCCGGAAATATCCACCGCCGCCCGGGCCAGGGTTTCGTCCATGGGGTAGAGGCAGCTTCCGGCCCGGCGGATGCCCCGCTTGTCCCCCAGGGCCCGGCAAAAGCACTGCCCCAGGACAATGCCGGTATCTTCCACCAGGTGGTGCTGATCAACCTCCAGATCCCCCCGGGCCCTTATGTCCAGATCAAAAAGACCGTGCTTTGCAAAGGTCCTAAGCATGTGGGTCATAAACCCGATGGGATAATCCTGGGTTATCAATCCGGCGCCATCCAGATTAAGGCACAGGGTAATATCGGTTTCTTTTGTTTTCCGGTGCAGTTCTGCTACTCGTTCCATGTTCATGTTCCATTACCGTATTTACGGCACAACCTTGCGGAGATCGTATTCCACAATATCCTCGGCGCCAAGTTTTTTTAGCCGGGGGATAAGGCCGGGGATCTCGTTCTTTTTTACGGCAATCTTAACCGCATAGCCCTTTTCGCCGTAGAGGGAAGAAACCGTCGGGCTTCGCATCGCGGGAAGGGACCCGACAATTTCTTCAAAGCCCGGTTTGGGAAAATTCATTTCCAGCATTACCCGCTCCCTGCCGTCCAAGACCGCCTTAAAAAGCATGGACAGTTCTTCAATACGGTCCCGTTTTTCCCCCGGCGCCAGGGCCGCCCTGGAAGCCACAAAGCGGGTGGAAGATTCCAGGATCGTCGCCACAATACGCAGGCCGTTATCCTGCAGGGTCTGGCCGGTGGAGGTATTGTCGATGATCATATCCGCATCATCCGGGGGAAAGACCTCTGTGGCACCGTAGGTCCGGAGGATCCGGTAATCATACCCCTGTTTTTTTAGCCACGCGCCGGCCAGATTAACATATTCGGTGGCCACCACCAGCTTTTTTCGCCTTAGGGCCGCTTCGTCCAATTCCGCGGGGACCGCGGCCACAATCCGGACCCGGTCAAAGCCCAGATCCAGCACCTCTTCCACATCCGCGGCGCTTTCCAGTATCCAGTCGACGCCGGTAAAACCCGCGTCGTGGCTTCCCAGTTCCAGTAATTCCCCCACATTCTGGGGCTTCATAATTTTCGCGTCCAGCCATTCCGCGGCCACCCGGGGCCTGTAGGTGCGGTCCGCCATGGCCAGGGGAAAGCCCGACTCCGCAAAAAGACGGGAAACATTTTCGAATATCCGGCCCTTGGGAATTAAAACGCGCAGGTGTTCCATCACAGCTGTATACTATCACAGACTGCGATCTTTGGGTAGAAGTTCAAAAAAGGTTTCCACCTCTAATCCCGTAAGTTCCCGAAACCTTTCCCGCAGGGCCCTGCTGCGCAGGGCGAAGATCCCGGGATTTTTTGCAAGAAAATCCAGAACCTCGTCGGTATAGGCGCCGGCATTTTCGCCCTGGACGGCGGCGCGGATCTTGTGGTACCCCATATACCAGGGCCGGATATACTCTTGAAAATACCGGTCCGTTTCTTCGGGCCTTTGCTGGAGCAGGTAGGCCATGGTTTCGGCTATCAATAGGTTTTGATCCCGTTCCACGTTGTATTCCCGGTAGGTAAGAGCGGTTTTAATAAACTCTTTTTCATAGGAACTTAGGGACTCAAAAAAATCCAGAAAAAGGGCGTGGAGGGCCGGCATGGTAAACTCAAGGCCATGGACCGTCTCGTGAACATAGTACACCGGAAGCCGGTTTCGGGATTCTACGGAAAGGCCTATGAGGGCCCCTTCTCCCGGAACAATGGCGCCCTGTTCGATCCGTATAATGCCCTGCCTAAGGAGCATGTCCCGCAAAAAGAGTTCGCTGCCGTTAAGGGGAAAGTTTTGGCGGCGGGCCAGATCGAAAAACCGGGCTAAATCCCGGGCCCGGTAATCATGGGCAAACCAGTCCCGAAGGCCCCGAATATCCTCGTCCCTGGCCAGGGCGCCGGTAAAACCGGGTTTTTCGGTAAAAAACGCCAGGCGCTTTAAAAACCGGGACTGGACGGCAAAGCTTTCGCTGACCAGGTAGAGGATCCGGGGGTATACGTTAAAGGTAAAAAATTCATATTCCTTGTTCCGCCAGGCGGAGGGAGGACAGTACATCATGGTTCCCAGATCGGAAGAAAGCGGCGCAAGGTCTTCGCCGGAGGGGCGGAATTCCACCTGTACCCCCAGAACCTTAAAATCTTTCCCCGCCCTAAGGATTATTTCTTCCGGCAGGGGCCCCCACCGTTCACCGTTAAAGACCAGGGGCCGGTCTTCAAAGGGCCGGGGGTAAAAGTCAAAGACCTGTTCCCTGGGAGCGGCGGCGCTTTTCCAGCTTAATTCACCGGCCCGGACAGAACCGGCCCGGTAGTACACCAGAAGGCTCCAGGGCGTCCCGGCGGCGGCGGCGGCGGCAGCGGCGGCGCCGGCGGCAGATCCGGCCTTCCAGGAAGGGTTGATCCGTATCCGCCAGGCGTCCGGGCCGTCTTTCTCCCAGTCGTAGGGCCGGGAACGCATTTCTTCCGGCGGCGTTCCGGCCGGAACCCGGACGGCGGTATTGCTTTGCGGGCGTTCCTGGCAGGCGGCAAAAATTCCACATAACGCCAGGATCCAGAGAGCTTTTTTTAGCGGCGCCAACAGGGGATGGTTTAGCATCTATGCGTACCCATTGCCCTTACCCAACCCGGAGTTCCGCCCTAAGGGGGATCTTTGAATCGCCCCGGGACATGTTAGGAACAAAGCCGGTGGCCCGGACCCGCAGGGACATGCAGCGGATACATTCGGCGGCTTCGTCGCCGGTGCAGATCTTGTTATCGTAGAGGGAATAGAATTTTCTGACATTCTGGGGAGAAAGGTTGGGCATGACCACATTGGCCCCGGCCATAAGGGCCTGTTCCCGGCCATCCCCCGCCAGAGTGCCCAGGGCGGTGGTGGCGGGAAGCAGGGTCCGGGGAAGGAGAAGCCGGGTTAGGGCCACCATCCGCAGGGTAAGGTTAACGCTGCCCTGGGGATACGCGGCCAGGGGGGTTCCCTCCGCGGGGATAAAGGGACCAATGCCCACCATCTGGGGTTCCAGGTCCTGCAGAAACCGCAGGTCCGCCAAAAGACATTCGGGGGTTTGGAAGGGGCTTCCTACCATAAACCCCGCCCCGGTCTGGAAGCCTATATCCCGCAGGGTATACAGACATTCCTTCCGTTCGGAAAGCTTCATGTCCGGGGGATGCAGGGCGTTATAATGGGCTTCGCCGGCGGTTTCGTGCCGCAGCAGATAGCGGTTTGCCCCGGCGCGGAAAAAATCTTCGTAGCTTCCCCGGTCCCACTCCCCTATGGAAAGGGTAATGGCATGATCGGGAAATTCGCGGCGGATCAGGGAAAGGATCCGGCATATACCTTCGGCGGTAAACCAGGGATCTTCCCCCCCCTGCAGCACAAAGGTTCTAAAACCCAGACGATCCCCAATCCGGCAGCATTCCAGGATCCGGGCGGGGTCCAGGCGGTACCGCCGGGCGCAGGGGCTGCTCCGCCGGATACCGCAGTACAAGCAGTCGTTTTTACAGTAGTTGGTAAATTCAATAAGCCCCCGAAAATAAACATCCAGGCCGTAATATTCCTCCCGGACGGCCCGGGCGGCGGCAAAGAGTTCTTCCATCTCCTGCGGATCTTCGGTGGTAATATAGTGTAAAAGCTCGTCGTCGCTTGGGGCGGTAAGAAATTTCATCCGAATCCCTTCTTTCCCCTTATCATGTTTCCGCCTTTCCTCCGCCGCTTGCAACCGCGGCCTTAACCGTTACCCCCGGAAGCTGCCCCAGTTTCCCCATGAGGGAGTTGATCTCGTCCAGTTCCCCTTCCAGGGTAATGGAAATAACCGCTTTATTTTCCGCATCGAAGGGAATGCCCATGCGGCCCTTGATAATTCCCTTAAACGAGGCAATCTGCCCGTTAAAGGCCTGCTGGGTATTTCTGGGATCTTCCAGAATCGCGCCGATTACTGCTATTCGGTTCATGGGACCTCCAAAAAAATACCTTCAGAATGATCCTGAAGGTATCCTAAGTATCAATCCTGGGCTGCCTTTTTGTCAAGGTGTTCTATGGACCCTTTGTTCCGGGGCAAAGAAAAGGATCCGCAGGCGATCCCGGCACCTATCGTACCGGCGAAAGCAGCATTTTGCCTGCTCCACATCGCCGTATACTTTCCAGTAACCGCATAACTTATAGTTCCGGCCCCGGTGTTTTACAAACCCAAGCACATCCTCCGCCGGATAACCTAAAAAAAGGCCTATCTCATGGGGAAATTGGCCGGATGCCAGCTTTTGTTTTAAGCACCCAAGGCATGCCCAAACCGGGGCGCGGGCAGGATAGCCCAGCCCCCTAAGGATAGCCCCCGCAGGTTCCCAGGCTATGGCGGTTTCGAGCCGTTCCTTATCAAAGACCATCACCAGTAATCCCGCCCTGCCCTCCCGCAGAACCCGCAGGGAAAGCCGCGACGACCGCAGGGCGGGCAAAAGCCCGGGGAGCAGAGCCTGCGGTGCCGTAAACAGGGCCGCGGGCTTGCAGCCCAGCAAAACCGGGCTTAGGTGGTTTACAAGTATCTGTTTAAGCGGATCCGGTAAAGCCCGAACAGCCCGGGGCCCGTATGCTTGAATCCCGGTTTTGTCATCCCGCAAGCCGCTTGCCTAGTTCATAGCATTGTCCCAGGGATTCCGCGGACGGGGCAAGCTGGGTAATAATCCCCTCCCCGTCAAGGACCGCTCCCAGCCCCTTCATTCGTTCCGTCCAGTCCCTCATCCACTGGCCGTCCCCCCAGTCGTAGGAACCAAAAAGACCCGTGGGCTTCCCCTCCAAGTCCGCCTGGGTAAGCCCGGCGATAAAGGGCTCCATCTCGTCTTCTTCCAGAACCTCGGCCCCCATGGCGGGGCATCCAAAGGCCAGGGCGGAAGCTTCTTTGACCATATCCCCGGAGGCTTCGGAAATTGCCTTGCAGGACACCTCTGCCCCCGCATCTTTCGCCCCCTGGGCGACCTGTTTTGCCATCATTTCCGTATTTCCGGTGCCGCTCCAGTACGCCACAAGTATTTTCTTCATTTTTGCTTCTCCTCTTTGTGGTTTCTTAAGTTAGCTCTTACTTACAATAAGTTACTCTAGAATAACAAAAATGTCAATTCCCGGTTGACACTTTTGTTATAATAATATAACATTATGTAAGATTTAACTAACATAAGGAATATATACCATGAGCGTAGTAATTATAGGCGGACATGACAGGATGGTCTGTCAATACAGGGATATCTGTAAAAAATACGGCTGTAAGGCTAAAATTTACACCCAGGCGGCAAATAATCTGGAATGTCTTATAGGAAACCCCGACCTGATTGTCCTTTTTACCAATCCCGTATCCCACGAGATGGTTAAAATCGCCAAAAAGACGGCGGCCCAAAAAGCCATCGCCCTTGTGCAGTCCCATAACGGAAGCGCCAGTTCTCTGCGGACCATCTTAAACAGCCGAGTATACGTATAGCGCATACACCGGTATACGTATATGTACGGGCGATATCCGAAAAAAGGGACGTGTAACACCGATTATTTGATCCGGACATGCTGTATTCCGTGGATGATTTTAGAGAACTATTCCCTGACAATTTGAAATTGTCAGGGAATTCCGATTGTAATTGTTTGCAAGGCAAAGTCCTTGCCTTGCAAACCAAAATCCATTGTGTATAAGATCCATTCCTGAATGCTATATTAATATGTTGCCATCGGCAAAACAATTAATGTTTTTAAATTCTCATCACAAAAATGTGTGTCAACTTGGGATCCATTAAAACAATTCTCTGAAATTTCGGCAGCCAGCAACTTACCAAGATTCCTGTATTCCTGGTCTTGTTCTATGCCTTTTTTAACCACCATTCTGAATTCATAGGTATTGCCTGTTTTATTCAACTGTACGGATTTTTCCTCACCATCGGCAAATCCGGAATCAACAAGGTATTCACCAAGTCTATCAACATCACTCAAGGTTACGGCTGAAGTATAAAAAACTTGAGTGCCGTTGAATGTTTTTTGCTCACCATAGCTACTGCAGCTAATTGTTAATAAAGACATGGAGAGTGCCGCTACCCCGAAACTAAACTTTAAAATCCCAATCCGCTTCATTTGTTTCCCCCGTTTTACATCCTCTTAAGACGATTTTTTTAGAACAAGACAACTTTGCCTTTGTTCCTATGGTTCATTATACCGGACCATATTTTTTTGTCAACAGTTTAACCACTATTCAAAAAACCTGGGCCGTATTGCGCAACAACGGCGTTGCACAACAATACGCCGGAGCGGCGGCCCGCGAGACGCTTCCCGCAAGACGCTCCGCGGATGCTCATTTCTTCACATGGACAATGATCTTTATGGTTCCCAGATTTACTTCACTGCCGTCCGCCTGTTCCGTGGACCGGCCGGCCAGTTTGTTGTCCACCACCACCCGTGCATTTTCGATTTTGAACACCGCCGCCACCGGAGGGAATTTGTCGCGCCGAAGATATACGTCGGCTTCGGGGGACGAACCCAGGACAAGCGGTTTGGCCCCCAGGGATACATTGGTCGTTTCGTTTCTGGCCCAGACCACGGTGATCCACGCTTCCCGAAGGATTTCTTCCACAATGGAAATGGTTAGCCCGATAAACAGACCCAAGACGGAAATCCCGAAGATCCTTCCGGCGATTCCCGGGAGCAGTCCAAAGGTGGCGCGGAATATTACCCCGCCGGCAAGGCCGCCCAGAAGTCCCGCGATCATTGCCCGCGTTCGGGGATAGTTGGGTACAAACAGGGAAACGCCAAAACCGACGCCGCAGGCCATAAGCCCCCAGCAGATAATACGGCTTATGATTTCGGCTGCCGTTGAAATATTTTGGGTGAAGGAAAATATAACCTGCGCCGCCGCGCCGGCAATGGCTCCGCTTAATATGCCCAGGATCATCGTTTTGACAAGAGACGCTGAACGGGGCGGTTTTCTTAAATATATGCTCTGTGCCAGGAGCAGCCCGATGGAAACTCCAAGGCTGATAAGGGCGGCCCACAGGGCGACATACAATACATTCCCTGTAAACGACGCCGGGGACTGTTCGACGATAGCACTAACAGGCTCCGAGAGCAGCTCTCCAACTGCCGCCCCAAGGCCGCCTGCAATGCCAAACACAAGCGTTTTCTTGCCCGGGTTGTTTTTCGCGCCGCCGGATGTTCCGGCATTTTGACCGGGACCTGCCGATTGGGGCCGCATCAGATCCGGTTGTTCCGCCTGCCGCTTTGACGGGCTTGCCGGACGCGGTGTCTGCGGCGGCGCAGAGCTTTCCGCCCGTGTTGGCCGGACATTCGGAAGGGCCTTCGCGGGAACCAGGGAATCCACGAGGTCAACGATTTCCTTTGCCAGCGGCGCGGTAATACCCTGGGCGGTCATTTT
>JAITKV010000042.1 GCA_031278215.1 Spirochaetaceae bacterium
TGAGCCGTGAGCCGTGAGCCGTGAGCCGTGAGCCGTGAGCCGTGAGCCGTGAGCCGTGAGCCGTGAGCCGTGAGCCGTGAGCCGTGAGCCGTGAGCCGTGGCGGGTTTTTTGTCTATATGTCCAAATGCTGCCAAAAGCATGGGGGTATTGTAATTAACATAGAAAATTTGTGCAATACCTCTTTCTAAAACGGTAAAAACTTCCAGGATGCGCATAAGGGTATTGTTTACGAATTCTCCCTGCGAAGGCTTATTCTTCTTCGATACCCAGGTCGTCGTCTTCTGTTCCCTGGGGAATGGGGGTCTTGGCCGCGGCCCCTGTCTTTTTTGCCCTTTTGGGTTTTGAGCCAAAGGAAAGGCCCGGGGAATAATGGTAAAGCCGGGCCACATAGAAAACCAGGGTAAAGTACAAAATCAAGACCACCGTAACGACAATAACTTCCCAGGACGTGATAACCTTGATTAAAAAACTGAATATTTCTTTTGAAAACACGCTTTTATTATCGGTCTGTCATAAGGGCTTGTAAATCCCTAAGGACCAGATCGGGCTTACAGGCCGCACAGGCGGGATCTGTTTCCCGCAGCCGCAGGGACCGGCGATCTCCGGCAAACAGGGCGGTTTTAAAGCCCGCGGCGGCGGCGGGGACCATGTCTTTTCCCATATCATTTCCCACATACAAGGTTTCTTCCCCCCCTATGCCTCGCTGCGCCAGGATAGACCGGGCCTGGGCAAACAGGTCCGGAGAAGGCTTGGCCTTCCTTTTTTCAAAGGAATACAGCAGCAGCCCGGCATCAAAGCCCAGGTCCTCCGGGGGCGCGCCAAAGAAGGCGGTAAAAAGCAGGGGCGAGAAAAATTGCGCGTTAGAGATAATCCCCAGAACCATGCCCCGGCGGGCCAGGGTTTGAATTAGTTCCCGGCACCGGGGCATGGGGTATACGGGATTAAGGGTCAGTTCATACCGCAGGGCCAGTTCCCGGCTGTCCATGGATTCCCGGCTGCCCCAGGCCCCGGGGACCGGCCCCCGGTAATCAGCCCAGATTTCCTCCACCACCACTTCCGGCCAGGGATTGCCCCGGGCCCTCTCTTCCGCATGGTACTGTTCCACCCTTTGACGAAAAAAAGCCCTGGCTTCGGCTATACCCTCCTCCGGCGCCGGGGCTTCCCGCGCCGTCCCCTCCTCCGGGGTTACCGCCATGTCCCCGGCGGCGGAAATAAAAAGAGTGCCGTAAAGGTCAAAAAGCAGGGCCCTGTATCCCCCCAGCGCCGGGGGCCGGGAGGCCAGGTCCTTCCACATACCCTCCAGGTCCACCGGTTCCGGCGCCAGGGGGACCGACAGTTCCCGGATAAGCCGTATCAGTTTTTCATCATCCTTCATGGGGGTCCTCGGGGCTTATCCCCACCAGAGAAAGCCGCAGGGGATCGAGGTACTGTTCCAGGAGCTTTGAACGGGAAATGCTCTGGGTCACGGGGCGGCGAACCTGTTCATATACCCTTTCCAGGGTTTCCAGTATCCGGCTTCGGGAATAGGACCGCACCACCGCCCGGCGGTTGTCTTCGATTTCCTGCGGATCCTCCCGCCGGTCCGCGAGGGATTCAAGAAAGGGGTTTATGGCCTTAAGCTGCCGCCGGAACGTTTTGTCCTCCGCGGCCCGGCGGAGTATCCTTTCCTGTATATCCTCGTCCATGATGCCAAAGTCAAAGGTATCCCGGTCCCGGAAAATCTTTGCCAGCGCCTCGGGGACCGGGGGGGGCAGGACCGCGTTAAAGGCCGAGTATATCCGCACAAGGGCCTTTTCGATTTTTTGCCGCAGCAGTTCCGGCTCCGCATATTCTGCGGGAATATTCAGGGAGCTATAAAACGAAGAAAAGCTAAGCCCCTCTTTCTCGAAGTCCCGGCATACATAGTCTATGTACCTGCCGGTTACCGCCAGTCCCGCGGTCCAGGGTTCCAAAAAGGAAAACCCAAACCCTTCTTTAACGGAGCTGGTAAGCACCGCGCAGGCGCTTCCCATTACATCGGCAAAGGAGGCGCCTAGTCCGGTTTCAAATTCCACCGGCAGGTCCAGGCGGGCTGCGGCTTCTTTCCACCGGCGGTATATGGGAAGATCCTGATCGGTGGTGGGGGGCTGGGTAAGGGCTGCGGTCCTCAAGGGGGGGCCGCCCCGGTGTTCCGCGTCGGCGGGGCCGATAAAAAGAGAAAGCAGCAGCATTTCCCCGATGTTTTTCCGCCTAATTCCCCGGACCGGATAAAGGTACCGGGTTTTAGGAAGTCCCGGAGTAAAGGGCAGTTCTCTTACCTCGTTGGGAAGCAGGTGGAGCCCCTCCGGTACAAGCCCCGCTTCCAGAAGAAACCGGTAATCCCTGCTGTTAATAACCGCAAAGTGACAGTTTTCCGGGTACTCCTCCCCGGCATATACATCGGGCCTAAAATCCTCGGCCAGATCATGATTTTGGAGCAGTAGGGGCCAGGACTCCGCCAGTTTTTTGAGCGCGCCGATAAAAAGACTGTTTTTTCGTATCAGGGGATTATGCACATGAACAATATCCGGGCCCCCGGGCCAGCGCTCCCGGAGTGTTTTATCCACCGTCCCTGCCAGACGGGAGATCTCCGGGGTCTGCGAATCCGAAGTCCGGGGATCCGCTTCATGGGGCCGGTAGCGGTCGTAGTGCAGAGACGGAACAAAGGCCATGCCGATTCCTTCCCAGCCGGCCTTGTAAACCGGGGCCTCGCCGCTTATAACCAGCGCCTCGTGTCCCGCTTCTGTAAGCGCCCGGGCCTGGTTTAATACAACCTGGCTTACTCCCCCGGAACGCAGATGGTAATGCAAAAGGGCGATCTTCACGATATCGTCCTATTATACAAAATATACAAAAAATTAAAACCCCGCGTAAAAGCGCCGGGGATGCCCGGGATGCCCGGGATTATCGGGCCCCTTCTTTAGCCGCCAGGGGCCGCGGCCGGCGGATGTACCGTTCTTCTTCGCTGAATATGCAGCCGCAGTATTTTTGCATATACAGCCCCGCGGCCCGGGCTTTTGCCTGGCCCTTCCGAAAGAGGGGTCTAAAGTCCCGGTACAAAAATTCAACTCCGTATTGGTCCGCCAGGGCCTGGGCGGTTTCCCGTATCTGTCCGTGGGCCTGGTAGGGGCTTATAAGCAGGCTGGTGCTAAAGCCCTCAAAACCCCCTTCCCGGACGGCCCGGGCGGTTTTTTCAAGGCGCAGGCGGTAACAAAAGGCGCAGCGCCGGTCCGGGTTAAGGTTCCGAAGATCCCCGGCGTCCAGGGCCGCCAGGAAGGGCCGCAGGCCGTATTGATCTTCCATAACCAGCGGAAGGTCCAGGGTCTTTGCGTATTCCAAAAGGCAGTCCCGGCGGTTTTTGTATTCGGTATACGGATGGATATTGGGATTATACCAGTACAGGGAAAATTCTATTCCCTCTTCCCTAAGGGAATCTATACAGGCCGCCGAGCAGGGGGCGCAGCAGACATGGAAAAGGATCTTCATTATGGGCCTACGGCGTTATCAAAGCTTACCGGGGGATACAAGATGCTTCCCGGTCTTATAAACAGTATACCACCTTCGCCATGGTATGCCACCGGCCGCGTATTGCGGTTTTCCCCTTTCCCCGGTATACTCAAAATCCGTAAAAAGCCGGACCGCCCCGGGCGGGGCCTGTACTGCGGAACCCGTGCGGCGGGCGGGATCCCGGGGATGATGCGCCGGTTTGGGGATGCTATGGGGGACGGGTATGACGAAAGGACCTGTATAGGCCCTGTGAAAAGGCAGAATTTTTTTTCGATCCTGTACGAGGATGGGGATATCATCGCGGTGAACAAGGCTTCGGGTATTTCTGTGGGCGGGGAACGGTGGGAAGAAAATGTTCCCCGGCTCGACAGGGTCCTGGCGGATGCGCTGGGCGGAGCAGCGGCCGGCGGCGTGGAAACCGCGGCGCCCCCGGGAACCGGGCGGCGGAACCGGCTTTATACGGTGCACCGGATAGACAAGGAAACTTCCGGGCTTGTGGTGTTTGCCAAAAACGCCGCCGCCCACAGGATCCTTTCGGGGGCCTTTGAATCCCGGGGGGTAAAAAAAATCTATACCGCCGTGGTCCACGGAAAGCCCCTCTGGCCCGGCGGCGGCCTTCTCTGCGAGCTTCCCCTGCTTCCCAACGGCGATAAAAAGCACCGCACAATTGTAGACAAATACCGGGGAAAGCCCTCTTCTACCGGCTTTAAACTGCTGGTATCCGCGGGTAATTACAGCGTCATAGAGGCCCGGCCTTCCACCGGCAGGACCCACCAGATCCGGGTCCATCTGGCCGCACTGGGGCATCCGGTGGTCTGCGATCCCCTGTACGGAAAAAACGCCGGAACCGAAAAGGGGGTGTACCTTTCTTCGTTCAAGCGCAAATGGAGGGGGGATGCCTTTGACGAAAAACCCCTCCTCCGGCGGCTTGGGCTTCACGCCCTGGAACTTAGCCTTCCCGCGTATGGGGACGGGGGTCTTCGCCTGGAAGCTCCCTTGCCCCGGGATATGGGGGCCCTTATCAGGCAGATAAAAAAAACCGCGGGGGTCTTATGAAGAGCGTATTTTTTTACGAGTCCCCCGTCGGCCCCCTGGGGATTGTCGAAGAAGAGGGCGCCATAAGCGGGGTGTTCTTTTTCCGGGGACAAACCCTGCCCGGTTTTA
This sequence comes from Spirochaetaceae bacterium, assembly GCA_031278215.1. Classification (GTDB taxonomy): domain Bacteria; phylum Spirochaetota; class Spirochaetia; order Treponematales; family Breznakiellaceae; genus JAISLT01. Next base: position 4,691 of record JAITKV010000042.1, read on the forward strand.
GCGCCGGCAAAACTCCGGTACTGCAAAGGGCCGCGGCGCAGCTTGCCGAATATTTTACCAGCCGGCGAAGGGTCTTTGATCTTCCCCTGGTCTTACGGGGAACGGCTTTTCAGGTATCGGTCTGGAAGGCTTTGCAATCCATCCCTCCGGGAGAAACCCGCAGTTACGAAGAGGTGGCGGTTCAAATTGGAAACCCCAAGGCATGCCGGGCGGTGGGAATGGCAAATAACCGCAACCCCATCGCCATCATCGTTCCCTGCCACCGGGTGATAGGCAAAGACGGCAGCCTTACCGGTTACGGCGGGGGCCTGGATATTAAACGGTACCTGCTTACTATGGAAAAGGAGGGGGTTTTTACGCCTCCCCCCGGGGGCGCCGGGAAGCCCTGTACTCCCGGGGAGAAAGCCCCGTGTTCTTTTTAAAAATAAAACTAAAATAGTGGGGATCGCTAAACCCCGTCTCGCAGGCTATATCGGCGCTTTTCATGGCGGTGTTTTCCAGCAGCTTTTTTGCCCGATCTATCCGGACCCGGGTAAGGTACTCAATAAAGGTTTCCCCCGCTTCCTGGGAAAAAACCGTACTTAGGTGGTTGGGGCTGATTCCCACATAAGAGGCCGCGCCGTGAAGGGAAATTTCGGGGTTCCCAAAATTTTGATCGATGTATTCCCGGGCCTTTAAAATAACGTTCCGGTACCTGCCGTCGGTATGGGAATCCCGGAATTCTATAACCGCGTTAAAAAGGTTCCTGACGGTATCATAAAAAACTTCCCGGGACCGGATAATTTCAGTAATAGCCTGCCGGCTTAGGCCAAAGGGGATCACCTCTTTGACGTTCCCGCCCATTTCTTCAATAACCTTCGCGGCAATGACAATAAGCTCTCCCAGGATAAAATATTCCAGGATGTGATCACTGTCGGGATTCTCTCCTAAAAGGGCCGTACACTCTCCGATAATACTCTCGATGTCTTTTCGTGAACCGTACTGGAATTTTGTCCAGAGGGAATTCCCGTTAACGGCAAGGAGCCCCGTCTCGTCAAAAAGCCCGGGGGCGTTACGCTTCGCGGAAGTTCCGGCGTCCGCCGCAGTTTCGGAACCGGTCCGGGTTTGGATTTTAAAGCCTTCCCGGAGCATCTCCGCATGGGACTGGACCTGCTGCTTAAGCCGTTCAATGCTCAGCAGGTCTTCTTTTTCCCTGTCTATCCGCCCGGCCACGGTGTCCAGAACCTGTATCATATCCTTAACCGATATGGGCTTTAGAAGGTATTCTTCCACCCCCACAGAAATAGCTTCCCGGGCGTATTCAAATTCATCATGCCCCGAAAGGATAATTATCTTTATCCATGGAAGGGTTTTCTTTACGATCCGTGAAAGGGTAAGTCCGTCGATGAAGGGCATTTTAATGTCGGTGATCAGAATGTCCGGTTTAATCTCCTGGATCATGGCAAGGGCTATTTCCCCGTCCGGGGCTTCCCCCGCCAGGGTATAGGAGGTGGTTTCCCAGGGAATGGTATTTCTAATCCCTTCCCGGACTACGATTTCATCTTCGGCCAAAAAAACCTTGTACATCCGTCTTTCCAGGGGGCTATTCCCCCTCTTTGTACACCTCCGGAATTTTTACGGTTACCTTTGTCCCTTCCGTATAGACACTCTTTATTTCCAGCAGGTCCCTGCGATTATAGTACAGTTCCAGCCTTTTGTTAACATTGTAAAGGCCGTATACCGAATTGCCCGATTCAACATTCGGCGGTTCCCTAAGCTGCCCCCTGATCCGTTCCAGGTCCCCGGGCCTTATGCCGATGCCGTTGTCTTCCACGCTAAAGCAGATCTGGCCGCTTTCCAGCCAGCCCCTGGTTGTAATGGTTCCCTTGCCCCGTTTGTTTTTTATGCCGTGGTACAGGGCGTTTTCTACCAGGGGCTGAAGCAAAAGCTTAAGGATAATCTTATCCGCCATCTCCCGTTCATATTCAACGGAATAATCCAGTATATCCCGGTACCGTATTTTTTGGATAGTAAGATAATTTTCCACATGTTGAAACTCGCTGGCCACCCGCAGATATTCGTTGCCCAGGTTCAAGGAGATCCGTAAAAAATTGGAAAAGGCCCGGGTAATGGCAACTACCTGGGCGTACTGGTTCCCCTCGGCAAGCCAAATAATCGAATCCAGGGTGTTGTACAAAAAATGGGGGATTATCTGGGCCTGCAGGGCCTTCATTTCTGATTTTTGCAGATTCCGCTGTTCCTCGATATTTGTTTCTATGAGTCCCTTAATCTTACCGGCCATGGTATTAAGATTTTCTGTTAGGGTATTCAATTCTTTTACCCTGGGAACTTCCGCCCTGGCGTTAAGGTCCCCCTCGGCGATACTGGACGAAAGGGAAACCAGGGACCCAATGGATCTTTCTATATTAGAGGCCACCGACATTTGTACAAAGATAGAGAAGGCCGTTACCGTCCCAATAACGGCCAGTTCAATAAAACCCACAATAAAGGTCCGGCGTTTTATTTCTTCGTTGGCCGCCGCGGAAGATTCAATTTCCAGGACAATAAAATCCTGAAGTATCTCCGACACCAGCAGGGATACTCCCCGGATTTCGTCCAGGATCTGTTCGTTTTCAATTACCGGATAAGACATTCCCATTTGAAAGCCAAGCCGGTCTACATACCGTTCAAGGGTGCCCATGGCCCGATCGGCTACTTCCAGAAGCTGGCGGTTTTCTGTGGCCGTGGTGGTAGACATGATATCCCCAAGCCTGTCGTTTATGTCCTTGATAATGCCGTATTGATTTCCCTGGACAAATGATTTGTTGCCCGCCACAATATCCCATAGTTCATTGCTGATTTCGGTTTTTACAATCTGATTAAGCCGGTTGGTCTTGTTCACGTTGGTTATGAGCATGTCATAGGTAATCGTATTGTACAGGGACATGGCCGCGCTTACAAGCGGAGGCAGGAGCATAAAGCCGATGATAACCACATGGGAGGTTTTTATGTTTTTCTTGATGCTGGAACCGATAAAAAAAGACCTTAGCCATGGAAGCAGCCGCCGGAACATTTAGTCAGCGTAGAGCCAGTTCCGCAAAATGTCAATGGAAGGGATCCGCGCCCTTAGCGCCGCTATCTTAGCGCCGCTATCTTAGCGCCGCTACCGGAATCCCCGTTTTTGGATCCTTCAGCTTCGTAAGAAAAACCCCCTTTGGCCCCTTCTCCGGACCGGCGCGTTCCGCCTCCTCCCGGCTTCCGGCGGCCAGCACCAGTCCTTGTTCCGAACAGGCGTAACGGCCCCAGGTTTCGTCATTCCCCGCGGGGGCGTTCCGGGTAGGGGCATTTTTTTTCCGGGCCCCTTTTTTGCAGGCCCCAAAAAGTTCCCCCAGGGGAAAGGGGGCCGAGATCATGCGAACCCGGATCCGCTCCGGCGATAAAGCGGCGGGCCGGGATAAGCCCGCAGGTTCTCCGGCGGGTCCTGCCGCGGCCGTTAAAAAACTAAAGGCCGCCCGTTCCTTGGGAAGTCCCGCCAGGGCGGAAAGCCGGTGCAGTTCCGCCGGGGCCTCCGCGGCGTCAAAGGTAAAATGGCACCACTTGGCCTTGCCCCGGCTCCGGGGCGCGGCGGAAAACGCCGGGGCCGAAGCGCCGCCGCGGCGGGAAAAAACTTCCGGCGCCGTTCTGCCCTGGGGGCTTCCTCCGTAAAACCCCGGCAGGGGACAGGGCCCTCCGTGGGTACAGGGGGCGGAGATCCGTCTGCCCCCTTCAAGCAAGAGCTTCCGAAGGGCCGCGATAAAGACCCCGGAACCGGGGATCCCCGGCTCCATCACAAGAATTATTCCGCCGCCGGAACAGGACCGTTCAAGAAGCCCTGCGGCTTTTTTCGCCGCCAGCGCCGCGGCGCCGGGATCTCCAAAACGGCGCAGTTCGTTAAAGACATTAACCGCCGTTACCAGCGCCGCTTTCTTTCCCCGGACCGGAGCGTCCAGGGAATCGTGGATGGTCCTGATCTTCCAGGCCCCGCCGCCTCCGGTTAGGGCGGCAAAAAGTTTTTTTCCCGCCTCCAAGGCGGAACCGGCGGAATCCACGCAGCGGAATTCCAGCCGCCGCTCCCGCAGTTCCGGCCGGTAAAGCCACAGGGCCACGGGCAGGGTAAGGGGGCCGGACCCCAGGTCCGTTACGGCGTCGTCTTCGGCCAAACCAAGGGAAAGGGTCCCGGCGACATCGGCCCCGGCGGCCCCTGCAGCGGCGGCGGCGGCGGCCCCGGCGACATCGGCGGTGAATGAAAAAAGCCGGTGGAGCCTAAAAACATTCCAGGGTAAAAAGTACCGCAGATATGCGGAAAGCAGGTTGGGCCGGTTCAGGTAGCCGCCCTCCAGATCGGACCGGGAACTGGTAAGGAGCCGGGAAAGTTCCGCCACATCCTCGGGCAGTCTTGAGCGAAAGCGGCCCGGCAGGGGAAAGGTCTCTTCGATAATCCGAAGGAGCCGGTGAAGTTCATTATCCATCGTATACAAGGAACCCCTCCGGGGTTCCGGAGCCTCTCCGCATTATACCCCATAGATTCGGCTTTGTCAGGGAAGCGCCGGAACATGCCCCGCTGGACGCGGCGGCGGAAGTTTACTATACTAAAGGTATGTTCAACATAACCGTAAGCCCCCGATTCGGCGACATGGATATTCTGGGGCATATTAACAATACCGTTCCGGTGGTATGGTTTGAACTTGCCCGGAACCCCATTTTTAAGCTCTTCGATCCGGAACTTAAGCTTTCACGGCAGACCTTTCCCCTTATCATGGCCCACACGGATTACGATTATGCGGATCAGCTGTACTTTCAGTCCGATGTGGAGATCCGCACCTGGATAAGCCGTATCGGCGTTAAGTCATTTACCTCCTACCACGAGGCATGGCAGACCGGCAGGCTCTGCGTCAAGGGCAGCGCCGTCATGGTCCACTACGATTTTAATTCGGAACAAAGCACGCCGATTCCCCCGCAGATGAAAGAGATCCTGGCGGAACACCTAAGAACCGGGGCCTAGGGGATCTGTTTTTCCCGGAGCGGAACCGGTGTATTTTTCCCTTGCCCCCGGGGACTTTTTTGTGTATTTTATATGCGGATAAATTATCGTAATTCTTAATCAGATACCTTTAGGAGTCTTATATGGCACAACATCAATTCCAGACAGAAGTAAGCCGGCTGCTTCATCTTATTATCCATTCCTTATATTCCAACCGGGAAATATTCCTTAGGGAATTAATTTCCAACGCGTCCGACGCCCTGGATAAGCTAAAGTACCTTACCGTGGCGGAAGAAGCCTACAAATCCCTTAGTTTCGATCCCCGGATCGACATTGCCTTTAACAGGGACGCAAAGACCCTGACAATCTGCGACAATGGCATTGGAATGAACGAAGGGGACCTGGAAGAATCCCTGGGAACCATAGCCCGGTCGGGGACCAGGGCCTTTCTGGAAAAACTCAACGCCGACGCAAAAAAGGATTCCAATCTTATCGGCCAGTTCGGGGTGGGGTTCTATTCGGCCTTTATGGCCGCGGACCGGATTGAAGTCATAAGCCGCAAGGCCGGGGAAGAAAAGACCTGGAAGTGGACCAGCCAGGGACAAGACAGCTACGACATCGAAGAGGCCCCGGAAGATGCGGGGCGGAAAGAGCAGGGAACCACGGTTATCCTGCATCTTACCGAAGAAGGATTGGAATACGCCAACCGCTGGACCATCGAAGACATTGTTAAGCGGTATTCCAACCATGTGGCCTTTCCTATTTTTCTTACCTACGATGAAAAAGAATATGACGACAAGGGAAAAGAAAAGGGCGCCAAAACCAAGACAGACCGGATCAACTCCGGTCGGGCGATCTGGCGCAGGCCTAAGCAGGAACTAAAAGAAGAGGACTATATCGAATTTTACAAGGGTATTTCCTACGGGGACGACAACCCGCTCCACTATATCCACACCAAGGCGGAGGGAACCCTGGAATACTCAACCCTCTTTTACATTCCCTCCAAGGCGCCCTTTGACATGTACCAGGTGGACTATAAGCCGGGGGTTAAGCTCTACGTTAAACGGGTGTTCATTACCGACGACGACAAGGAACTTATGCCCCCCTACCTTCGCTTTATCCGGGGGATAATCGATTCGGAGGATCTTCCCCTGAATGTCAGCAGGGAGATCCTGCAGCAAAATAAAATTCTTATGAACATCAAAAACGCGTCGGTAAAAAAGCTCCTGGGAGAATTCAAGGCCCTGGCGGATGGATCCTCCACTTCCGAAGAACATAAAAAAAAGTGGGAAACCTTTATCACCCACTTTAACCGGCCCCTTAAAGAGGGGCTTTACCAGGACTATGCCAACCGGGAGATCCTGCAGGATCTGGTGCGCTTTAAGAGCACCGCCGTGGAAGGCTGGACAAGCTTTGCCGGCTACCTTACCCGGATGAAGGGCGACCAGAAAAACATTTACTACATTACCGGGGGGGACGAAAAAACCCTTCGGGCTTCTCCGCTGCTGGAAGCCTACAAGGCCAAGGACCTGGAAGTCCTTATTATGGACGACGAAATCGACGACATTGTTATTCCTTCCCTGCACAGTTATCACAAGGAACTGCCGGGAACCGGCGGTAAAATGGAAACCAAACACTGGGAGCTTAAAGCGGTTAACCGCGCCGGCGCGGACGAGGAACTGGGGGAAAAACAGGACAAACAGGCGGAAAAAGAAGCCAAACCGGTTATCGAAAAAATTAAAAAAGCCCTGGGAGACAAGGTCAAGGACGTAAAGCTTTCCCGGCGGCTCCACGATTCCCCGTCCTGTATCGTGGCGGACGAAAACGACCCCAGTATGCAGATGGCCCAGATGCTTAAAGCCATGGGCCAGGCCGGGATGCCGGAAATTAAACCCATACTGGAAATTAACGGCGACCACCCCATTGTACGATCCCTTAAAGACACGGAGGACGAGGGCCGCATTGCCGACACCGCGGGGGTGCTGCTTGACCAAGCCCTGCTGGTGGAGGGGATTAAGCTAAAGGACCCGGCGGATTTTGTACAAAGGTTAAACCGCTTACTGTCGATGTAAGCCGGCGGCCCGGCCTCCGGCGCGCTTTCAACGCCCCCCGGCTTGCGGCAGACCCGGAGGCCCCCTGCGCCGATGAACGGACCGGCCTTTAAGAATCATACTTTATCTGATACCATATCCCCCAATGAAAAAAACCGGAACCCTGCTCTTTAAATGCAGTTCCTGCGGCCGCGAAGAAGCCAAATGGCTGGGCCGCTGTCCCGAATGCGGGGAATGGAATACCCTGGTGGAAACCACCGTATCCGCCGGAAAACAGATCCCGGGAAAGGGTGAGTTTCCCCGGTCCCTTCCCCTTTCCGCGGTGGATCCCGGCGAGGGAAAGCGTATGGGCAGCGGCATCGAAGAACTGGACCGGGTCCTGGGGGGCGGGATAATGAAGCGTTCCGCCGTGCTCCTGGGGGGCGAGCCGGGGATAGGAAAATCCACCCTGCTCCTCCAGGCCGCCGCGGCGGTGCAAAGCCCCGGACGGATCCTCTACATATCCGCAGAAGAATCCGCCGGACAGGTGCGGATGCGTTCGGACCGGCTGGGGCTTTCGGACAAACTGGACCGGATTGAATTGTGCTGCACCGGCAGAATAGAAGATATTCTTTTAATCCTGGATTCGGTAAAACCCGTATTGGTGATGGCCGATTCCGCTCAAACCCTCCATACCGATGCGGCGGGCCCCGTTCCCGGAACGGTAAACCAGATGAAGTTCTCTTCCTACGAGCTTATCTCCTGGATAAAAGAACATGACGCCGCCCTGTTCCTGGCCGCCCATGTTACCAAGGACGGGTTTATCGCGGGGCCCAAGGCCTTGGAACACATGGTAGACACGGTACTGTACTTTGAGCAGGGGGACGGCGGCGGGGAATGCCGTTTTCTTAGGGCCGTAAAAAACCGCTTTGGTTCCGTGGACGAAATCGGCATTTTTACCATGGGGGAACAGGGCCTTAGGGCCGTGGCGGATCCGTCCCTGCTTTTTCTGGTCCGGCGGGAGGGGGAACTTCCTCCGGGCATTGCCACCGCCGCGGTTCTGGAGGGCTCCCGGTCCCTGCTGGTGGAAATTCAAGCCCTGACGGTTCCTGTAAAGGGAAGCATCAGCCGGGTATTCTCCGGCTCCATAGAAAGCGCCCGGGTATCCCGGGTGGCCGCGTCTTTGGAAAAGCATCTTTCCCTGCGGCTTTCCAACCAGGATCTGTACGTAAACGTCGCGGGGGGCATCCGGATTACCGAAGTAGGACTAGAACTTGCCTTGGCCGCGGCCCTCTATTCCGCCCGGACCGGCATTCCCCTGCCGGCCAAAACCGCCATCGCGGGGGAACTGTCCCTGGCCGGCGAAGTCCTGCCCATACACCGGCTGCCCGGCCGGATTAAAACCGCCCAGGACCTAGGATTCAGCCGCTTTGTGGGCCCCCCTTCGGGGGCTAAGGAAGAACAAGGATTCCAGGGGGCGGCGAATTTAAAAAGCGCCGTACAGGTATTATTTTCCCGCGCCCCGGCGCACAAGCCGGCGGCGGGTACGGCGCAGTAGCAGCGGGTACGCGCACAGGCCGGCGGCCCTTCCTATAATTTTAGATTGTAGAAGGCCTTTTTGCCCGCGTACTCGGACACTCCCATAAGTTCTTCTTCGATCCGCATAAGCTGGTTGTACTTACAAATACGATCTGTCCGGCTCATGGAGCCGGTTTTAATTTGTCCGGTCTCCAGGGCCACCACTAAATCGGCAATAAAGCTGTCTTCGGTTTCCCCGGACCGGTGGGAAATAATCGCCGTATACCCTGCCCGCTTGGCCATTTCTACGGCCTCGTAAGTTTCGGTTACCGTACCAATCTGATTTACCTTGATTAAAATAGAATTGCAGGCCCCCATGTCTATGCCCCTGGAAAGGCGCTTGGTATTGGTAACAAAAAAATCGTCCCCCACAATCTGGATTTTGTTTCCCAGGGCCCCGGTCATGGCAACGTAGCCCTCCCAGTCGTTCTGATCCAAGGGATCTTCAATGGACAAAATGGGGTATTTGTCCACCCACTTGGTATAGATGTCGATCATTTCACCGGCAGAAAAAAGTTTGTCGGGGTTAGATTTCCAAAACTTATAGCCCTGCCTTCCGCCCTCTTCAAACAGCTCGGAACTGGCGCAGTCCAGGGCTATGCCGAACTGATCCCCCGGCCTGTACCCTGCTTTTTCGATGGCCCGCATAATATATTCCAGGGCTTCTTCGTTCCCTATATCCGGGGCAAATCCACCTTCGTCTCCCACGGCGGTGTTCTTTCCCCCGTCCTTTAAGAGTTTTTTAAGGCAGTGGAAAACCTCGGCGGTCCAGCGAACGGCTTCGCGCATCGAGTCCGCCCCCACGGGCATGACCATAAATTCCTGAAAATCCACTTTATTATCCGCGTGCTTGCCGCCGTTAATAATGTTCGCCATGGGAACGGGGAGTAGATTGGCATGAAAGGTTCCCAAATAGCGGTACAGAGGAATCCCCAGGCTTTCCGCGGCGGCCCGGGCGGCGGCCATGGAGACCCCCAGAATGGCATTGGCCCCCAGTTTGCCTTTATTTTCCGTTCCGTCCATTTCGATCATCATCCGGTCAATATCAACCTGATCGGTTGCTTCAAGACCGGTCAATTCGGGTGCAATTAAATCGTTTACGTTCGAAACAGCCTTCTCGACCCCCTTGCCCTGGTATCGATCATTACCGCTGTCCCGAAGTTCCACGGCCTCGTGTTCCCCCGTGGAAGCCCCGGAGGGCACCGCGGCCCGGCCAAGGGATCCGTCTTCCAGCACCATATCAACTTCCACGGTGGGGTTTCCCCGGGAATCAAGGATCTCTCTCGCTTCAATAAATTCAATTACACTCATTATTTTCTCCTCATTCTATTACAAAATTATTATATTAACTTAGTATAAAATCTGACATCGGTCAAGGTTGCTGTTATTTTTCTAATAAATTGTCATATTTATACCTTGTGATTTTACCGCACATGCAATATATTAGTTGAAAGGACAATATGGATGGAACAAATTCTGGTTATCGATGATAACATCGCAAATTTAAAAAATATCCAGTTACAACTTTCAGACACTTACCAGGTGTTACTGGCAAAATCAGGCGCCCAGGCTTTAAAAATTTGCGTTCAGCGTATTCCGGATTTAATCCTCCTGGACGTGGACATGCCGGAAATGGACGGGTTTGAAACCCTAAGCCGGATCAAGGATAACACAATTCTAAGCAGAATTCCGGTTATTTTTCTTACCGCCAGTCAGGACATAGCTACGGAGATCCGCGCCCTGGAATCGGGGGTGGTGGACTTTATAACCAAACCGGTGGAAAAAAGCATCCTGCTTCACCGGCTTAAGCTTCACCTGGATTTTGCCCGGTACCGGCAAAACCTGGAAGAAACGGTGCGGGAACTGGAAGACAGCATAGTCCTGTCGTTTTCGGAAATGATTGAAAACCGGGACAAGAGCACGGGGGATCATATCCACAGGACCCGGATTTACGTTACCCTGCTGGGGCGGGAGCTGATACACCAGGGCCACTTTGCGGGGGAACTGAACGAAAAGGAAATGTCCCTTATAACCCGGGCGTCTTTGCTGCACGACGTAGGTAAAATCAGCATCAGCGACACCATCCTTCTTAAACCGGGAAGGCTCGACGACGCCGAATTTGCCATCATGAAAACCCACACCACCATTGGAGCAAGGATCCTGGAGACCATGTACGAACGGACCCCCACCCAAAATTACCTTAAATACGCCAAGCAAATAGCCGAAGGACACCATGAAAAATTTGACGGTTCAGGATATCCCCGGGGCCTGGCAGAGGATGCGATTCCCCTGTGCTCCAGGATCATGGCGGTGGCGGATGTTTACGACGCGGTGGTGGCAGACCGGGTTTACCGAAAGGCCATGACCACCCAGGAAGCCTACAATCTTATCATAGCAGGCAAAGGCACCCACTTTGATCCCCGGATCATCGACGCGTTTATGGTGGTCCATGGGGATATGGAAAAAGTCGCCAAAAGACGTTCCGCCGTATTGGAGGCCGCCGCCACAGAAGGGTAATATACCCGGGAAAACAGAACAGGATGAGAAAATCAATCCGGTCCAGCATATTGTTATTTGTGGTGATCCCCTTTTCGCTGGTGTACGTCATACTTTCCGCCACCATGATATACCAGACCTATCAGGCCCAGGTCATTAAGACCCGCCGTGAACTTTTTAGCACGGCCCGGTATTGTGAGGCGAATCTTAAAAATTTCTACGAAGTGGCCGAACTTTCCGTCCAGATATCCGCCACGGAGATGGAAACGCTTGATTACACCGATCCGGGGGCCCGGCGCCGGGGCGAAAACATCCTAACCAGCCGTTTCAACAATGAGCGGGTGATTGACGCCTGGCTTATCTTTGAACCCGGCGCTTTCGACGGCCAGGACGCCCTCCACACCGCCGATTACCCCGGCGCCCCCTCGGGGCGGTATATCCGGGCCTTTACCCGCAAGGGAAATTCCTGGGAAATTGCCCCGGACATTGACGAAACCGTGTTGGGCAAGCAGGAGACGGCCTGGTGGTATACCATCCCCCGGGACACCGGCGCAGTCTTTACCGATCTGGGGGAATTTAGGCTCCTGTGGAACCACGAAAACAGCGCCGGCGGCAGCATCGGCGTCGCCGCCCCGGTTTTTAGAAACAACAAAACTATAGGCTGTGTGGGCCTGGACTTCGAAATGAACGAAGAGATCCTGGGGGAGCCGATTGTTCCGAATGTACAGACCGCGATCTTTTTATCCGACGGACGGCTGGGCTATTCGGCACATACCGGCAATGCGGGCAAAACCCTGGAGGCCCTGGAATTTAGCAATACCCCCCGGATCCGGGAGGCCATGCAAAACCGGGAACGGCTTCTTTACAACGGGGACTCAGGAATTTTACGCAGCTGGGGTCTAAATTATTTTTACCCGGTACAGCTTAAAGACAGATTTATATACATTTACCTTGCCCTTCCTCCGGATTATGTTTGGCAGAATATGCTCCCGGTGTTTAAACCCATCGGGATCTCTATCCTGGTAAGCCTTGCTATGTTCCTTTTGCTCCTCCAATACCTTTCCCGAAGAATCTCAAAACCCATTCAAAGACTTACCCACGCCAGCGAAGCCATTGCCGCGGGGAATCTGGATATCCGCATAGAATATGCCCGTTCCGAAGGGGAGCTTAACATGATCACCAGGGCCCTAAGCCGCATGGTGGACCAATTTAGAACCAGCAAGCTGCTCCAGTTCCGGTACCAAAACCGCTTCGACGTGATCCTGGGCCTTCATTACGCCCTGTTCCGCAGCGAAAGCCTTGGCGAGGCCTTTAGCGCCACCCTGACGGTGGTGGCGGAATATTTCCGGGTCTTTAAGGGAACGCTGGTTTTTATTCAGGAAGGCAGCCCCCGGATTGCGGCGGTGTACCCGCCGGCGGCCCTGGACAACCAGAGTGAATTTTTTAGCCACCACCAGGTGGTTAACCTTATCGGCGATAAAAAACACCTAACCATGAATTACGGCGCCCTTAACGCCATGCGTCTGCCCTTTGTTAGTTTTTCCACTAAATCCCTATGTATCCTGCCCCTGCGGGTAGACAAGCGGCTTATGGGCTACATCATCATGGAAGGAAACGAATCCGAACCCTTTATTCATGACGACACCACCTTGCTGTTTATCGGCGATACCCTGGCCTACCTGCTGGGGTCCAAAACCCAGTGGATCCTGGAAACGGCCGGTTCCGAGGCCGACCTTGCCGAAGCCGTAGAAGAGGCCGTCGAGGCGCCGCCCCTGGAAGAACCGGTATTCATCCAGCCTAAAAATACCGAAGAATTTCTGGAAAAGGCAAAGGACATCCAGAATCTTAATGTAGACAAGGGGCTCCTCCTTATAGGCGGCGAAAAGGAGCAGTACACCGAACTGCTGCGGGTAACCATTAACGTTATCGGCGAGGGAATACGGAAGATGCGGAACCTGTACGCCGAAAACAGCACGGACTTTGGAATAGAGATCCACGGCATGAAAGGGGCCCTTTACAACATCGGCGCCGAACTTTTAGGGGACGAGGCGCGGAAGCTGGAATTCGCCGCCAAATCCGAAGACACCGCATACTGCCGTGAACACTACCCCGGGTTTGAAGAAAAACTCCGGATCCTGTCCCGGAACCTGGCGTCCCTCTTTCCCCAACAGAAAAACGGAACCAAGACGGGCAGCCCCGGGGAACTAAAGGAGTTTCTTCAAAAAATCCAGGAAGCCTGCGCCAATTTTGACAATACCGGCGCCCAATCCATCCTGGCCCGGACCAACAGCTTTAAATGGGAAGACGACAGGATCGTGGAGGTCCTTCGGAAAATCGGGAACGATGTGGAAAACCTGGAATACGAGGAGGCGGCGGAAAAAATTAAAGAAACCCTGCAGTACCTGGGGGGCGGCCAGAAATGAAACACCTCTTTATTGTCAACCCCAAAGCAGGAAAGATCAACGGCCAGGTAAATGAAATAAAAAACGACATAGAAAGTTTTTTTGCCAGCCGCCCCGAGGCGGATTACACCATCCATGTTACCCGCTGGAAACGGGACGCCTCCGGATATACCCTGCGGTACGCCAGCGGCGCCCGGGAAATCGTCCGCATTTACGCCATGGGGGGCAACGGCACCTTTTACGAAGTAATCAACGGCGCCGTGGGGCTGCCCAATGTTCAAATTGCCTGGTATCCCCTGGGAAGAAATAATTCCCTGCTCCACTCCTTTGGGACCGAATATCTTCCGGCCTTTCAATCCCTTATGAATTTAAGCCTTTCCCGGGTAAGCACCATCGACACCATCAAGACCGAAAATAACTATATGACAGGCAACGCGCTTATCGACGGCGAAGCCCTGGCCTTTAAATGGGGAGAATACCTGGCGGATCATTTTGCCCTGCCCAGGCGCTCCTGCCATCTTGGCGCAAGCATTTTTAGCGCGCTAATCCACAGGCAAACCCGGCATTATTACTTTGAAATGGAAAACATACAATTCCACGGGGACTTTAGAAGCATCCTGGTAACCAACGTATCAACCTACGGCGCCGGCCTGCGGCCCGCCGTCAGGGACGCGTTTATTAACGACGGCTACATGGACCTGTATACGATCAAACGCATTCCCCGAAGCAGGCTGGTAAAGGTCCTTAGAGATTATATCCAGGGAAGCTACTACAAATGGCCGGATTACATACGCCACTACCGGTGCAAAAAACTGCGAATTTTTTCCGATTCTATTATGACCATAATCATTGACGGGGAGATTTTTTACAAAAACGCCCTGGACTTCGAGGTATTTCCGGCTTCGGTGAACTTTGTCTGTCCCCCGGGAATAAACATTCCCGCCCCTCCCGTGGGCAAGCTCCCCGCGGCAGAAGCCTACGAGACCCGGGAATGAGGGCCCCTTCACCCGATTATGGGTACACCAGGATATTCCGGCACATGGGAATCGTCCTGCTTTTGATCCTGGGAATATATTCCCTGGTCCTGTTTTTGCTGCACCTTACCGGATATCCCCAGGTATTGCTGCCCCGGTTTATCGCTATCTTTTGCCTCTGCGTTTTTTTTATCTGGCTTTTTTACGCCAGCGCCCTTTCACGGCATACTATAGCATGGCTTTCAAGCACCGCGCTTTTTGCCTCTGCGACGGCGGTAGCGCTGATCCTGCACGGAGAAGGGTACTATTTTTTTCTTATCCTGGTTATCATGCTTCTTACCTTCTGCTACATGGATCCTCCGGTCTTTTTAAAATTCTTTCTTACCACCGATTTTTTTCTTCTCCTGGTGGTGGTAATTCTAAAATATCCCCTCGCGGGAGAAGGCTTTTCCAGGGAACTAAACCTCATAGGCACATTGACCTACACCATTGTGGGAATTCTGCTTTGCGTCTTTAGCTACTATATGGTCAATTCATTAAAGTCCGCGGAAAATTCAGAAATTACCTTCGACACCCTCATGGGAACCACCGTCTCGCACATGGTGATCATCAACGATAATGCGGAACTGGAATACCTAAGCGAGTCCCTGGCCGTATGGCTTAACGCCGGTGATAAAAAATACCTGCGGGGCATGCCGCTGCTGGATCTTCTGCCCCCGGGAGAAATACGCATGCTGTTTCAGGAAATAATCGAGCAGGACGGATATGTGGAGCGGAATTTTTCCGTAACCCAGGGGGATTCCCAGGAATACTTTCTTCTTAGGTCTTCCCAGCCAGAGGCGGGAAAACTTGCCCGGCTCTTTGAATGGACCAACATTACGCCCATTATGGAAGCAAAAAATCTTGCCGAATCCGCAGATAAGGCAAAGACTAATTTCTTGGCTAACATGAGCCACGAAATCCGGACCCCCATGAACGCGATTATCGGCATGACCGATTTAATGCTTACCAATCCTTTAACCGAAGAACAAAGAACCCGGGCGGATACAATCAAGGTTTCGGCCCTAAGCCTGCTCAATATTATCAACGATATTCTGGACTTTTCCAAAATCGACGCTCAAAAAATGGAAATTATCCAGAAGCCCTTTGACTTTGCGTCCCTTGTTTACGATACCCTAAACGTCATTAACATAAAAGCTTCTAAAAAGAAGCTGGCCCTGGTAGCCTCGATTTCCAGAAACATTCCTTCCACGGTAACAAACGACGAACTGCGGCTAAAACAATGCCTTATCAATATCCTTAACAACGCGGTAAAATTTACCGCCCAGGGGGCGGTAACTTTAAGCGCCTGGGCCGAACCCATGCCCGAAAACGAAAACACCGAAAATGCATACCGGCTTAACTTTACCGTCAGCGATACCGGCCAGGGCATTAAAAAAGAAGAACTAAACCAGCTCTTTACGGAGTTTCAGCAGTTGGACACCCATAAAAACCGCAACATCGAGGGAACGGGGCTGGGGCTGGCCATAAGCCGCAGGCTAATACAGCTTATGGGCGGGGAAATTACCGTGGGCAGCGTATACGGAGAGGGTTCCACCTTTTCGTTTTATGTAATCTGCCCCGGCAGGCGGGAAGGATTTCTAACAAAGATAGAACAACCCGAAGAAAAACAAGTCCTGGTCTTTGAACCGAACACCTACAATGCCGCCGGCATGGAATTTATGCTTCGGGATCTGGGGATCCGCTATACAATCTGTACCGACCTGGCCAGGGCGCGGGACGCGTACCAGACGGAATCTTACAGCCATATCTTCTTTGACAACAGCGCCAAAGACGAATTCAGGGACTTTTTTAGCAGCCAGAACCAGACGGGCAAATTTATCCTTATTAAGGAATTTTCCGAAAAATACGACCAGGAAATTCCCAACGCCCTTAACAGGCCCGTGCTTATTACCCGGCTGGCAGACGTCCTTAACGGCAAAAGAAACTACGAACATCGCAGAACCAGCGAAGAAAACGGTTCTTTCCTGGTACGGGATACCCTGATCCTGGTGGTGGACGATAACCAGATAAACCGTATAGTGGCCGAAGGGCTGCTTCGCCGTTACGGCGCCGAGGTTCATACCGCGGCGGGAGGAGAAGAAGCCATCGCCATGGTAAAAAAACAAAACTACGACATTGTGTTTATGGACCACATGATGCCCGGTATGGACGGGATTGAAGCCACCCGGAAGATCCGCTCCCTGGGGGACCGGTACATCCGGCTTACCATCATTGCCCTGACCGCGAACGCCCTTACGGGGGTCCGGGAAACCTTTTTTAGGGAGGGGATGGACGATTTCCTTTCCAAGCCGATCATGGTCAAGGACCTTAAAACCATCCTTAGCAAACACCTTCCCGCAGAGAAGATAATCGAACCGGTTGCAGATCCGGGCTGACAGGGACCGTCGATCCGGTAAAGCAGCGGATACGCCGCCTATGTGTCATTTTGACACACTGACCTGGCCATTTTCTCCCATTTTTAACCATTTCTCTAGTTGACAAAAACCGCCGCCGGACGTATAGTTAATAAACTCATTAACAACGGTAAGGGGCAGCATATGGTGTGGATTTTGTATATAATCCTCCCTCTTGCCGGGTTAACCTTAGGCTGGACTATTAGATGGCTCTATGCCAGATTCCAACTAACTGCGTCGGAGCAACGTGCCGAACGTATAAAACAGGATGCAATAAAAGAGGCTGAAGCTAAAAAGAAGGAGATTCTTCTTGAAGCAAAAGAACAGGTTATCCGTGAACGGAACCAGCAAGAGAGGGAAACTCGGGAACGCAGGGCTGAACTGCAGCGGTATGAACGCCGTATTGTGCAGAAAGAGGAGACGGTAGAAAAAAAGACTTCTCAAATCGAGAAGATTGAACAGCAATTTGCCGAGAAAAGCAAAAAACTTGAAGAACGGCAGGAGGATCTGGACAAGGAAGAAGAACGGTATCGTAAGGAACTGGAAAGGATATCGGGTCTTACGGTGGACGAAGCCAAGGCCCTTATCATTGCAAACCTGGAAAACGACGCCAAACACGACGCCCAGGCGCTGATCAACAAGATCGAACAAGAGGCAAACCTTTCCGCGGAAAAGAAAGCCCGGGATATTCTGGTAACCACCATCCAGCGCTTTGCCACGGAAGTTACCGGGGAAGTTACCGTAACAACCGTTACTCTTCCCAACGATGAAATGAAAGGCCGGATCATAGGCCGGGAGGGCCGGAATATCCGGACCCTGGAAACCCTGACGGGGGTAGATATTATTATCGATGATACCCCGGAGGCGGTGGTTATTTCCTGCTTTGATCCGGTCCGGCGGGAAATCGCCAAACTAAGCCTGGAACGGCTTATTGTGGACGGCCGTATTCACCCCGCCCGGATAGAAGAAGTGGTCTCCAAGGTCAGCAAAGACATATCCCAGAAGATCTTTGAAGAGGGCGAAAAGGTCCTTTTTGACGTGGGAATCCACAACATCAGCCAGGACGCCATACGGGCCTTGGGGCGGCTCTATTTCCGCACCAGCTACGGCCAGAATGTGCTTTTCCATTCCAGGGAAGTGGCGAACATTGCCGGAGTCCTGGCCGCGGAGCTGGGGGTAAACCGGGAATTGGCCAAGCGCAGCGCCCTGCTCCACGATATCGGCAAGGGCGCCGAATCCGAGTCGGACCTGAACCACGCCGAGATCGGCATGGACATGGCCCGCAAGATGGGGGAAGACCCCAGGGTGATTAACGCCATCGGCAGCCACCACAACGACATAGAGCCTTCCTGCATCGAATCTGTCCTGGTCCAGATAGCCGATGCAATCAGCGCCGCCCGGCCCGGGGCCCGGCGGGAAACCCTGGATAATTACATCAAACGGCTGGAAAACCTGGAAAATATCGCGTCGGGCTTTAACGGGGTGGACCGGGCCTTCGCCATCCAGGCGGGCCGGGAACTGCGCATAATCGTAAATAACGACGCCGTTAATGACGAGGGATCCCGGGAGCTTGCCAAGGACATCGCCAAAAAGATTGAAACGGATCTGCGGTATCCGGGACGGATTAAAGTAACAATTATCCGGGAAACACGGATCGTCGAATACGCCCGCTAAGGCGCCGCCTTGCCCGGTAGTTTCCGGCGCCGGCCTTTCCCGGCGCCGGCCTTTTTTTATTCGCAGTGGGGTCTAATACCCCGCCCTTCAGGGCGGGGAGGTTCATTTTAAGTACAAATCCCGGGGAACATACTTGGTGTGCAGCAATTCGTGGGCTTTGTGGCCCGAGGGTTCTCCAAGAAATTCCTTGTACACCTGCTGTATAAACGGATTTTGATGGGAACAACGGTACTGGGACTGTTCATCATCCTTGTAGAGCCCCGCAATCCGCTGGGCCCGAACCTCGTCGGTGCCGCCGTAGGGCTGGCCTCCGCCGCCTATGCATCCGCCCCGGCAGGCCATTACTTCCACAAAATGGTAGGGCACTTCTTCTTTCTTTTCCCGGGCTTCCCGTATCCGGTCCAGCACCGCGGCAATATTCCCCATCTGGTGGGCCACGGCGATTCGTATTTTAGTCCCGTTGTTAAAGTCCACTTCCGCTTCCTTAACGCCGTCAAGGCCCCGGACGGGCTTAAAGTTCACATCCCCCAGTTCTTTTTGGGTTACCAAAAAATAGGCGGAACGTACCGCCGCTTCCATAACGCCGCCGGTAACGCCGAAGATGGTCCCCGCGCCGGTATAAGGCCCCATGGGGTTGTCGGCTTCTTCTTCCGGCAGGGCCAGAATCTCAATCCCCGCCTGTTTTACCATCCGGGCCAGTTCCCGGGTGGTAATGGAAATATCCACATCATAACCGGCCTGGGTTCCAAGAAATGTACCGGCGCTCTTCATGTCGTCGTTGCGGCGGGTTTCCCACTTTTTGGCGGTACAGGGCATAACAGAAACCGAAAAAACCTTGTCGGGGTTAATGCCGGCCTTGGCGGCCCAGTAGGCCTTGATCATCGCGCCCATCATTTGCTGGGGGCTCTTGGCGGTAGAAAAGTTGGGAATCATGTCGGAGTAGTATTTTTCCATGTAGTCCACCCACGCGGGGCAGCAACTGGTAATAAGCGGAATATCCTTGGAACCCTGGGTAAGCCGTTTTACAAGCTCGGTACCCTCTTCCATGATCGTCAGGTCGGCGGAAAAGTTGGTGTCAAACACGGTGTTAAAACCAAGCCTTCGCAGGGCCGTGTAGATCTTTTTGGTGGCGACAATTCCCGGATCCAGGCCGAATTCTTCCGCGATGGCAACGCGCACCGCCGGGGCAATCTGTACCACGGTGTGCAGATCCGGATCCTGCAGGGCCCGCCAAACCTTGGGCGTATCGTCCCGCTCGTATATGGCCCCCACGGGACAATGGGCCGCGCACTGGCCGCACTTAATGCAGGGACTTTCCCCCAGGGGGGCGTCGGCGGCGCTGGCGATCTTTCCCTTAATGCCCCGACCCAGGAATTCCAGGGCCCAGACATTTTGCACTTCCTGGCAGACCTTTACACAGCGGCCGCAGCGAATACATTTTTCGGGATGCAGGATAATGGCGGGGTTGGAATCATCGATGGGAAGGCCGTTCAGCACCTTTCTGTAGGGACTTTCCCGAATGCCGAATTCCGCGGCCAGGGTTTGCAGTTCGCATTTTCCGTTCCGGGGACACTGAAGACAATCGTTAGGGTGATTGGAAAGGATCAGTTCCAGCACGGTCCGGCGGGTAGAGATAATTTCCGCGTCATGGGTAACAATGTCCATGTTTTCCGCCACCTGGGTAATACAGGCCCGGACCATTCTGGGCGACCCCGCCATCCGAACGATGCAGATCCCGCAGGAAGCCCAGGGGGGAAGATCGGGATTATAGCAAAGGCTGGGAATTTTTATGTTTACCTGTTTTGCCGCGTCTAAAATCGTGGTTCCCTCTTCTACCTGGAGGGAAATACCGTTTATCTTTAGGTTTACCATCTTGTTTCTCCTTAGCTCTTGCATATCGCGGCAAATTTACAGGTGATAAAACACTCGCCGCATTTAAGACAGGCCCCCTGATCGATCACATAGGGGGGCCGTTTCTTATCCGGATACTTGGACGGGTCGGCCGCCGTAATACAGTTGCCGGGACACTTCTTGACGCAGGCCCCGCAGCCTATACACTTTTCCGCGTCTATGACAAACCGTATAAGGCTCTTACACTTGCCGGACCGGCATTTTTTATCCCGTATGTGTTCCAGGTACTCTTCCCGGAAATTCTTTAACGTGGAGATTGTCGGGTTCGGCGCCGTCTGGCCCAGGGCGCAGAGGCTTGCCTTGGACATGGCCCTGCTTATGGAGTCCAGTTTTTCCAGGTCGCTTTCTTCGCCGTTGCCCTTGGCGATCTTTTCCAGAATGCTAAGAAGCTGGGTGGTGCCGATACGGCAGGGCGAACACTTGCCGCAGCTTTCGTCCACGCAGAAATCCATGTAGAACCGGGCCACGTCCACGACGCAGTCGTCCTCGTCCATGACTATCATGCCGCCGGAGCCCATCATGGAGCCGTTGGCGGTAAGGCTTTCGTAGTCGATGGGGGTGTCAAGCACCTTCTCGGTAAGGATCCCCCCAGAGGGTCCGCCGGTCTGGACGCCCTTGAATTTTTTGCCGTCCTTGATGCCGCCGCCTATCTCGAAGATAATTTCCCGCAGCGTGGTTCCCATGGGAACTTCCACAAGCCCCGAATTTTTTACCTTGCCGGTAAGGGCAAAGACTTTGGTCCCCTTGGACTTTTCGGTTCCGAGTTTTGCAAGCCACGCGCCGCCCTTGGAGGTGATCACCGGGATGTTGGCCAGGGTTTCCACATTGTTAATAATCGTGGGCCGCTGCCAAAGTCCCTTGTTCGCCGGGAACGGAGGTTTGGGAACCGGCATGCCCCGGCTTCCTTCCACCGACTTGATAAGCGCCGTTTCTTCGCCGCAGACAAAGGCCCCCGCGCCAAGGCGGATCTCGATGTCAAAATCAAAGCCCGAACCCAGAATATTTTTGCCGATAAGGCCGTAGTTCCGGGCCTGATCCAGGGCTATCTTAAGCCGCTCGATAGCCAGGGGGTACTCTGCCCGGATATACACAAAGCCATAGCTTGATCCGATGGCCCTGCCGGCGGTGATCATCCCCTCAATAACCGAATGGGGGTCCCCTTCGATGGTAGACCTGTCCATGTACGCTCCGGGGTCCCCTTCATCGGCATTACAGATAACATACTTAATGTCGCCCTGGGCTTTCCGGGCCAGATCCCATTTAAGCCAGGTGGGAAAACCCGCGCCCCCCCGGCCCCGAAGCCCCGAAGCCTTTACTTCTTCCACGATCCGCTCCGGGGTCCATTCAAACAGAACCTTTTCAAGGCCGCTGTACCCTTCCCGGGCAATGTATTCGTCGATGTTTTCCGGGTCGATAACGCCGCAGTTCCGCAAAACCACCCGGAACTGCTTTTGATAGAACTGGATGTCTTCAATGCCGGTTTTTGCCTTCTTCGACGCATCTTCTTTGTACAGAAGACGCTTTACTTCCCGGCCCTTGACTATCTGTTCGGCAATAATCTCCTTCGCGTCCTCTACCTTAACGTCCACATAGAACGATTCCTCGGGAAGCACCTTGATAATGGGGCCCCGCTCGCAAAACCCAAAACAGCCGGTCTGAACGATCTGTACTTCGTTTGTTACATTCTGGGCCGCGGCTTCTTTAAGCAGTTCCTCGTAAATTTCCCTTCCCTTATTCGATTCGCAGGCGGTACCGCCGCAACACAAAATAAAATGGTTATACGCCATGTTCCACTCCTACCTCATAATGTCCGCTGCGGGCTTATTCAGAATATGATTATCCAATAATTCATGACCCAGAATATGCTTAGTTACTATTTCCTTTGCCACCGACGCGTCTACCTTGCCGTAGATAACGCTGGGCATGCCGGGACTGACAACCTCCACGGTGGGTTCCGAATGACAGAGGCCCATACACCCGGTTTGGCGGACCACCACCTTATCCACCAGTTTGTTTTCGTCCAGGGCGTTAATAAACGCATCCAGGGTTACTTTTGCCCCCGCGGCTATTCCGCAGGTTCCCATACCCACAATAACCTGAATATCTTTTCCTTCCGCTTCGCGCCGCTGAATATCCGTCTTTTTAGTATCCCTGAGCTTTCGCAGCTCCTCCAACGTCATCGCCATCTCCCGCTCCTTCTCTGTAAGATTATTTCCGGACACTCATAGAATATCCGGAATTACCGATGGAGCCATTCCCAAAACTCGATTAGTTGTGGGAAAGCCTCTATGGTGTATAATAGACTGTTCGGCAGCCCGCCGAACAAGTCTAATAAAAGCACAAAACCTTTTCCAAAATTCCGGCCCCGGCATAGCCGGGGCGCCGATGGACAGCCCCAAGCGTATTTTTTTCGGCCGTTTTACCGCTATCCATCCTCCCCTTCCAAAGATCTAAGGTACCTTCCCAGCAGCGCCAAAGACGAAACATCCTCCAGGCCCCCCAGGACATCGGCCAGTTCGGTTTTTTTTACCGCGTAGTCAAGATCCCCCCCGCCCCCCTGCCGTTTTCTTCTAAGAACAACTTCCCTGGGCCCCTCGAACAACAGCACCGTCCGAAACAAGCCGGGAATATCCCCCACCGGGGGGGTATCCACATTGGCAAGATCAAACCACGCTTCCACCTCTGTGCCGCTGGGTTTATCTGCAGATTTTTCCATTCCCCGCTTTACGGAAGAAATTTTCCATCCGCCCCCGGATTGGGTCGCGGTTTGGATAAGAAAAGGAATGCCCAGCCCCACTTTCCTTCCGGGATGCTTTATCCCGTCGGTAACAAAGGGATCCATGGCCCGCTTTAGCTCGGCGTCGTCCATGCCCCTGCCATTGTCACGGGTGATAAACCGGAATTCCCCCTCCGCCGGGGACGATCCGTCCATCGCGGCCGGATCCCGCCCGGCGGCAGGAAGCTGCTGCTCCCAAATCTCCAGTTCCACCAGATCCGCCCCGGATTCGGCGCTGTTTTGGGTTATATCCGCCGCCAGATCGGTTAAGGAAAAGTGCATTGCCGATCCTCTTTATACCGCGCCCATACAGGGCCGCTGCAAAAAGGGGTCCTTAGCTTAGTTCTGGAATTGCCACGCACCGCAGCCGGCCCTTTTACTGTCTATACTTGGCGATTATCCCCGGCAGCATATCCTTGGTAAGCTTGCCGTAGGTGTCATTCCCCACCACCATCACCGGGGCCAAGCCGCAACAGCCTACACAGCGAACCGGGTCGATGGAAAAAAGCCCGTCTTCCGTAACGCCCCCGGCTTCCAAACCCAGCAGGCTTCGGGCTTCTTCAATAAGATCCTGGCCCCCCTTAAGATAACAGGCGGTTCCCAGGCACACGGAAATCTTATTTTTTCCCGGCTGCACGGTCTTAAAAAAGTGATAAAAAGTGATAACCCCGTATATTCGCGCCAAGGGTATGCCGGTTAAGTGGGCAAGTTTTTCCGCCGCCGGCCGGGAAATAAACCCAAAGGTCTCCTGGGTCTTATGTAAAATCATAATAAGACTACCCGGTTTTACCTTCCATTCGTCAATAAAAGACAATAATTCCGCCGGAAAGGTGATTTCCTCTTTCTTCTGAGCCGCTTGAACCATGAAAACCCCCAAAAAAATAAAAATCCATTATAAGTGTACGAAGGTTTTAGGAATTTTACAATAGAAATTTTGTAGAAAATTTTAAATTGGCCCGCTTTGTCCGTTTACCAGGCTATTTCGTAATCCAGGGGCGCTTCTAAAACCAGAATATCCAGCAGGGGAATGTCAAACCGGGCTTCCCGACCGGAAAAAGTCCCCCCCTTGACGGAACTAATCGCGCCGGGAACGCTTATCCGGGCCCCGATTCCGGCGGCGGCTATTTCGGCGGCAATGTCTTCGCCGTATACCGAACTAACCAGTTCCAGGTATTCTTTTTTGCTTAGGGCCTCGCCGGTAGCCACCGGCGCCATGAGGGCCGAAAGATAATCCACCGCCTCGGAAGAAATAAGGGGCAGTATCCGGAATCCGGTGGCCCGGTCCAGATGGATAGACAGTTTGCCAGAAGGGGCCCCGGGGCTTCCCTCATACCGGATAAATCCGTTTCCCGCCAAAAAAAGATCCCCGATGCGGCTTATGGAGACAGTTCCCGCGATCCGTTCCTGGCCATTGTTCCGCAGGACCGCGGATTTTACCCCCGGCGCGGCCTGGAGGGCGCTATTAAAGGCCGCGGCGTCCAGAATAGGCCCCTGCCGGGTTCCTGCGGGGCCAAGGCTGCGAAGGGTATTGATAAGGCTGATTATATTCGGTTCAAGACCCGCCTGGATCTGCAGGGTTCCCGACGTGTCCTGGGCAAGCTGCCCCGTAATTTGCCCGGAACAGGATGCGTACAGAAAAAGCCCCAGGCCCCCCAGGAGGGCGAAGAGGGTTTTCCGCGCCCGCAAGGCCGCCGCCGGGGTTTTTCCGCCGGGCCGTACAAGGCCGGCCCGGCCCCTTCCATCCGCCGCATTCCGGGGCATACTCTTATCCATACTTATCCGTTAAGCCGTTTTTCGATGGCGTCAAGCTCCGCGTAGAGTTCTTTGGGAAGCTTGTCGCCGAACTTGGGATAGTGGTTCTTGCGGACATCGGCGATTTCTTTTTTCCAGCCTTCGATGTCTACCGAACAAAGCTCTTTCATCGCGGCGGCGCCGACGCCCGCGGGCGGCTCGATGGCATCCGGTTTGGGAAGGTTCCCGATGGGGGTTTCCACGCAGTTGTCCTTGCCGTCGCAGCGGTCGAAGATCCAGGCCAGCACCCGGCTGTTTTCACCGTAGCCGGGCCACATAAACTTGCCGTCCGGGTCCTTGCGGAACCAGTTGACGAAAAATATCTTAGGGAGCTTTGATTCGTCGTGGCTTTGGCCCAGCTTGATCCAGTGCTTGAAGTAGTCGCCCATGTGGTAGCCGCAGAACGGCAGCATCGCGAAGGGGTCCCGGCGGACCTGGCCTACCTGGTCGGAGATAACCGCGGCGGTTACTTCCGATCCGGTGATCGAACCCATGAACACCCCGTGGATCCAGCTTTTGCTCTGGTTTACCAGGGGAATCGTGCTGGGCCGCCGGCCGCCGAAGAGGAACGCGCT
>JAITKV010000013.1 GCA_031278215.1 Spirochaetaceae bacterium
TCCGCGGTCCAGACCGGCGGCGTGTTCGCCAGTTCCCCGGCAAAGACCCTGGCTTCGTAGGCGGCCGAAAGCTTCACGTACAGATAGAAGACCAGCAGGTTGAGGGCCAGGAGCAAAACGCCGAAGGAAAGGCCGAACCAGATGGTTCCGCCCCCGATTTCGGAAGGGGAAGCGTCCTGTTCAATGAAGATGTTAAACAGCGCCCAGCCCGCATAGAGGGGAAGCAGGGTCGCCAGCCAAAAACGAAGGGGCAGGGTCGCCGGATATTTCCGCATGGCCAGTAAAAGCGCTATCCGCCGCCGCCGCGCCCCGGGCCGCACAAGCCGGTAGAATCCCCCCAAAAAAGCTGCAAACACCGCGGCGGCGCGGAAAATCTCCAGGGGGAGGTTCAATTCATGCTCCATTCATGCTCTATGACGGCAGTATACCGGAAAAGAGCCCCGGCGGAAAGCGCAGGCCAGGCCTCCGGGCCGGAAGAGGCGGATCGGCTGGACGTCCGCCCCGGGCCTATTTTGATCCGGTCCTACCTTGACACGGCGGAAAAATTCCTTTAGACTAAATAAAAATCTATATAATTGGGGGTTTTCATGAAAGTTGCTATCAATGGCTTTGGCCGTATAGGCCGGCTGGTTTTTCAGTCCATAGTCGGGCAGGGCCTGCTCGGCAAGGATAAGATAGATGTAACTGCGGTTACCGACATAACTACCGATGCCAAATATTTTGCCTATCAGCTTAAATACGATTCTACCCAAGGCAGAATGAACGCCGATATCAGCACGAAAAAGAGCGCCGGCGCCGCCGAAGACGACATTCTTGTGGTAAACGGCCACGAGATCCAGTGCGTTATGGCGGAACGGGAACTTAAAAACCTTCCCTGGGGCAAGCTGGGGGTGGAATATGTGATTGAATCCACCGGTCTCTTTACCGACGACAAGGCCTTTGGGCACCTGGATGCGGGGGCAAAAAAAGTGATTATCTCCGCTCCCGCCAAGGGCAAAGAAAAGAAAATTCCTACCTTTGTGATGGGGGTTAATAACGACAAGTACGATCCCGCGACGGATCATGTTGTTTCCAACGCCAGTTGTACCACCAATTGTCTTGCGCCGCTGGTATACGTCCTTCTTAAAGAAGGATTCGGCATAGAAACCGGCCTTATGACGACGATCCACTCCTATACGGCGACCCAAAAGACCGTCGACGGCCCTTCCAAAAAGGACTGGCGGGGCGGACGGGCCGCGGCCATTAATATCATCCCCTCGACTACCGGCGCCGCCAAGGCCGTGGGCGAAGTACTCCCCGAAACCAAGGGTAAACTCACGGGCATGAGCTTCAGGATTCCCACTCCCACGGGCTCCGTTGTGGACCTTACCTTCCGCTCGGTAAAAGATACTTCTATAGAAGAGATCAATGCCGCCCTAAAAAAAGCCTCGGAAAGCTACCTTAAGGGCGTTCTGGAATTTCAGGCCGACGAGATTGTCTCCACCGACATCATCCACAATACCAATACGTCGATCTACGACAGCCTTGCCACCCTGCAAAACAACCTGCCCGGCGAAAAGCGCTTCTTCAAGATTGTTTCCTGGTATGACAACGAATGGGGCTATTCCAACAAGGTGGTGGATCTCTTAAAGTACATCGGCGGTAAAAAATAATCCGCGCCTTTTGGGTATGATACAAAAGCTGTCCTGAAAGTTTAAAAAACTTGTTCGGACAGCTTCTTTACTGCGCATTTGTCAAGGTTTAATGAAACCCGTTTCGAAGAACCGGCGTTTTTTCGAAACGGCGTTTTCCAAAACGGCGTTTTTACAAAACGGGAGCAAATGCGGGGGACGTCCGGAAAGTAACAAACTTTCTGGAGCTCCCCTATGACAGGGGAAAAACATGGCAATAAAAACGGTCAAGTCGGTTGATTTAAAAGGAAAGCGGATCATCATGAGGGTGGATTTTAACGTCCCCATGAAAGACGGCGTCGTCCAGGACGACACCCGGATCACCGCGGCCCTGCCCACCATCACATATATCCTTAATCAGGGGGTAAAAAGCCTTACCCTGATGAGCCACCTGGGGGATCCCTCCAAGGATTCCAAAAAAGCCAGGGAAAAGGCGGAAAAGGACGGCAAGGTTTTTGACGAGGCGGCCTATATCAGGGGCAAGCACCGCATGGCGCCGGTGGCGGCATATCTGGAAAAGAAGCTGGGAAAGCCGGTGATCTTTGCCGGCGAAGACAGCTGTTACGGAAAAAAAGCCTTTATCGAAAGCCAAAAAGACGGTTCGGTGATCATGCTGGAAAACACCCGTTTCCACAAAGAAGAAACCAGCAAGGACGCCGCGGAACGGGACAAGCTTGCCAAAGAACTGGCGGGCTACGGCGAGATTTTTGTCAACGACGCGTTCGGCACGGCCCACCGGGATCATGCGTCCACCGCGTCCATCGCCAAGTTTGTGCCGGTCTCCGCGGCAGGGTTCCTTATGGAAAAGGAAGTGCAGTTTCTGGAGCCCATCGTTACAAACCCCGCCAAGCCCCTTGCGGCGATTATCGGCGGGGCCAAGGTGTCCAGCAAAATCGCCGTCCTTGAAAGCCTTCTTAAAAACGCTTCCGCGCTGGTTATCGGCGGCGGCATGGCCTATACCTTCCTCAAGGCCCAGGGCCACACGGTGGGAAAATCCCTGGTGGAAGAGGATCAGCTTGATACGGCCAAGGGCATCCTTGCCGCCGCGGAAAAGGCCGGGGCCGAAATTGTCCTTCCCCTGGACCATCTGGGGGCCGAAACCTTTGATGCCGCCGCCAAGCCCGTACCGGTGGACGGCGTGGATGTGCCGGATAAGCTTATGGGCCTTGACGTGGGGCCCAAAACCATCGCCCGGTACAAGGATGTGCTTGCCAAGGCCAAAACTATCGTATGGAACGGCCCCGTGGGGGTCTTTGAATTCGACGCGTTTGCCAAGGGAACAGAAGAAGTTGCCAAACTCGTTGCCGAAGCCACGGGGCGGGGGGTTATCACCGTTGTGGGGGGCGGCGATTCGGTGGCGGCGGTGAACAAGTTTAACCTGGCTTCCAAAATGAGCCATGTCAGTACCGGCGGCGGCGCTTCCCTGGAACTTCTGGAGGGCAAAAAACTGCCGGGCATTGAAGTTACCAGAGAATGAAGGAGTACGTGAATGAGAACCTACTATATCGCGGGAAACTGGAAGATGCACAAAACCCGTGCCGAGGCGGCGGAGCTTGCCGGGGCCCTGGTGGCCCAGCTTAAGGACGGAAAGCACAAATACCTTGTGGCGCCAAGTTTTACGCTGATCGAGACCGTGGCCCCCATTGTCCGGGGCAGTAATATCCTTTTGGGGGCGCAGAACATGGCCCCGGAAGAGCAGGGCGCCCATACGGGGGAGGTGTCGGTCCTTCAGCTTAAGGATCTGGGGGTAACCACGGTAATTCTGGGCCACAGCGAGCGGCGGCATATCTATAAAGAAGACGATGCCCTTATCAACAAAAAGGTTAAACTTGCCCTTCGGCACGGCCTTGAGGTTATACTCTGTATAGGCGAACTGCTGGAAGAGCGGGAAGCGGGCAGGGCAGAAGCGGTCTGTGAAAGCCAGATCGTAAAGGGTCTTGAGGGCGTGGAGGATCTTTCCCGGGTGGTCATAGCCTACGAGCCCGTCTGGGCCATCGGCACCGGCAAAACCGCTACGCCAGAAGACGCCGACGCCATCCATGCCTATGTACGAAGGCTAATCGGGAAACTTTACGGCGCCGGGGCCGCGGAAAAAATCATCATCCAGTACGGCGGCTCGGTAAAACCGGAAAACGCCGCCCAGCTTATGGCGAAAGAAAATATAGACGGGGCCCTGGTTGGCGGCGCGGCCCTGAAAGCCGATTCCTTTGTGCCCATAGCAAAATTTTAACCCAACCCGGAACACGGCTGCGGCCTGTGTTCCGGGCGCCCCGCTGCTTTGTATAATTATTCAAGATTTTTACACGACCCCTGGACATTCTGTATAAATATGCGCTAAAATAGGACATCTTCAAACTATGGAGGAATACTATGAAGAAATTTGGCTTACTGTTTTTGATCCTATGTTGTACCCTGGCCTTTTGGGGCTGTACCCGGACAAGCGGCGATACCGTGATTATCGGGGCGGTTTTTCCCCTTTCCGGATCGGTTGCTAACTATGGCACCGAATCCAGAGACGGGGCCCTGTTGGCCATCGACGAAATCAACGCGTCGGGAGGGCTTTTGGGCAAGCAGTTGGTTCTGGTTGCGGAAGATGATGAGGGGAATGCGGAAAAATCCCTTAACGCCTTTACCAAGCTTACGACCAAGGACAAGGCTTCCTATATCCTGGGGTCCAGTACTTCCGGGGCCACCATGTCCATGACCCAGCAGGCCCAGCAGAACAAGATTATCCTTATCTCCCCTTCGGCTACCAACGTGAATGTAACCAACCCCGGGGACTATATTTTTAGGGCCTGCTTTATCGATCCCTTCCAGGGGGTAGTGGGGGCGGAATTTGCCTATAACGACCTGGGAAGCCGCCGGGCGGCGATTCTCTATGACGGAGGGGCCGACTATAACACCGATTTGGCAAAATCCTTTGAAGAGCATTTTAAGCGTCTTGGGGGGGAAATCGTAGCCAACGAGGCGTACCAAAGCGGGGATGTGGATTTTAACGCCCAAATAACCCGGATTAAGTTCGAAAACCCCGATGTTGTATACCTGCCCAACTACTACAACGACGTGGCCCTTCAGGCCAAGCAGCTTCGGTCCCAGGATATTACCGTTCCCCTGGTGGGCGGCGACGGCTGGGATACCCTTATCGACAATGCCGGCGAAGAGGCCCTTAACGGCTTCTGGTCCGCGGGTTTTAATGCGGACACCACGGATCCCAAGGGACAGGCCTTTGTGCAGAATTTCCAGGCAAAATATAACAAGCCCGCTTCGCAATTTGCCGCCCTGGGATATGATGCGATGATGCTGGTGGCCGACGGAATCAGGGCTGCCGGAACATTCGATACCGCCGTGGTAAAAGACGCCATAGCCAAAATCGACGGCGCCTATGTAACCGGTAATATCCGTTTTGACGCCGACCGCAACCCCATTAAGGCTGTTGAAATCCTGGAGATTGCCAGCCGGGACGGAAAGCTGGTGAACGCGTATAAGACTACGGTTAACCCGAACTAAAACAGGGAAGGGAATTCTCTGGTAATACAGAGTATAACAGGGAAGGGCCCCGGTCTTTCCCTGTTATTCCCCCCTGGGGCCTGTTCCATAGGGTTGCATATAGAAAATGATGAATGTATTACAGCAATTAATAAACGGCGTATCTCTGGGATCCATCTATGCGTTAATTGCCTTGGGCTATACTATGGTCTACGGCATCGTGCTTCTTATCAATTTTGCCCACGGGGATATTCTTATGGCGGGGGCCTATGTGGCATTCTTTACCCTGGGGGCCATAGGGTCCGGCCTCCCGGGAATGCTCGCGGCCTTTGTGGCTTCCATGATTATCTGCGCCGCCCTGGGGATTACCATAGAACGGCTGGCGTACCGGCCCCTCCGTTCCGCCCCCCGGCTTAATTCCCTTATTACCGCCATCGCGGTAAGCCTGATCCTTGAAAACGGCGCCCGGGTGCTGCCCTTTATCGGCCCCAATCCCCGGCAGTTTCCCCGTCCTGCGGTAATTATCGTTGAACTTTACGGCAGGGACCTTTCCATCTCGAATATCCAGATAATCGTGATTCTCCTTTCGGCTTTTTTAATGGTCGCGCTAAACTATATAATAAATTCTACAAAACGGGGCAAGGCCATGCAGGCCGTGTCCTTTGACATGACCGCTGCAAGCCTTATGGGCATTCCGGTAAACGGCATTATTGCCTTTACCTTTGCCCTGGGATCGGTGCTTGCCGCGGCCGGAGGGGTGCTTTATGCCTCCGCCTATCCCCAGGTTAATCCCCTCATGGGGATGATGCCGGGCCTTAAGGCCTTTGTGGCCGCGGTTCTGGGGGGCATAGGGTCCGTCCCCGGCGCGATGCTGGGGGGATTTATTTTAGGCGTCGCGGAAACCCTTGCCAAGGGCTACCTTTCCAGCCAGTACAGCGACGCCATTTCTTTTTCCATTCTTATCGTCGTTTTACTGATTAAACCCACCGGTATATTGGGTAAAAAGCTGCGGGTAAAGGTATGAACGGTTTTCCTCTTCGTACAACGGCCATTTTAACCACCGTAGGAATTCTGGCGATATGCATCCCCTTTGGGCTTACAAGCGCCGGCGTCATCGGCCTGTATACGGCCCGGATCATCGCCCTGGGGGGCGTTAATGCGATCATGGCCATGTCGGTAAATATGATTGTGGGCGTTACCGGCCAGCTTTCCCTGGGTCAGGCGGGGTTCCTGGCCATAGGGGCCTATTCCTGTATTTTCTTTAACCTGGATCTGGGGCTTCCCCTGCCCTTGGCGGCGTTCCTGGGAGTGCTGCTTACCACCCTGGCGGGTTTTCTTATCGGCTTTCCGGTGCTTAAACTTTCCGGGGATTACCTGGCCATTGTTACCCTGGGTTTCGGCGAAATAATCAGGGTGGTGTTTATTAATATCAAGGCCCTTACCGGGGGCCCCAACGGAAGGCAGTTTACCACCATTTTGGCCATGAACAACCGCTTTGCCCTGCTGGTGGTAACTACGGCGCTGGTTTTTGTAACGGCCCTGCTGCAAAATTTTCTCCGGTCAAGCTACGGCAGGGCGATTATGGCCTGCCGGGAAGACGAGATTGCCGCCAATTCCTGCGGGATCAACATCTTTCGCTATAAGATGGCGGGCTTTGTAATCGCCGCGTTTATTGCCGGCATAGGGGGCGCCCTATTTGCCATGGTAAACGGCTTTGTTAAGCCCGACATAGCCCAATTCCTTAGGTCCATTGATTTTCTTATCTACGTGGTCCTGGGGGGCATGGGTTCCATGACCGGATCGATTATCGCCGCCTATGTGCTTACCTATCTTCAGGAATTTTTGCGGTTCCTGCAGGATTACCGGCTTCTTATATACCCCCTAATACTGATCTTTATTATGCTGTTCCGGCCCCAGGGCCTTTTGGGGATGAAGGAACTTTCTTTTGTACGCCTGTGGGACCGGATGGTGCTTTTTGTTTCACAAAAAAAGCAAAAACCCCGGGGGATCGGACATGGCTAATCTTCTGTTAAAAATAACGGATCTTTCCATTGTGTTTGGGGGCCTAAAAGCGGTAAGCGGTTTTTCCTGCGACCTGTACCGTGGAGAGTTGGTGGGGCTTATCGGCCCCAACGGGGCGGGAAAAACCACGGTTTTTAACATGCTTTCCGGGGTGTATACCCCCAGTGCGGGGGAGATTACTTTTTGGGATCGCCGGAACCGGGTTCATAACGCCGGGATCATGGAGCCGGCGGCCCTGAACCGCATCGGCATCGCCCGGACCTTTCAGAACATCCGGCTCTTTAGCAACATGACCGTGGAAGACAACGTCCGCATTGCCCTCCATTCCCGGCGGGCAGAAAACCCCCTGGACGTTCTGTTCCGGCTTAAGCGCTTTCGCCTGGACGAAGAACGGATGATTGGCCGGACCCAGGAACTTCTGTCCCTTTTTAAAATTGACCATAAAAAACACGAATTGGCCCGGAACCTGCCCTACGGCGAACAGCGAAAACTGGAAATTGTCCGGGCCCTGGCGACCAATCCCCTGCTCCTGCTGCTGGACGAACCCGCGGCGGGGATGAACCCCCAGGAAACCGAAGAGCTGATGAAGCTTATCGGCTTTATCCGCCGGGAATGGAAGCTTACGATCCTGCTTATTGAACACGATATGCGGCTGGTAATGGGGATCTGCGAGCGGATCATAGTGCTGGATTACGGCAAAACCATAGCCGCGGGCCTTCCGGAAGAAATACGAAAAGATCCGGCGGTTATTAAGGCCTACCTGGGAGAGGACGCGGTATGATCCTTTTGGTACGGGGTTTAACGGTCCACTACGGGGCCATCCGGGCCCTGGAAGACATTTCCTTTGAGGTTGACCAGGGCGAAATTATTACCCTTATCGGTTCTAACGGCGCCGGTAAATCCACCACCCTAAACGGCATTTCCAACGTGATTAAAAAAACTACGGGAAGGGTGGAATTTAACGGAGTGGACATCACCGGCCTTGCGCCGGATAAAATTGTCGCCGCCGGACTGGTCCAGGTTCCCGAAGGAAGGCGCATATTCGCCAACCTTTCGGTGCAGGATAATCTTGAAATGGGGGCCTATACCCGCAGGGATCGCCGGGGAATAAGGGAGGATATGGAAATGGTATATTCTCTTTTTTCCCGGCTTAAGGAGCGGCGGCGCCAGGTGGCCGGAACCCTCAGCGGCGGGGAGCAGCAGATGCTTGCCATAGGCCGGGGGCTTATGGCAAAACCCCGGCTCCTCCTGCTGGATGAACCTTCCATGGGTCTGGCCCCCATCCTGGTGGACGAGATCTTTGACGTTATCGGGCGGATTAACCGGGCCGGGGCCGCCATATTGCTGGTGGAACAGAACGCGTACAAGGCCCTGGGAATCGCCGCCAGGGCCTATATCCTTGAAACCGGCAGGGTGGTAAAGTCCGGGCCGGCGGCGGATTTGATGAAGGACGATGCGGTAAAAACCTCCTATCTGGGGGGATAAACCATACGCCGGTATTTGCGCAATAAAATGAGCAAATAGAGTTGTTTTATAAGGAGGATTATCTATGATTATTTCCCGTGTAATGACAAAAAATCCCGTGTATGTTCATCCGGACGCGTCGATAACCGAAACCCGTTCCCTTATGGAGCGGGAAAAGGTAGGACATCTTCCGGTGCTGGACCATAACAGCGCCCTGGTGGGTATTGTAACCAAGGAGGACATGATTAAGGCCAGCCCCTCCGAAGCCACTACCCTGGATATGTATGAAATAAGCTACCTCCTTTCCAAGATGCGGGTCCGGGAAATTATGGTCAAAAAGGTACTAACCGTGGATGAAAACGAGGTGGTGGAAGAGGCCGCCCGTATTATGGCCGATAAGGACATAGGCTGCCTTCCGGTTATGCGGGGGTCCCTTCTGGTGGGGATCATCACCGACACGGACCTGTTCCGGGTTTTTGTAAACGCCTTCGGGGCCCGCCACAGGGGGGTCCGGGTTACGGTAAGCATGGGGGAGCATCCCGGAGAACTGGCCCAGATTTCCGGGGCCATTGCGGAAAGGGGGGGCAATATCGTTTCCCTTGTTACCTCCGAGGGGGACGACGTAGCCCACCGCCGGGGGACCATCAAGGTGGAAGGCCTTTCCAGGGGGGAATTGGAAGCGGCGATGAAAAGCATCCCCGACGT
This sequence comes from Spirochaetaceae bacterium, assembly GCA_031278215.1. Classification (GTDB taxonomy): domain Bacteria; phylum Spirochaetota; class Spirochaetia; order Treponematales; family Breznakiellaceae; genus JAISLT01. The sequence continues at coordinate 9,348 of JAITKV010000013.1, forward strand.
AGTTGTAGAGGATATCAGGGAATAGGCCCGACGCGGACGCGAACCCTTGAATAAGTTCTTTTCCTCCTGTATACTGTATAGCGTAAATCTTAAGGAAGCTGTTTCCACATCAAAACCCTGGAACGGCCTCCATCCTTTTCTGATTTTGAGGTTGGTAATGGGATTACTTGGCATATTGCTCCTGGTTATTTTTGTCGTGGTGGCAATCCTGCTTATTCTGCTGGTACTGGTCCAGAATGAAGAGGGGGACAGCATAGGCGGTATTTTTGCCGGGGGCAGCGCCTCGGCCTTTGGTTCCCGGTCGGGGAATGTGCTGACTAGGGCTACCTCCATTCTGGGGGCCTGTTTTCTTATCCTCAGCTTTGCCCTGGCCCTGCTGCACCGTAGTTCCGGCGGGGCGGGGGTCGAGGCCGAGGGCCGGCGGCAGGCCGCGGAGCAGGACAGCGAATGGTATAAAGAAGACGCCGATCCCGCCGGTTCCGCTAATCCCGCCAATACGGAAGAATAATCCATGATTTTAAGCGAACTTTTTGCCCCGGAATACATAAAGATTGGCCTTGAGGCCGAAGACAAAGACGAAGCCTTTGAAGAGCTTGCCGACGCCTTTTGCCAGAGCTCCCGTCTTAATATCCGGGAAGATATCTTAGAAGCAATTCGGGAACGGGAGCGGAAAATGTCCACCGGCATTCAAAAGGGAATCGCCATTCCCCACGGCAAGACCAATGCGGTCAGCAAGGTCTGCGGAACCCTGGGCATTTCCAAACGGGGCATCGACTACGACGCCCTGGACGGGGGGCCGGTGTACATGCTTTTTATGGTTATTGCCCCCCAGACGGAATCGGAAAAACACCTGCGGATCCTTAAGCGGCTGGCGGAACTGCTTCAAAATCCCCAGTTTTTTACCGATCTGGCGGCCCAAACCGATCCTTTTGCGGCCTGTGATATAATAAAAAAATACGAAGCAATTCTTACCACCGTAGATTAATACAGTAGAGTTGTTTAGAAACTGAAGTTTTAAACAACTTTCGCTAAAAAACAGCAGAATGCGGAGTATTAATGCGGAGCATTAATGCGGGGCATTTTGCAGGGACTGTTCAATACACAGCGGGGTTATTGAACAAGTCCAATGGACGGCTTATGGACGATTCAGACATTCTGCAACATCTGCTTGAAATTGAGGGGCAGGCTTCCGCGCTGGTAAACGACGCCCAGGCGGAAGCGGCCAAACGGATTAAGTCGACGGAAGAGCAGAACCGTTCTATACACGATCAAGCGTATCATGCCCTGGTACAGGAACTTGAAGAAGACTGCAAAAAAGAATTGACCGCCCTGTGGACGGAATATGAACAATCCCTGGCGGACTACGGCCGCAGTTTAGACGCCATGCCGCTTGATACGGCGGCCTTTAGCGCCCTGGCTTCCTCCCTGTTTTTTGGAGAAGGATAGTGATCTGGTTTGGGGAGCGAGCCTACAGCTACGCCAAGGCATGTGGAATTATCGGGAAATCCTTTGTGGGCCGCCGTACCGCGGCCCTTCGTTCCGTGGGCCGGCTTTCCGAACTAGACCGTCTTATCTTTGGCCCTTCGGCCAGGGAGCTTCCTGAACGGGAACTGCTGCCGGACCTTGAAAAGCGGCTTCTTAAACGTTCCGTGGAATCGATTTTTTCTGTGGTTAATGCGTATAAAAATCCTCCGGAGCTGTTTTCCCTGCTGATCCGGGTATATGAATACAACGATCTAAAAAACGCCCTGGCCATGATCGCTTCGGAGGAAGCTAATTTTAGAACTAAACCGCCCTTTGTAGAACTGGGCCGCTTTGGGACGGTCCGGTTTGCCGCGTGGCCCCATGTAAAGACCATGCTTAAAGAAACGGAATTTGAATTTTTGCTGGACGAGAACGGCCGGCTTAAGAAGGATTACGACGGCCTGTCCCTGGAAACAATTCTGGATCGCCATTACTACAAAAAACTGTGGAAGAGCATCCGGCGGCTAAGAAAATCCGACCGCCGGACGGCGGAACATATCAGCGCCGAAGAGATATCCCTTCGTAATTGCGCCTGGGTCTTGCGGCTCCGGACCTACTATGGTATGCTTAGTGAAGAGCTAAAGCGGCATCTTATTATGCTGGATGATGAACCACGGCTGAGCAAGGACGCGCTGGAAGCCCTGGAACTTCCCCTGGACAGCCGCAGCGAGTGGGAACAGTGGAGCCGGGCCCGGTTCCTTAATCCCGAAGGATCCCGTTCCCGGCGGGTGTTTTCCGGCGGTGAAGTGTGGAACGCGGATCCCCGGTATTTTCAAAATGCCGCCGCCAAATACCTTTATAAACTTGCTTTTCATAATTTTAGGAGGAAACCCGTTTCTATCGACGCCGTTTTTTGTTTTATTAAACTAAAGCAGTTTGAAGAAGACCTTTTGACAAGCAATGCGGAGGGCCTGGATATGGGCATGGCCGGTAGAGATGTGTTAGACATATTGGAGACAGAAGCATGATTCGTCCCCAAAAAATGAAACACCTGGAAATGACCGTGCACAACCGGGATGTAAATTCGGTGATCGAATACCTGGGCCGCCGGGGGCTTATGCATTTTTCCGAAGACACCCTCATGGAGGAAGCGGGGGAACTTAACACCGGCCGGATTTCCTATATCCAGGAAATTCTAACCCGCCTTCACGCCGCAGCCCTGTACCTGGGGGTTCCTTTGTCCGGGGAATGCGGCGGCGATACCATGCTTCCGGGGGATGCGGAAGACCGCCTAAGCGATACCCTAATATCAACTATTTTGGAATTAAGCGCCCAAGAAAAGGATCAGGAGGAAGAAAAGAAAAAACTCCAGGAAACCCTGGGCGAAGCCCGGTCTTTTTCAAAGATCAACGCCCCCTTTTCGGAATTAGAGCAGCTTTCGTATTTAACCCTTAGGGTGGGCCGGCTGGATCCCCGGCGCCGGGAAGAACTGCGGGAAGACTTGGCAGACCGGGCGGTGATTATTCCCCTGGACGATTCGGACCGGATTCTGGCCGCGGCTTCCAGAAAGGGCCGCTTTGCCCTGGATTCGGCGCTTAAAAAATTGTCCTTTACCCCCATTGCGATCCCTAAGGATTATACGGGAATTCCCACGGATATACTGGACCGGCTGGCGGAAAAAATAACCGAGGTAGAACGGGATCTGGACGGCATAGCCGAAAAGAAAAAAGTCTTTAAAGAAGAATACGGCCCTTCCCTTAAAAAACTTACCGAGTCCTACCTTATGGCCCGGACGGTGGAGGAATTAAAGGGGCGGCTCCGGGGAACCCAGGACGTGTTTGTTATCGGCGGATGGGTTCCCGCGGATAATGTGGCGGCGCTGGTGGAAGAAATAGACCGCCGCACGGAAGGACGGGCGGCCATACGATCCTATGACCCCGAAGAATTCCAGGATGTGCTGGATGGAAAAAAGAAGGTGCCCGTTTCTCTTAAACACGGGGCCTTTGTGCGGGGTTTTGAACCGCTGGTGTTCTCCTACGGGGCCCCCCTGTACGGCACCCTGGATCCCACCCTCTTTGTGGCGTTTTTCTTTACCCTGCTCTTCGGCATCATGTTCGGGGACGCCGGCCAGGGCCTGGTGCTTTTTCTTGCGGGTTTTGCCGTAGGCAAGGCCAATACGATTTTTGGCGCCTACAGACACTTTGCCACCCCCCTTAAGGCGGTGGGAATATCGTCCACAATCATGGGCCTTTTAAACGGCGTGTTTTTTACCAACGAAGAAATTTTGGTTAAACCCACCCGGGCGGTACTGGGATTTTTTATGAACCTTGCGGGCGTCGCCGGGGAAGCTCCCGAGCGGATACTCCACCTAATGCCCGAAAAGGGAAATGTAATTAAACTGTTTTATTTTTTCGGCTTTACCGTGGCGGTGGGGGTGTTTTTGAACTCCGTGGGCCTTATTGTAAACATCGTAAACCAGTGGTCCCTTAAAAAATACGAAAAGGCCCTCTTGTCCAAGACCGGCGTGGCGGGGCTTGTGTTATTCTGGTACGCGATCTTTATCGCGGTCCGGCTAATCCGGGGCAGTACTATTTTCTGGTACGATTCCCTGGGTATTTTTATTCCCGGGGCGGTAATTTTTTTTGGCCCCGCGATTTGGCGCCTGGTTTCCGGCGAACGGCCCATACTGGAACACGGATTTCTTGTATTCGTCATAGAAGGGTTTGTGGAGATCCTGGAAACCGTGTCAACCTATATCTCCAATACGGTAAGTTTTTTGCGGGTAGGGGCCTTTGCCCTGTCCCATGCGGTGCTTTCGTTTATTGTGTTTACCCTGTCGGAACGGGTAATGGAATTTCCCCTGGGGTCCGCCTTTTCCCTGCTTATCATAATCCCGGGCAATGCCATAATCATCCTTCTGGAAGGGATGATCGTAACAATTCAGGTTATTCGGCTTCAGTACTATGAATTTTTTAGCAAGTTCTTTACCGAAACCGGCGTAGCTTTTGCGCCTTTTCGGTTTACAAAGAAAGGAGTATAGGTATGCGTAAGATTTTCTTGTTTGCAGCGTTGTTGTTAATTTTTGGGACGATCCTCTGTGCCCAGGAATCCTCTGCCGGGGAAGCCCCCGCCCAGACCACTTCGGTATGGAAGTACTTTGCCGCGGCCCTGGCGGTGGGCTTTTCCTGTATCGCCGGCGGCATCGCCGTGGCCCAGATAGGCTCCGCGGCCATGGGCGCCCTAAGCGAGAATCCCGAGATTTCCGGCAAGGCCCTGCTGTATGTCGGCTTGGCGGAAGGGATATGCCTATGGGGTTTTTTGGTGGCCATGCTCGTCCTGTTCCTGTGAGTAAATGGATTATTTCTTTATCGGGGACGCGGAACTGGTTACGGCTTTTCGGTTTGTGGGGATCCGGGGACGTTCGGTTTCGGGAAAAGAAGAAGCCCTGGATATCTTTAACCGGCTGACCAAAAGCTGGGACGAAACCGCCGGGGCGGTTCTTCCCGAAGAACAGGGTTCCTGTTTAGTATTGATAATTACCGAAGAAACCGCCGGCTGGCTGGGCGAAACCCTTACGGATTGGCAGATTGGCGGTAAATACCCCCTGGTGGTGGAGATTCCCGGTACCATGGGCCGTCTTAAGGGCAGAAAAACCCTGGTGGATTCGATCCGGGAAGCCATAGGGATTCGTGTTTAATTAAATGGAAGAGTTACAATCAACAGAGGCGTTGGAAAAAGAGATCCTGGAAGACGCCAGAAAGAAAGCCTTTAAAATCCTCAAGGACGCCGACGATTCGGTGGCCGCTTCCAAGCTAAACTGGGAGCAGAAGCTCCAGGGTACCCTGGAAAAGGTTCGGGCCGGTTATGACCGTAAAAAAAAGCATGGCCGGGAAGAAGTGCTGGCCCGGCTCCCGGTGGACAAACGGCGGATCCGATCAAAGAAAATCGAATCGTTTTTAAACAAGGCGGTAATGGATTTTATAGATTCCCTGGACCGCCCCAGGCTGCTTGGTATTTTAGAGGCGGAACTTTCTTCCCGGATCCGGAAGACGCCGCCGGAAGATTTTCCTTCGGAAAAAGGAACGCTCCGTTACCGGGGCCTTTCCTCGAAAGAGCTTGCCGGCTTAATCCAAAAGAACCTGGCCCAATTTTCCCTGCAGCCCATGGAAGATCCCCTTTATACCGTGGCCGGCTCTTTTCCCGCCCTGGTAATCGACTTTAGCTCTCTGCGGATCACCGCTTCGGTGGATCTGGCTGCGGAAGCCCTGCTTTTAGAAAAGCGGATGGAACTGGCCGCCGCCCTTTTAGGAGAGGCCGCCCATGATTAAGGGAACCGTTACGCGGATCAGCGGCCCCATTATCAGGGCCCGGGGCCTGGATCAGGCGGGGCTTTTTGACGTGGTAGAAGTGGGGGACCGGCGTATCCTGGGCGAGATAGTCCGGCTTGAACAAGACGAGGCGGTAATCCAGGTTTACGAAGATAACACGGGCCTTAAAATCGGCGCCGCCGCGGTTTCTACCGGGCGGCCCCTTTCGGTGCTTTTAGGGCCGGGGCTGATCGGCACCATCTACGACGGCATACAGCGGCCTTTAAAGATACTGTACGACGCCACCGGGCCCTTTATGAGCCCCGGGGTCCGGGCCGAATGTCTTGATATGGAAAAAAAGTGGACCTTTACGCCCAACCCCGCCCTGGCGGAACGGCTTGCGGTCCGTTCAGAACTTGTAAAGGCGGCGCCGGGGCTGGTCCTGGGAACCGTAAAAGAAACGGAAAGCATTAACTGTACGATCACGGCTCCCCCGGTCCCCGGAAAATCCGGCCTGGCGGCGGCGTCCGAAACCATTACCTGGCTTGCCCCCGGGGGGGACTATACCTGTGCGGACATTGTCGCCAAAACCAACATGAACCGGGACATATCCTTGGCCCAGTGGTGGCCGGTCCGGATACCCCGGCCCGCCGGGGGGCGGCTTTCTCCGGACCAGCCCCTGGTAACCGGCCAGCGGGTAATCGATCTTTTTTTCCCCATGTCCAAGGGGGGAACCGCGGCCATTCCCGGCGGCTTTGGCACCGGTAAAACCATGACCCAGCACGCCATTGCCAAGTGGTGCGACGCCGATGTGATCGTCTACATAGGCTGCGGAGAGCGGGGAAACGAGATGACCGAGGTGCTTACGGAATTTCCCGGCCTGGAGGATCCCCGGACCGGCCGCTCCCTGATGGAACGGACCATCCTTATTGCCAATACCTCCAACATGCCCGTGGCGGCCCGGGAAGTTTCTATCTACACCGGCGTAACCCTGGCGGAATTTTACCGGGACATGGGGTACCATGTGGCGATCATGGCGGATTCCACCAGCCGCTGGGCAGAGGCCCTGCGGGAACTTTCGGGCCGCATGGAAGAAATGCCCGCGGAAGAAGGCTTTCCCGCGTATCTTCCCACCCGGCTGGCGGAATTTTACGAACGGGCCGGCCGGGTCAAGACCCTGGGAAATAAAGAAGGCTCTATTTCTATTATCGGGGCCGTGTCCCCTCCGGGGGGCGATTTTTCCGAACCCGTAACCCAGCATACCAAGCGTTTTATCCGCTGTTTCTGGGCCCTGGACCGGGACCTGGCCAATATCCGGCACTATCCGGCGATTAGCTGGATTGACAGTTATTCCGAATATGCGGGGGAAGTAAAACCCTGGTGGGAAGCCATAGACCCTAATTGGGCGGCGGTTCGGCAGGAAGCGCTGGATCTTTTAAAGCGGGAACAGCGGCTGGAAGAAATTGTCCACCTTATCGGGCCCGACGCCCTTCCCGACGGGGAACGGCTGGTTCTTCTGGCGGCGGAGATTCTAAAAAACGGCTTTTTACAGCAGAATTCATTTGACGAAGTGGACATGTACTGCGCCCCCCTAAAACAAATACGGCTTTTGGAACTGGTGATGGAATTTTACCGCCGGGCCGGCGCCTGTATACGGCTGGGGGCGCCCCTGTACAAGATAAGCGCCCTGGGGGTGGAAAAAGACGGCCGGCCCCTGCGGGAACGGCTTTCCCGGCTTAAGGGAGAAATAAAAAATGAGGATGAACAGGCCCTGGCCGATTTTGAGCAGGACATGACGGGCCTTCTGGAAGTGCTTGAGCGGACATACCGGAATAAAGAAGTACTGTAAAAAACCGGCATTGTACGGGACCGGCGGGACGCGCGGGGAGGCGCGGAACAATGTACAAAGACGGCAAAAGGAAGAAACATGAAAGGCGTTGAATTCCGGGGACTTACCCGCATAGAGGGCCCTGTGGTAATTACCCGGCGAAGCCGGGATGTGGGCTTTAACGAAATAGTGGCCGTGTATGACCGGGAAGAAGGCCGGCGTTTGGGCCGGGTGGTAGACATGAGCAGCCAATGGGCCGCCATACAGATTTTCGGCAGCACCACGGGCCTTTCTGTGGCCGATACCAGAGTGGAATTCCTGGAAAAGCCCATGGAGCTTCGGGTTGGGCCGGGGCTTCTGGGAAGGATCTTTAACGGCCTGGGAGAACCCGTCGACGGCTACGGAAATATTATTTCTTCCCTATGCCTGGATGTAAACGGCCTTCCCATTAACCCCTATGCCCGCACCGGCCCCCGGGATTTTATCCAGACCGGCATATCCGCCATCGACGGAATGAACACCCTTATTCGGGGGCAAAAGCTTCCTATTTTTTCCGGCAACGGCCTTCCCCACAACCGGCTTGCGGCCCAGATAGTCAGGCAGGCAAAGATCCTCAATGCCGATGAATCCTTTGTGGTGGTTTTTTGCGCCATGGGGGTAAAGTACGACGTGGCCCGGTTTTTCCTGGACGACTTTGAAAATTCCGGCGTTCTGGCAAATGTGGTGGTGTTTCTTTCCCTGGCCGACGCCCCTTCCCTGGAACGGCTGGTGGCCCCCCGCTGCGCCCTTACCGCCGCGGAATACCTGGCCTATGACAGGAACATGCACGTGCTGGTGGTGATGACCGACATGACCAACTACTGCGAAGCCCTTAGGGAGGTTTCTTCTATCCGGGGCGAAGTGCCAAGCCGCAAGGGATATCCGGGGTACCTGTACTCCGATCTTGCGGGCCTTTACGAACGGGCCGGCAGAATCCAAGACTCCACGGGCTCCATTACCCAAATTGCCATACTAACCATGCCTAACGATGATATAAGCCACCCCATACCGGATCTATCCGGTTATATTACCGAAGGCCAGATCGTCCTTGACCGGGAACTGTCCCACCGGGGGGTGTATCCGCCCATAGCGGAACTGCCCAGCCTTTCCCGGCTTATGAAAGACGGCATAGGGCCCGGCATGACCAGAGAAGACCATAAGGATGTGTCCAGCCAGCTTTTTGCCGCGTATTCAAAGGTTAAGCAGGCCCGCAACCTGGCAAGTATTATCGGGGAAGAAGAACTTTCCGAAGGCGATAAACGGTATCTTAAATTCGGCGAAAAGTTTGAAACCCTGTTTCTTACCCAGGATGAATACGAAAACCGGGACATAGTGCAGACCCTGGATATAGGCTGGGAGGTTCTTTCCGAAATACCCCGGGACGAGCTTTTGCGGGTTAAGCAGGAATATATCGAAAAATATATGAAATCCCCGCGGCAGTAAAGGCGCCGCCGCCCCCTGTGCCGGCGCTTGCAAAGGCGGATTTTTGGCCCGGTTTTTCGCAGTATTGTGAAAAATCCCTTAATAGTATACATTTTAACCATGCCTCGCGAACAAATAGCTCCCACAAAGAGTAATCTTTTCCGGGTTAAGGAACGGCTTTCCCTGGCCATGGAAGGCCATGATCTGCTGGAACAGAAACGGGAAATCCTGATCATGGAGCTTATGCAGCATGTGGAGCAGGTAAAGCTTCTGGAAAAGGATCTGGACGCCTGCGCCGAAACCGCGTATCCCGCCCTTAAGCGCATGCTTATCGTGGTGGGCCGGGAGCGGGCGGACAGGCTTTCTCAAGGGATCCGGTACCCCTTTGAATTGGGAAAAAAACGAATTGTGATTGCGGGGATGAACCTTCCCAGCCTGGAAGTACGGCTTCCCAATGCACAATTAAAATATTCCCCGGCGAATTCATTTGCCGAATGCGATGAAACTGTGTTAGAATTCTTTAAACTGCTTAAGGTTCTTACGGAACTGGCGGCGGTACGGACCGTGGTCTGGCGGCTTGCCCGGGAAGTCCGGAAAACCCAATGGCGGGTCAACGCCCTGGAAAAGATGGTTATTCCCACCGCCAAGGATACTAAACACTACATTGAAGCGGCCCTTGAAGAGCGGGACAGGGACTCGTTCTTTACAAGCAAGCTGCTAAAAAAGAAGGCTGGCAGGGAATGATAAAGGGTCTTTTTTCCAACATTGTGGTAGCCGTCTCGGGTTCCGACGCTTCGATTCTGGCGTCTAAGTATGCGGTTATATTGTCCAAATTGTACCGCTGCCGCTTGTCGGGGATCTATGTAATAGACACCGCCACCATAAGGCAGCTTACCCTTAGTAAGATTTTTATTCAGGAAGAAAGCCTGGAATACGAAAAAAGCCTGGAAGCCAACGGAGAAAGGTATCTTTCCTTTGTGGAAGAACTGGCCCGGGCCAAGGGAGTGCGGATGGAGCGGGAGGTACGCCGGGGGGCGGTATATACCGAGATCCTCGGCGCCGCCGATGAACGGAAGGCGGATTTAATAGTCCTGGGGGGCTGGGAAAAAGACCGGAGCGCCCGGGACATTATTACCCACGCCCACCGGGAAATCATGATCAGCGCGAAATGTTCGGTGCTGCTGGTAAAAGAGCCCGCCATAGATCAGCTCTATAAACAGGCCTAAACGCTGATACCATAGTATGGAAAATTACTATACCCTTCTTGGCGTCAATAAAAACGCCTCCTACGGGGACATTAAACGGGCCTTTCGGGAACGGGCCAAGGTGCTTCATCCGGATATTGCGGGCAAAAACGCCGAAGCCCGGATGCGCCGGATCCTTACGGCCTACCAGATCCTTTCCAGTCCCGACCGGCGCTTTGAATACGACCGGGCCTATGAACGGTTTATCGGATCCAAGGGTTTTGATTACCGGAATTTTTTAAAAGACCGGGTCGAAGATCCCCCAAGTCAGGCCCGGCTTGTATTCTTTCTGCTCCTGCATCTGGAGGACGAAGAAGCCCTGGAGGTCTGGGATAAAAACGGCGGCCTGGACTTTTCTCTGGAAAAATACCTGGACCGGGAAGACTGGATGGACTGCGCCTTTCTTTTGGCGGAGGAACTGGACAAACGCCGGCGGCCCTACGAAGCCTTTATGCTTCTTCTGGGAATTACCAGAGAAGAGCGGCGGCGGCCCTATTTTAAGCACTTTATGGAGGATGTAGAAAAACTGCTTAAAGAACTGGTCCGGCTTCGCTTAAAGTCCGCGGTGGACGGGGAAACCTACCTGGAATGCCTGGAATCCCTTTTTGGCCTTGGTTTTTCCTCTAAAGACGAGCGCCGTTGGGCCGCCGCCATGGCCGGGACGCTCCACCGCCTGGGAAAGGGTCCGGCGCCGGGGCGGCTTATAAGCCGTAATTCTTTCGCCAAAGGGTCCTGATCCGGCCCCTAATCCTTGCCCGGCGGTAAAGCCTCTACCGCAGACGCCTTCCGGTTCTCTTGAGGTAACGAAGACGGCGGCGTATCCAAAGTGGATAATACCAGGGCCACAGGGGAATACGGCGGTACAGCAAAATTAGGATCGCCACAAGAATTGCGATGATAAGGAGCAGAAGTAAAAAGATTACCCACAAAAGGCGCGCGTTACAACAGGGCTGGGCGGCGAAAGGAACATATTCGGTAACGGTTTGCATCGGCAGTATCTGGGTCTGGGGAACCGCAAGCGCCGAGGCGGCCTGCTGCGAATCGGAAGCCTGCGTGTCTTGGGCCGCCCCCGGGGCGGCGGATCCCGCGCTGCGGGGCGGCAGCGTTTCAAGCTGCACAAGGGTCATGCCGTTCTTGTTTATTCCCAGGGAGTCCCCGGCTTCCCGGGAAATATCGGCGATCCGTTCGGCGCTTATGGGGATCCGTCCGTTTACAACGGCTTCCACAAAACGGTTGTTCTCTAGATTAGTAACCTTGACGTGAGTATTAAAGGACAGGCTGGGATGGCTTATGGTAAACCCGGTCTTCGACGGATTATACGAAGCGTTTCCCCTCTGGATCTGGGCAAAGCCGAAAGATACAATCAAAAGACCGAATACCAGCGCCGCGCTTAACCGTTTCATAAAAACCTCCTATTTTTTGGCTTTTTTAAATTTAGCTTTTTTAAAAGAGTTTTTTAAAAAAGCTTTTTTCCTTCAAAAAATCCAAATTCGTAACCCAGGTACAGGGAAATCATATTCCGGCGGTACTCTCTTTCTCCGCTGTTAATCGAGATTATGCCAAAATCCATCCCGTACCGCAGGCCCACAATCAACATCCCCGATCCACAGGGCGCCGCCCCTTCAAGCCCCGCGGTAAATCCCAGGGGATTGGAAACAGACCAGGAAAACGTGTCCGTCTGTCCGTCTTCGTTCCGGTACTTAGTCTGCCCCAGCAAAATGTTTACATAGACCCCGGCAAGGGGAGAAAGCCTAATGCCGCCGGCCCTGAAATTCATCTTAAAAAGAAGGGGAATTTCCAGGGAAAGGTTTGTGTATTTTTTATTTTTTAGAACAGGACCCGACGGGCTGTCTTCAAGACCCCGGTAGACCAGGGTGTCTCCTGTAAGAAGGGCTTCAAGCTGGACGGAGAACAGGGAATTAAGCCGAAGCGCGCCGGAAACGCCCCCTTCAAGGTTCGGCGCAAAAGCGCCCGGAGTTTGTTCGTTGGGTTTAACGTACCAGCGCTGGGAAAGGCCGGCCCTGGCGCCGAGTATAAAGAGGGGATCCGGCCAAGCGCCGGACTCCGGGGTCTCGATGCTTAGTTCGTGGATATGGGAAAAAAGCCATTCCACCAGGCCCGGTACGCTTTCCATGGCTTCGTTAATATCGTCGTATACAAGGTCGTCGGTATAGATCATGGTGGAACCGGCCATGTCCCAAAGCCACAACTGCAGGTAGTATTCCCCGGCGGCCTCGCCCGGATACACGCCCCCGGTTAGGGCGTACCGGGCGCCCCCGGTCAGGCTGGGAAGGGGGGGCATGTCCGTCGGGAGCCTTGTGCCAAAAGGAATATACGCTTCCCTGGGACTGTACTTTCCAAGGGCCGTTACCGACTCCATGATCTTTCCATGAAAACGCCGGTTCATTTCCGCTTCTTCCCCCGCCAGGGGAAGCACCGCGGTAATTGCCTTTCCTTGGGAATCTATGCCCCCGCCGGTTCCCGGGACTTGAGCAAAAACCGGGACGGATACGGCCAAGGCGTACAGGGCGGCCAAAACCCGGGCCCCCGAAGGGGGGAATCTGCGCTTTTCGGTCATGGTCTTCCCCTTTTTTGTTTCGTAAAAAATCCAAATTCATAGCCCAGGGTAAGCGAGATCATGCTGCGCTTGAATATATTTGCGTCTTCCACTTTAAATTCGCCCAGATCGGCGGCGTAGCGAAGGTCGATAATGATCATGCCGGGTCCGAATTTCATCGCTCCGCTTAAACCGCCCAGAACGCCTATGGATGGGGAAAGCGTATAATTAAAAGACTCCTTGTCGTTATTCAGGGAAAGCGAAGCTTCGATATTCCCCAGGGGAAAAAGATAATAGGCGCCGGCAAACGGAGAAAGTTTAAAAGCGCCGGGGTAAAAGTCAAGTTTTATCACCAGGGGAAACTGAAAAGAAAGGGCCCTGTAGTCTTTGGTATAGCGTTCGTAGTCGCTAACCGTGCCCGTATAGGCCCACAGGGACGCGTTGTCCCAGGTAAAAACCGTCTCTGCCTGGATGCTTAGGAATGAAAAAAGCTGCAGCTTGGCCCAGAGCGCGACGTCCAGCGAAACAGAACGGGTGTCGTTTCCGGTGTAGGGGGTGTCGTCCGAGGGAGTATAAAACCGCAGCGAAGGCCCCGCCCTAAGGCCCAGGTAAAGCCAGTCGGCGCCAAGACCCTTTGAGGCATCCGGCGATGCGGAAGGATCGTCCGGCTCTTCCGCGCCGAACCGCCCCGTGTCAACCCACTCTTCCGTCCGGGTCTGGGCCGCGGCAGGGGGAGGGAACAGGCAGAGGAGCAGGAACAACGCCGCCGTTGGCAGCGCCGCCGCCGGCAGCGCCGCATTATGCCGGGGATGTTTTTTCATAGGGCCGCCTCCTTTAGGCCAATAGGGGTACCTCATTTAGTTACAAATTTCCCCTTTGTATCATCAACATCAATTTTATAGTTGTTAGATAGTCCGGAAACCGTTGTCGCTCCTTTAAAGGTTCCAAGAATAAAACGGTTGTTGTTGTTCATATCCTCCAAGATGTTATGGGCCCCCGTGATTACGGTTTGTCCAATCCAGTCGACAAGAGTCCCCGCATAGTTACCGCCCTCCAAATGGCTTTCCAGGTCGATTACAATTTGTTTGTTTTCTCCGATTCCCGTTTGATCATAGCCGGTCATAAGCTGTATGAAATTTTTATTGGGCGATGCAGTATTAGCACGAGCAAAGGCTATACCCGTCGTAACCTGGACATGGTCCGCCAGGGAAAAGCTCTGCGGCAGGGCTGCGGTATCGTAATCCCAGATATACACAAAGTCCGCCTCGGTGTTGCCCTTCAATTCCGTAATCCCCCGGTTGCATATCGCCTTGGAACTGCCGACCCCCTTGTTGCCGGTTATGACGGAGTCGCCCGAGGCGGTAAACCGGGCGGTTAGGGTCGAAGAATTCGCCCAGTGGACAAAGACCCCGCCGCCCTGCCGGGTTGCGGTATTGCCGGTAATTTTGCCCCCGGCCATGGTAAAGCCGCCCTGGGCCACATAGACCCCGCCGCCACCGTGGGGATAGTCGTCGCCGGTGGAACGGTTGCCGGTGATCTCGCCCCCGGTGGGCATCAGTAAGCCGTATTCAGTACCGCCGTCGACATTACCGTTTACCAGAACCCCGCCCCCGGAGCCCTTGGTTGTATTGCCGGAAATGGTTCCGGACGCAAGCGTAAAGGTGGCGTTACCCTTAATATAGACCCCGCCGCCGCCCTCCATGGCGGACACATTGAACGCGCTGGCGGGGACGCCGGTTCCGAAGGCGGTATTGTTTGCTATGGCGCTGCCGCTGGTAAGGGTAAAGCTGCTGAAATCAGACGGGCCCGTGCCCGCTTCCAGATACACCCCGCCCCCGGAGCGGGCCGTGTTCCCGGTGATATTCCCGGAGAAATTGACCTTGCTGTTCCCGGCAACGTAGATCCCGCCGCCGTTCCCGCTGGTATCACCCCCGGTGATGTCGATGTTCTCGAAGACCAGGTTCGCGCCGCCAGTAATGCTAAGGACCCGCTGGGGGGAAGTACCCCTGAGGGTCCTCGTGCCGCCATCGACATTACTGGCGATGGTTACTTTATTATTATTGGCCACCGAGCTTAGATCAATGTCAAAAGCGCTGCCGCCGGTGGTGGAGCCCCCGTTCGCGGCGGTAAGGTCCCCCATGATAAGGACCTTCGGGATCCCGTCTATCGCGGCCTGCTTTACCGCGTTGGCCAGGGTCTTAAAGGG
>JAITKV010000017.1 GCA_031278215.1 Spirochaetaceae bacterium
GGCGCCGCCGCTGTCAGCGCCGCGGCTCGCGCCGCCCCGGCCGCCGGCGCCGCCGCTGTCCGCGCCGCTGTCAGCGCCGCGGCTCGCGCCGCCCCGGCCGCCGGCGCCGCCGCCGGTGCCGCCGCCGGCGACGCGGACTTGTCCCTTTGCCGGGGCTTCCACCCGGAGGTTCCGGGTTTCCGCCGGGGACCCTCCGGGCGGCCCCTCCCCTTCTTCCCAGATTTTTGCGGAAATTCCGGCAAACCCGGGAGAAGCGCCGGCAAGAAAAACGGTAACCAACCCCGGTTTAGGTTTCTCCGGGGAAGAGCCCCCGGCAGAAGGAAACTCCAAAAAGCACAGGGCGGCGCCATGGATCAAAAGGCTGGCAAGAATCGCCGGAAGAGGGCGCCCCATGCTTTTACAGGCCCCTAGAACCGGTACCGCGCCGAAACGCTTATGCTGCGGCCGTCTTCGGGATAGTAGGCGCTTCCGGAAAAACTGTTATAATACACATTGGAGGCATGCCGGGTATCCAGAAGATTCTTTACGGTAATCTGGACGGAAAAGGTTCTGTCTTCCTTATTAAGAGTATACCGGAGAAAGGCGCCGTAGAGCGCATAGCCCTCTACTTCTTCCTGGGTATTTGAAAAATCCCCTCCCTGGTAGCTTTTGCTCCGGTATTCAAGCGTCGGGCCAAATTCCAGGCCCAAGGGAAGTTTACCGGTAAGGGTTCCGTAAATCGTATGGGCGGGAACCAGGGGAATGTGGCTGTCTTCGTTGGCCCCGTCGATAAAGATCGCGTCCACAAACGAATAGGCCCCGCTTAGTTCCATATATGGTATGGGGCTAAGGGTAAGGCTAAGGTTGGTCCCGATACGCCGGCTCTTGTCCAGATTTACATTGTGGGACCCGTCATAGCCGATCTCATCTTCAAGCTGGGTGTAGTACACATTCCCGTTCAAGGCCGCAATATCCTTAAATGTCCATCCCGCGCCCCCTTCAATGTTGAATCCTTTTTCGGGCGCCAAACCGGTATTGAAATAATCAAAGGTTGTTCCGTAGTACGAAGCCAGTTCGTCGGTAAAGGGATAGCGGAACAGGGTTCCCCCGCCGGCGTACACTTTAAGTCCTTCAATGGGCCTAAAGGAAATCCCCGCGTCATACACAAAGGCCGTCCAGGTTTTGTTTTCATCCGCCGCGGACGCGGACGCGGTCGCCGACTTTTTGGCGGATATAAAGGCTGTGTCAAAGCGGGCCCCGGCGGTAAGGGTTAGGTTTTCCAAAGGATCGAAGCGGGCGGTAAGGTAGGGCCCCAGAGAAAATTCGGCGGTGGTGGTATCAAGAGTCTTGGTGGTTCTGGGTTTATCCGAGTAGCTGTCGTTGGAAAGATACGCGTAGTAAAGATCCACCCCCCCCAAAAGACGCAGGGACATGCCGGCGATGTCGAAAGTTGCCGACACCTGGGGCCGGGCCTCCCCGGTATGGACTGCACGATCCGTATACGGAGAGGGGTAAGCAGAAGCCATATTACTTTCAATAAACTTCCCCGTATACGAAAGGGGAAGCTGCAGTTCCAGAATATCGTTGGGCGCCCACTGAATTCCCAGGCTTCCCCCATAGTGGTGTTCAGAAATTTCGTCGTCCATGTTTGGAATATAAGTTATTGGAGAAGTGGAATAATTGGCCTGCAAAGCATCGGTGGGATCGTCCTCGTACTGCGCCTTGGTAAGGCCCCCGGGAAGCTGGTAGTCCAGGTCCGAAAGGGACGCCCTCAGGGAAAGGCTTAAGGTATCGGTAAGGTTTACGGTTCCCTGGACCACGGCGTTCAAGGTCCGGGCGGCCTGGCGGTCCCGGTAGCCTTCGGTCCCGGCATGTTCCACGGCGATGGAAAAATTTCCCCAACCGGTGCTTCTAAAGTGGGAAAAGGCTTCCCGGTTTTCAGGGCGCACCCTGCCCGCCGCAAAGGCCCCCGCCGAAACTTCGACGCTGGTCCCGGTGGTTCCTGATTTTTTGGTGATAATGTTAATTACCCCGCCGACGGCGTTATTTCCGTACCGGACGCCGGCCGCGCCGTCCAGAACTTCGATCCGCTCTATGTCGGCCAGGGGAACGGCGTTCCAGTTAATGCCCTTCATGTCGGGATTGTTAAGCCGGTTCCCGTCCACCAGTACCAGGACCCGGCCATAGGAATTTTCGCCAAAACCCCGCATGGATACGGATTCGCTTCCGGGGCCGGAGGTGGCGCCGGTAAACCGCAGGCCCGGGACCCGCTCCAAAACCTGGACCAGGCCGGACGCGCCGGAAGCGGCAATGTCTTCGGCGGTGATCACCGTTACCAGGGCGGGCACGGCATCCGCTTCTTCGGGGGTTCTGCCGGCGGTAACCACGAAAGAAAGTTCTTCGTCATCGGCGGCGAACAGGGGCACGGACCCCAGGCACAGGATCCACACAAGAAAAAGAACGGAAAAAAAACGCATAGACTCCTCCTCGGGACAGCCCGACCCCGGAAGGTTCCAACGGAATTTGAAAAGGAGGGAGCCGGATTAAAGGCGCGTTACAGCCCTGCACGCGGGAAACCGGCCTTACCATCCCCTTCGCCGAGGGTTCAGGCAGCGTACAAAGACCGTCTCCCGGCTTCCGGATCGTTTTACTTGAACGGATCCCCGGACATATAAAATCTTTGACGGGAAGCCCCGGAAACCCCGGCTGGGTTTTTAGAGACGCCCTGATTTTATTAAGCCCGGACAGATCCGTGCGGAACCTTCTCGCTTGCGCAATGGCTGCCGCTTTCATCCCCGGTTACGGTGGCGGGACCGCTGTGGGTTTTCACCACATTCCGAAATCTCTGTTATAGAACAGTATCTTCCCTAATACGGGGGCCTGTCAAGTATTTGGTTTCCCGGAGCCGGATTTTTCCGGGGATCCCGATTTTTTTCCGTTAAAAATTCGGTCTTTCCGGGCCTTTCTTCTTGACCGGGGCCTTCGGATGTGGTATATTTGCTGCATGATCGGAGATGAAATTGTCACGTGGCATAAATCATATTCGGTTAATATTCCGCTCATCGATGCTCAGCACAAGGAACTTATCAATTTAACCAATAAGCTGTATCGAAGCTGCATGCAGGGCCGGGATCGCTCAAAAAATGTTTTTATGGAAGTCTTCCGGGGCGCGGTGGATTATGTGGGCTACCATTTCTCTACCGAAGAAAAAGTTATGGAACGGGTCGCGTATCCCGGCTATAACGCCCATAAAAAAGAACATGCCGATTTTGTAAAAGAGGTTTTAAAAACCGCCGATGAACTTTCCAAGGGAACAAACCCCAACCCCTTGGGTTTCGTTAATTATCTTAAGGACTGGGTGCTTACCCATATTGCCGTTTCGGACACCCTCTTGGGCAAGCATTTGATAGAGCTTCGGCAGCAGGGTAAACTGCAGCGAATCACCCTTAGGGTTAAACAGGTTTCGGATCGCTTCATTATCGACTAAATCATCGACTAAATCCACTAAGGATAGGCCGGGCCCCGCTTGTCAGGTAATTCCAACGCTTCCACGGTCCGGGGAAGACGCCGGGGGTTTTCAAGCGTCCAGGTGAATGTTCCGCTCTTCGGCCGCCGCCAAAAGAAAAAGCAGGTCCGAAAGCCGGTTAAGCCAGGTTACAAGGGGTAAATACCCGGGATCCGCTATGCCAAGACCCGCCGTGCATCGTTCCGCCCGGCGGCAGACTGTCCGGCTTATGTTTAATTTAATCGCCCCGGGGTTTGTCCAGGTTTGGATAAAGCCCTGAACAGGCTGTTTTTTTTCCAGCTTCGCAATCCAATCTTCGCACTGCGCCGCGGCGGGGAAGGACGCCGTTTTTTCTTCCTGCCGGGAATCCCTGGCGGACTTTGTTTTTTTGCCATCGGAATTCGGCAAAAGGCCGCCGGAAACAAAGGCCCCCAGGGCTTCGGCCAACTCTTTCTGCAGGGCTTCGATTATCCGGGCGGCAGGGGACTTTTGCCTGGCGGTTTGGGACCGTAGCAGCGCCGCCCGGGCCTCCGCAAGAAAAGCATTCAGCTCATCCAGCGCCCCAAGGCATTCAATGCGAAGATCATCCTTGCGGACCCGGCCCTCTGCACCCGGAAGACCCGTAAAGCCGTCGTCCCCTTTCTTTGTGGTAATACTCATATTTTTTCCAACTCCTTGTATGGTATCAAATTTTACCGAAAAAGAGTATACTTTTGCTATGCACAACCGGCTTACCGATGAACTGGCGGTCTGCGGCCTTAACGCCGTCAAGGCCCTGGGAAAAGTTCACCCCGAAAGGGTAAACCGCTTTTTTTTACGGGAAGACCGGCTTTCGCTCTTTTCGCCGCTGTGCAAAGTCCTGGCGGAACGAAAACGGCCCTACAAACTATGCGAAGACGAGGAACTGGAAAAGATCTGCAAATCCAGATACCACCAGGGGGTGGTGGCGATGATCTACGCCCCTCAGGCAGAGGGGGTGCTGCCGGAAGATCTTTCGGCCTGGGCCTTGGAGGGGAAAACCGCCCTGCTCCTTTGCGATATAGAAAACGATCATAACCTGGGGGCCCTTATCCGATGCGCCGCCTTTTTTGACGCATCCCCTCTTATCCTTACGCCGGGGAGCAGCGCCCTTACCACCAGCGCCTGCCGGGTGGCCGAGGGGGGGGTGGAACACGTGGAATTCCGCTCGGTCCGCAGCGCCGGGATCTTTTTGCAAAGCGCTTCAAAGCTTCTTGTTACCATCGGCGCCGATCCCCGGGCCCGGATCCGTATTAGCGATCTGCCCCGGCTTATTAAGGACCGGTTTCCCCGCGGCAGGGCCGGGGTAATTTTGGCAATGGGAAACGAAGAAACAGGGCTGTCCCCGGAGATTAAAGAACAGTGCACCCTGCTGGCCCGGATCCCCGGCACCGGGGCCATTGACAGCCTGAATGTGGCCCAGGCCGCGGCGCTTTTTTTACAGGAACTGTATGAGCGGTGAAAGCGCCCCGGAACTAACCGCCACTGTCCGGCGGCGTGTTGAAAGCCGGTACCGGCGCATTTCTTTTGTCCACGGGGAGTTGGCACGACTGAATGCGGCGGCAGCCGGGAACGCCGGGGGGCCCTGGAAAGCAGAGCCGGAAAGGGCCGGAAGCGTCAGAAAACCCGGGGGGCCGGAATTTCCGCACGCCAATTTTGAAGATTTTGTTTTTAGCCGGATTGATTTTTCGATATACAACAAAATCGATGCGGAAGAATACGATCTGGTATTTAACCGGGGGCTGGAAGATTTTGACGAATCCTTCTTTCAAAAAGCCTTTAAAATGAACCGGGAGGCGGCCCGCCGGACCATTTCGGAGGCCTATATCAAAGCGGGGCCTTTTTTTGTCCGCAGGAACGCCGGCCTCCTTTTATTGTCGATTATGCGAACCGTCCATACGTCCCTGGAATTCGCCCCCCTGCTTACAAAAGAGGATGTTGCCGGGGAAGACCGGCTAAGGGCGCTGATTAAGACCCTGGACGGGGTGGTGATCCGCCACGGAGACGGCATGGAGACCCGCCTCTTTGTGCCAAAGGCGGGGGACGCGGGCGCAAAAGGCGCCCCCCTGCTCTGCGGAACCTTTCGCCCCCTGAACAAGCCCTGGACCATTACCCTTATCCGGGGACCGGGGGTCTAATCTTCCGGGCCCTGCTGTTCCTGGGAAAGAGATTCCCAAACTTGGGGCGTTTCCAGATTTTCCAGCCCCCATTGATCCCTTAGGCGGTTTTCCGAAAGTTCCAGGATCCGATCCGCGGCGAAGCTTTCCCAATTATTCCAGGTGTATAAAAAATCCGCGGATTCAGCGTCCTTCCACTTCCATTGCCCCTCTTCGGCGGAACGGCGCTGATCCAGGTAGGAAATAGAAAACCGGCCGTCGGCAAAAAAGGTGATGACGTGATCCGGCCCGGTTCCTTGAATATTTTTGCCGTCCAGTTTTACAGACCGCCAGGAGCGGCAGAGCAATTCGGTTCTGCGGGAAAGATCTATGGGCCCCGGTTCAAGGGCGCCTAAGTCCGGGGGGTCTTCCACAAGGAGGCCCATCAATGCGGAACTATTCCCTCCGGCATTGTCCTGCCCGGCGCGGCCGTCCGGGGGGCCGCTCTGCCCGGCGCCGTCCTGCCCGGCGCGGCCGTCCGGGGGGCCGCCGCCCGGAGGGCCGTTTACAGAAGCCGGGAAAGGACCCCTTCCGTCCGGGACGGCTCCGTCCTGGACGGATCCCCCGGCGGTTTTCCTGATGATCGCCTCGGTAAAACCGGCCCTTTCCAGGCGGCTTAGGCATCCGGGGATATCCGATGCGGGAACCCGGGGAACAAATACCCTGATAAAGCCTTCCCAGGCTTCAAAGCCCGCGGCAAAGCCCGCGGATTCCAGAATTTTAGAGGCCCCTTCGGCGTTACCGGCAACCCTAAACGCGCCGATTTGGATGTTGTACAGGGCCCCGGTTTCGCCGCAGGGAAGGGCCCCGATTACCCGAATACGGGATTGGCTAAAGCAAAGACCGGGCGCTAAAAAAAAGCCCGCCCAAAAAAGGAATTTTAGCAGTTTTACGTTTTTTGCTTCCACCGGATTTCCTGGACCCCCTAGAGAGCGGCCGTTAAATGATCCTGGATTCTTTTTAATATCCCCTCCAGGGCCGGATCGGAGGCTATCTGTACTCCGTTCTTTAGTTCAAAAAACCCGTAGGCATTTTTCATAAAGCTCCGGGCCCGGTAATCGCCGTAATACACATCCTGGATAATAAAGATCACGTCCGCCAGATAATAAACCTTAAACCGGAATACGGGAAGGCCTTCGTTTATATGCTGAAAAAGAACGATTTTTACCTCGCCGTTTAAGGTAGAAGACAGGATGTTGTCAAAATCGGCGTCCGTCCCCGTCCGTTTATCGGTCAATTTAAAAAGATTTTGATTGTAATTGTCGATGGCGCTTATATTCTTTAAAAGGGCCTCCTGTTTGGAATCAAAAATAACATTCCAAAAGTCCACAGTTACCCGGCCGTCCCGGGGAAAGCCCAAAAAGCCCTGAAGGGTCTTTATTGTCCCCGCGGTTAGGGGGCCGTACCAGCCGTCGGCTTCTCCTAACTTTTTAAACCCCAGGGACAAGAGCCGGCTTTGTACGCGCCGGACATCCTGGCCGTTCATGCGTCTGCTTTTTATTTCCAGAACCCGGGAAAAATTCTGGCTAAAGAGGCCCTGGGCCGCCACGAGAAGAAAAAAGAAAAAAAAGCCCTTTCTTTTTTGCATCCGGTTCCTCCTTATGCACCATGGATTAAATCCGCCGGCGTCCTTGTCTGCGCGGGAAGGTTCATTGGACTTGTTCGGAAACCGGGGTTCCCGAACAAGTCTATTCAATTTCTGAATCCAGTTCTTCAAACTCTTCCTGTTCGATATTTTCAAGTTTTTTGATTATCTGGACGGCCATCTTTTTACCGATAACCCCCGGACGGCAAAGAAATTTTTTCTTGTGGCCGATATTAAGGGAATAAGGGTCGCCCACACGTACATTGTACAGATTTACAATGTCCCCTATCCTAAGGGACACCACTTCCTTAATAGGAAGCTGTATTTTGCCAATCTCCGCGGCCACCAGCACGTCCACGGTGTTAAGCTTATCCTTAAGGATCGCGAGGTTTTCCGTGGTGGTGGTGCGCCGGGCGGAAGAATACCAGAACTGTACCGAAAGTTTGTTCACAATGGGTTCAATGGTCAGGTAGGGAATGCAAAAATTCATCATCCCCTCCACATCCCCCACCTTGGTTTCCAGAGTTACCAGAACCACCATATCCGTGGGGGGCACGATCTGGGCAAACTGGGGATTGGTGTCTATCTGGCCCAGCCGGGGCCGAAGATCTATTACCTGGGTCCAGGCTTCCCGCATGTTTCCAAGCAGCCGGACGATGATCCCCTCCATGACGGCGCTTTCTATGTCGGTAAGTTCGTGCTGGGCCTTGGTCCCTTCCCCGGTGCCCCCAAAAAGCCGGTCAATAATGGAAAAAGTTACCGCCGGGTCAATTTCTAAGATCGCGTTGCCCTTTAGGGGATCCATGTTGACAATCGCCAGGGTCGTGGGGGTGGGAATGGAACGGATAAATTCTTCGTAGGTAAGCTGATCCACCGACGCCACGTGTACGTGAACCATGGACCGCAGCTGGGCGGAAAGGCTGGTGGTGGTAAGGCGGGCAAAGGTTTCGTGCATAATCGAAACCGTGCGGATCTGTTCTTTAGAGAATTTATCGGGGCGTTTAAAATCGTAGATCTTGATTTTCCGGGTGTCGGCGGCGGGTTTAAAAACCTCCGGCTCCGTGTCCCCGGCATTAATTGCGGTGAGCAGCTGGTCTATTTCGTCCTGCGATAGAACTTCGGTCATATTCCCACCGGTTAGTATACACCATAGGCTTGGGTTTGTCAGACAAGGAACCGGCCTATTCCTTGCCGGACAAACAATTACACCCGGCGCCGGGCTTCTGCGAAGCCCGGTCAATCTAAAGCTGCCGGGGAATGGGGCCGTCCGGAAAGCTTTTACTTCCCGGACAGCCCCGGCCCCCCCCGGATTATTCAGGCGGCGCCGTAGCTGGTTTCTATGGCCCGCAGGGCCCAGTACAAAAGCTCGTTTACCGGCGTGGGAATGCGGTGTTTTTTGCCGTACTCCATTACCGTAAGGCCGAACAGCTCTATCTCGGTTTTTCGCCCTGCAAATACATCCTGACACATTGAAGTATAAGCTTCATCGCTTAATAATTCAACCGTGGCATACCAGTTGTATATATCCCCCTCTTCCAGGCCGATACCTTCGGCCCGGGCAACCCGGACAAGTTCCTTCATGGCCTCTTCCAGAATTTTCTGCGCCTCTGGAATGCCGCCGGGGTGGTTCCGTTTAAAGGCCCTGTAGGGAAGCCGAAGCAGGGCGGAGGTCTGGTTAACCCCCACGTTTACCATAAATTTATACCACAGGGTTTTTTTCATGTCCCGGGGGTGGTATTCAAAGGGCAGCCCGGCCTCGGAGAAAAACCGGGCGACCGCCGCATCCCGTTCCCTTTCTTCGCCCGCGGCGTCCCCAAAATGAACCACCCCCCGGCGGGTAAAGGAGGTTTCCCCGTCCCGGTGCTGGGCGTCGATGGATACGATCATCGCCAGGGGAAGCCGTTCCCTGCCGTAGCGTTGTCCGATAAGCTCTTCGCTGTTAATGCCGTTTAAAAGTGAAAGGATAATCGTCCCCGGCCCCACAAAGGGTTTTATGTCCGCAATTGTTTGATCAAGCTGGCAGTATTTTACCGCCACAATGATAAGGTCAAAGGCTTCCCTGGCGGCCCCCGCGGGATCCGCCAGGGAAAAATTGAAGGCCCTGCCGTTAATCCGCAGGGGCTTCTTACGGTACCGTTCCAGCCGCCCCCCGGCGGCCAGAACCGCCAATTTCCCCGGATCGTGCCGGTACAGGGTTTCCGCCACCGTTAGGCCCACGGCCCCTGCTCCGGCAATCAACACGGTCCTAATTGGATTCACCCTTACCGTCCAGGCTTACATCCCACATTTTGTCTTTCACCGTGCCCTTGTTCAGGGGAAACGCCAGGTTAAGTATAATTCCCGCCACCGTGGCCAGGGCAACCCCCGCCAGTTGGAAATTTACATCCCCGGAAATGCTGAATTTAAGGATCCCCCCCCCGATGCCTGTAACAAGGATAACCGAAGAAATGGTAAGGTTCCGTTTATCCTTATAGTTAACCCCGCTTTCTACAACCGTCCGCAGGCCCGAAGAGGCGATAATGCCAAAGAGCAGCATGGAAATGCCCCCCATAACGGGGGTCGGGATGGTCCTGATAAGGGCGCCGAATTTTTGCAGAAACGAAAGGAGGACGGCCGTTACCGCCGCTCCCCCGATAACCCAGACCGAGTAAACATGGGTAATAGCCATAACCCCGATATTCTCTCCATAGGTGGTATTGGGGGGGCCTCCCCACAGGGCCGCCCAGCTTGTGGCAATACCGTCCCCCGCCAAGGTCCGGTGGAGTCCCGGATCCTTGTAAAAATCCCGGCCCACCACTTTACTGGTTACCAGGGTGTCCCCCAGGTGTTCGCAGATGGTGGCCAGGGATACAATGATAAAGGTAAGGATCGGAACCAGGGAAAACCGCGGAACCGAGAAAACCGGCAGGCCAAACCAGGGGGCGTCCTTTACCACTTGAAAATCAATAAGCCGGTACGCGGGAACAAAGAGCCCCATGATCAAGGTAAAAAAGTATCCGGTAACCAGGCCCATAAGGATGGGAATAACAGCAAAAAAGCCCTTAAAGAAAATATTGGCGATTACCGTAACCCCCAGGGTAACCGCCGCGATGGAAAAACAAACCAGGCTGTATTCACCATTGGCGTCGTTCATGGCCATGTTCATGGCGGTGGGGGCAAGGTTCAGCCCGATTACCACAATTACCGAGCCGATTACCACCGGCGGCAGCGCCTTATCAAGCCAATCCTTTCCTGTAAAGCGGATAATTAAACCCACCAGGCAGTAAAAAAGCCCCGCCGCCACGGCGCCGCCCATGGCATAGGGCAGTCCGTAGGCGGCGCTTACGGACTGCAGGGCCGGAATAAAGGCAAAGGAGGACCCTAAAAAGGCGGGAACTTTAGCGCCGGTAAGCAAAATATAAATAAGGGTGCCGGTTCCCGCAGAAAAAAGCGCCGTGGCCGGATTTAGGCCGGTTATCAGGGGAACCAGGATCGTCGCGCCAAACATGGCAAACACATGCTGAATGCTTAGGGGAATCCATTTACCCAGGGGGGGCCTGTCCCGGGGGCCTAATATTTCAATATCGCTCATAGTATCTCCATACAATTTTTGTTTTGGCGTGTTTACGCGCTATTACTATATAGCACCATAGCCCCTGTCATTGTCAAGATTTATCCTCCCGGTATACCGGAACGGCTTATTAATGGCGCTTACGGCAGTAAAGCAGGTTCCGTTACGGGCAGGGGCGGTCTTTTACGGATAACGGGACGAATTCACGATCCATTTAGGCTTAGGCCGGGCCTGTTTTCTTAGCGCCGGGGCAAGGTTCCCTTACCCCGGAAGCTCCGGAAACCCAACCGGGGTTTCCGAAACCCCCTCGTTTTTGGCCGGCCCCGGCCTTAATCCGGCGTGGCGCCGGCGCCTTAAGCGCGAGGGGCAGGCGGGCGGGGCTTGGGGGGAAATTTTTCTTGAAAATAAGCCAGGCGGCTAATGTGGTTAAAGATTATGGCCAAAAGTAAAACGGCGCCCCAGATAAGGTTTCGAAAGAAATTTGAAATCCCTGGAAACATATTAAACCCGGAAGAAAGTATCTGCAGGATAAGCGCAGACAAAATAATCCCCCTGGTTTTGCCGTAACCGCCCTGGGGATTCACATTGGCCAGAACGCAGACCAGAATGGCCTGGAGGGTATAAGAAGTACCAAAATCCGAGCGGGCCGAGTTAAAACGGGCGCACATTAAGATGCCGGAAACCGCGGCAAGCATTCCGCTCATCATATACGTCTGAAAAATCACCCGGTCCGTATCAATACCCGCATAGCGGGCCGCCGTGGCGTTGCTCCCCAGCATCCGCACCTTGTACCCGTAGGCTGTTTTAACAAGAATATAAGAAACTATCAGGCTGCATATAATAAAGACCACGGTGGTAACCGGCAATATACCCAAGAGGGTCTTATTAAAGACATCCGACAGTATTGAAGGAAGCCCCTTTACAGAGGAGCCCTTTGTAACGGCTATAGCCAGTCCCA
Source organism: Spirochaetaceae bacterium (assembly GCA_031278215.1). Taxonomy (GTDB): domain Bacteria; phylum Spirochaetota; class Spirochaetia; order Treponematales; family Breznakiellaceae; genus JAISLT01. The sequence goes on from JAITKV010000017.1 coordinate 11,752, forward strand.
GAATTACATCCGCGCTGCCCAGTGTTGCCAGCATGGGGGGTATACCGATTTTTGAGATTAAAAACGCGCTGCAGGCGCCGCAGCTCAGTCCGATAAGAAGGGCAAAAACAATAACCAAAACAAGGACGCCCAGGGCAACAAGAACAGACGGATGTTCCGGCATCAATGCCACAAGAAGCATGCAGCCGGAAATACCCGTAAGATCCGCAACCGCCACAATGGAAAGATCTATGCCCCCGGAAATCATTGACAGCATCATGGCCAGGGACAGAACGCCGTATTCGGGGAACAGATAAAGCATGGAAAGGGTGTATTTTTTTGTAACAAATATAGAAGGTTTTAACAGAGCCATTGCCGCATAGGCCAAAACAAGCATGATAAAAAGCTTGACTGTTTCATCGCTTCGTTGTAAAAACCCGGCGGGGTTTAATAATTTTCTGTCCATGACCGGTTTCCTTTAATTTTCCGGAATAACGGCATTAACGCGCCGTTTTGCCCGCAGGGTTCTAAACGAGGTAATCCCTATGCCCACCACGATAAGAATGCCGGTAACAAATTTGCTCCAATACGAGGGGATGCCCATAAGGATTAAACTGTTGGTGATCATCGTAAGAAGCATTACCCCAAGCAGGGACCCGCTTATGGTCCCCTTTCCTCCGGAAAGACTTACCCCCCCTAGAACAACCGCGGCAATACTGGATAATTCATACCCTATTAGGGTTGTGGGCTGGACCATCCCTGTTAAAACTACCCGGACCAAACCGGCGACGCCGGAGATCATCCCCATAAGGGTAAAAACAAATATTCGTATTCTAGCGACATTAAAGCCCGCCCGTTCACAGGCCACAGAATCTCCACCCAGTGCATAGACCCCCCGGCCCAGCATGGTATACTGCATAACAAAAAAAAGTATGATCCCTATGACGGGAAGAAAAAGAAACACCGCGGGTAAAGAACTTGATATATCCTGCTTTGTATTATACACGGTAAATAAAAATAACTTTGAAAGAGACGCCACAGACGGGGGTAAAACAGAGATGACGCTGCTTTTTAAAACCGCCTGCATAAAACCAAGGTAAATGCTCCCTGTGCCCAGGGTAATAATAAGGGTAGGCAGTTTAAGCCAGGCCGCAAGAATTCCGTTAAGGGCGCCCAGCAGGGCCCCGAGGAGGGCGCAGAGTATAAAACCAAGCGCCACCGGCCCCTGGTAGTGGATGACAATAAACCATTTAATTACCGCATACATGCTTAGCATGGAAATGGCAGGAAACGAAATGTCAATATTTCCCGAAATAAGAACCATCATGGTTCCAAGGCCAAGTATGCCGGGGACGATAACGCTTCTGGCAAGATCGGTTATATTATTGGCCGTAAAGAACTGTCCGCTGATTCCTTGAATAAGAAGACCCAGGGCCAGAATGGTACAGGCTACGTAAAATTCATTGCGCCGGAAAAGCTTCATCCTGTTTTCTCCTGCCGGTTCATAATCAAAGCCGTAAGCTGCTTTTCATCCAGATCGGTATTGATCCGTTCATTGACAATGCGGCCCCTGTTAATAATCAGTATGCGGTTGCAATTTTTTAGCACCTCGGCAATGTCATCCGAAATTAATATGATTGCCAGCTTTTTTTCCGCCGCAAGGCTGCGCAGCAGCGCGTGGATGTCGAATTTTGAACCTATGTCAACCCCCACAGTTGGGCCGTTTAAAACAAGCACCCTTGGCTTGGTTTCAAGCCATTTGCCCAGCACCGCTTTTTGCTGATTGCCCCCGGAAAGCGTACTGATAGGATCGCTGGTCTTGTTTAGTTTTATAGACAATTTTGCAACCCATGAATCGGTGCTTTTTTCAAGCCGGGCCTTATTAACCCTGCCCCATCTTTCCGTTAAATTATCTATGGATGAAATGGCAAGATTATCCCTTACGGATTGATTCAAAAAGAGTCCTTCGGTAAGGCGGTCTTCGGGTACATAGGCAATGCCGTGTTTTACCGCATCCCTGGGGCTTCCGATCCGCGCCGGAATATTGTCCACATAGATTTTTCCGGCGCCGGCCTTGTATAGGCCGAACAGGGCCTTTGCCAATTCCGTACGGCCGGAACCAAGAAGCCCTGTTATGCCAAGAATTTCCCCGGGATAAATTTCAAAACTTACATCTTTAAAAGCATTTGTCAGCGACAGGTTTTCTACCTTAAAAAGACAAGTGTCCCTGGTCCTGTTCCCGGCGCTAAAATATTCTTCCCGTATCTGTCTACCGGTCATGTAATAAATAAATTTATCGTTATCAATATTCGCCGTACTGTCCGTTACTATTATTTTGCCGTTTCGTAATACGGTAAACCGATCCGATATTTCAAAGACTTCGTCTAGCTTATGGCTTACAAATAGTATTGTTATTCCTTCGGATTGAAGCTGCCGAATTACACGAAAAAGCTTGTCTACTTCGTTGCGGGTTAACGCGGAAGTAGGTTCGTCCATAATAATTAACCGGACCCTGTAAAGAATGGAGCGGGCAATAGCCACCAGTTGTTTATCGGCCACCGAAAGATTTTCCACCGGTTCATTTAACGGAATGGAAATTCCAATGTGCTCAAGCGACTCTTTCGCTATTCTTTTTTTCATTTTCCAGTTAACGATTTTTTTCCTGTTAAAAAGTTCGTAATTCATGGAAATGTTTTCCATCACCGTAAGATTCGGAAAAATGGAAAGATCCTGATATATAACCTGGATGCCCATGTGAATTGATTCACTAATAGACAGATTTTTATTTGTTTTTCCGTCAAAGGTAATTGCGCCGTGGTCGCTTTTATAAAATCCGGATATGATTTTAATAAGCGTGGATTTCCCCGAACCGTTTTCTCCCGCCAGGCAATGGATTTCGCCTTTTTTTAAGGTTAAGCTTACCCGGTCCAGGGCTTTTACACCGCCAAAACTTTTGGAAATTTCTCTTAATTCTAACAAAGTTTCTGCCATATACCTCGTCCATGCAGGGGGCGCCGGAAAGCCGCCTGCTTTCCGAAGATCCCCCTGCGGGCAATATTATCGGGGATGTCCAACAAGTTTTTTAAACTTTCGGACGGCCCCGATATTGGGCCCGGCTTCGAACAAAACGAATCTAGAACTGATATTGATCCATGTTGTCCTTGGTGATTACAAGCCAGCCGGCCCCGCTAAGCATGTTACCGTCGGCTTTGACGCTTTCATAGCCCTCAATTCCCAGATCAAGGCCGGTTTTGATCTGATCCTTCCGGCCGTCCAGAATCATAACCGCCAATTCAAGCATGGCCTTGCCGGAAAGAGCCGGATCCCAGCATAAAACCGCCGGGTTTGAACCGGAACTAAGGTAAGGGGCCGCCACCGAAGGAACGGAGGTTCCTACGGCAAATATCTGGCCGGTCTTGCCAAGTTCATCAATTGCCTTTCCGGCCCCCGGAGGATCATAACTGGAAGCGCCCAGAAAACCTTTTATGCCCGGATACTTTTTGATCATTTCTTTGGTTTTTTCATAGGCCAGTTCCATATTATCCTCGCATTCGATCTTTTGCTCCGGCGCCAGAATCATGTTGGGATACGCGGTTTTTTGATGGGCAATGGCCGCATCCATCCATTCGTTGTGGGAAACGCTGGACAGAAAGGCTACCATGGTAATGTATTCTCCCTGTGCGCCCGTTACTTTGGCAAGTTCATCCATCATGTAGGCGCCGTAAGCCCGGTTATCAAAGGCTTCAATGTTAAAATCTACATTAACCATGCCCGGCGCTTCATGGCTGATAACCACAATGCCCTGTTCCCGGGCGCGTTTTAGCACAGGTTCGCACGCCTCGGGGTCGATGGGGACTACGCACAGGGCGTCAATCCCCTGGGCAATAAGTTCTTCCATAACCTGAATTTGCTGGGCCGAATCGGTTTTAGGCGGGCCCTTTACATAGCAGTTAAAGCCGCTGGCCTTTGCAAATTCAAGCACCCCTTCTTCGTGGCGTAAACACCATGGATCCGACATGTCCTTTACAACCGTCGCAATGGTGTAAACCTTCCCGGCGCCGTTACTTTTGTTTCCTCCACAGGCCGCCAGAAAAGCGATTACCAGTGCGGACAGAACAACCATCAATTTTCCTCTTCCTTTCATGTTTACCTCCAATGGTAATATCTTGGAAAGTTTCCTTAATCCGGAAACTCCATTGAACTTGTTCAATAACCCGGCTGCTTATCGAACAGTCCTTCTTTTAACGGAAGTTGTTTAAAAACTTCAGTTTTTAAACAACTCTATTCACTGCGGCGGTTTTATTCCGCCTTTGATTAATTTTAATTCTTTCATTAGGGAGCTGTTTAAACCAAAAAAATCATGCAGCCTGGCATAACAGTCATACAGCTTATTGTAGATCCTGTGGCGTTCGCCGTTGGGGCTGTACTCTATCCGCTCCTTCGGTATTAGCGCCGCCGCCGCCTCCCGGACGGTGTTAAACCCTCCCCGGGCCGCGCCCAACGCCGCGGCGGCGCATACGGCGGAACCCATGGCGGGTACGTTGTCCACCTTGGGAACAATAATGGGGTCTCCCAGAATATCAGCTAAAAGCTGCATGACAAAAGTACTTTTTTCCGCCAGGCTACCCACGGCAAATATTCTCTTTATCACGATGCCGTTATTCTTGTAGTTTTCTATGATTCGCCGCGAGCCGAACAAATTCGCTTCCACCAGGGCCCGGTACAGTTCTTCCGGCTTTGTGGTCAAGCTAAGGCCCAAAATAAGCCCCGAAAGATCATAGTTTGCCAGGACGCTGCGGTTGCCGTTAAACCAGTCCAGGGCAACCAGCCCGCTTTTGCCCGGTTTCAGCGCCGCGGCCTTTTCGTCCATCAGTTTAAGCGGAGAAATACCCCGCCCTGCGGCTTCTGCCGCATATTCCGGGGGCAGGCAGTTTGTAACATACCACTGAAAAATATCGCCGGAAGCGGGCTGCCCCGATTCATAGCCAAAAAGTCCCGGCACCATCCCGTCTGCGGCTATGGCGCAAACCCCGTCAAATGCATGGTAATCCTTATATATCATTTGATGACAGGTCGAAGTCCCCATTACCAGAAGCATGTCTCCGCTTTCCGCAGCCCCTGCTCCGCATCCGGCTACCGCCCCGTCGCTGTGTCCGGAACAGATTATTGTTTTCGTTGTTAGGTTCATCCGGCTAGCCATTTCCGGTTTTAGGGTTCCGACGGCTTGGCCCACCAGGACTTCTTTTCCCTTCATTTTTTCGGCAACCACATTTGTAAACCGGGGATCCATCGCCCGAAAAAAACTTTTATCCGGATATCCTTTTCCCTTAACCCAGAAGGCATTCACTCCCAGGCCCGCGGTACAGCGGGTTATGTTTCCGCTTAAAACAAAAGGCAGCCAGTCCAGCGCCTCCATAAATAAATCCGCCGCTTTATAGCAGTCGTAATCTTCCCTGATTATCTGAAGCATCTTGGGAAAAGCCCATTCGGAGGATACATTATTGCCAAAATAATTCTTAAGCCAGGAAGTATGCTGTTTTGCCCATATTTCCATTTCTTCGGCATATTTTTGAGCCGCATGGTGTTTCCAAAGTTTTGGCCAGGCATGGGGGCGGTTTTTATATTGTCCATGCATACAAAGAACCGAGCCATCTGACATAACCGGAACCAGCGTACAGCTGGTAAAATCAACCCCTATGCTTTTAACTTCTTCTTTTTCAATGCCGGCTTGCCGCAGCATTTCTCCGCTTAGGCTTATACATGCCGTAATCCAGTCCTGAGGATGCTGCAAATACCAGTCCTGGGGCAGGACCATACCGCCGTCCGGCAGTGTTTCGGAAATAACGCCGTGGGGATATTCAAAGGCGAGGCTGCCGGCAAGGCGGCTGCCGGCAAGATCAAGGGCCGCCAGACGGCAAGAAAGGGTGCCGAAGTCAAATCCAAAGACATAAGCCCCGCCGTTTTTCATAACTATGATTCCGCCGCCATATTGTACAATTCTTTGTCTACAATTACCGCGGCGTCTGAACAAAGCCTTAGGATACTGCAGGGAAGATGCGGATCCGCATTATGACACCCCCGCAGGGTTTTAACAGCCCATGCCTTGCTCTTTCCCGAAGCAATAAGAATGATTTTTCTTGCCTTTACAATATCTTTCATCCCCATGGTAAAAGCGTACCTTGGCGTCTCATCTTTATTATCAAAAAACCGGCTGTTGGCATTTCTTGTTTCATCCGACAACTGTACCAGGCGGGCATGGGGAACAAAGACGTCATCGGGTTCGTTAAATCCTATGTGTCCATTGGATCCAAGCCCCAGCATTAGCGCATCAATGGTGTTTCTTTCCAAGAAACTGTTGAACGCCGCAAGCTCCTCTTCGCCATCCCCGGCGCCGTTGATCAAATAACAGTTTGCGCTTTGAATGTTTACCTGCGAAAAGAAATTTTTTTCCATGAAAAAGGAAAAACTGCGCGGATGCGCCCGGTCAAGGCCCTGGTACTCGTCCAAATTAACCGTCCGGGTCCGGGAAAAATCAAGGCCTTTTTCTACGTGTTCTTTTACCAATTCCCCATAAATACCCAGGGTGCTCTCTCCCGTGGCACAGCCCAAAAGGGCGCCGGGATTTTTGTCTATGACCTTTAAAAACATTCTTGCCGCCACACGGCTGCTTTCAGAAAAATTTTCGGTTACAATAAATTTCATATTTTCTTTCCCGGGATCTGGTTTCCCAACAACATGGCTCCCACACCCCCGGCCGGATGAAACTGTTTAAAATACCCGGTATCAACGCCGTTATAAAGCATCACGGCTATGGAAATTGCATCGAAAAGCACAAATACGGCGGTGGCCGAAGTAGAAGCAAGGCATTGGTAGGGGCACGCCTCCGGGCCCGTATTTAATACAAGGCTAATATCGCTGGCTTTGGCAACCGGCGAATCTGGTCCTTCTGTTACCCCAATAATCCGTGCCCCCCGGGTTCTGGCTATGGGAATAAGGCTGTTCATTTCCGTGGTTTTGCCGCTTTTACTAAAGATGATAACAATGTCTCCGGGCCGGATCATCCCGTAATCGCCGTGGGGGGCGTCCGCGGGATTAAGAAACTGGGCGGCCCTGTCAATGCAATTAAACACCTGGGCGATCTTTTTCGCCGCGGCCCCGGAGGTTCCGCATCCCGTGGTGATAATATGTTCCCGGCATTCGGCCAGCATAACCACCACGGCTTCAAGTTTAAAAAAATCTACGGTATTGGCAAGTTCTGCAACGGCATGGGCCTCGTTTGTAATGGTGTCCAACATGCTTTTGCGGATTATTTCTTTAGAGATCATACATCCTTCCTTTACCGTATCTCCCGGACCTTCTTCATAAATTCATGGACCCGGTTTTTATCTGCCGGGTTTTCAAACTTACCGTCATACTTAAACGTTGTACCTACCACGGCGCCGTCGGCTATAGAAAGCAGATCTTGGATGGTGCCGGCACAGCAGCCCGTATTAACCAGAACAAGCGTTTCCGGAACGGCTTCTTTTACCGCCCTGAGGACGGATTTATCCGTAACGCTCCCCGCGGTAAGCCCCGAAACACACAGGGCGTCGGGCTGGCCGTTAAAAACCGTTGAGCGGGCAATATCTTGTATATTCCGGGAGGAAAGATACGCGGATGCTTCGGGAACTATGTTATACAGAAGGCGTACTTTATCTGCCCCCAGGCTGTATTTATGCCGGATCACCTCGCCGCAGTTGGTATTCCACAGTCCAAAATCGCTTGCATACACGCCCGTAAAAATTTCCCGGACAAAGAGGGCGCCTGTTGCCGCCGCCAGATCCAAGGACGCGTAGGGATCCCATAATACATTAACCCCATAGGGGACCCTAATATCCGGCTGTAACTCTCCAATAATCCTGGCCATGGCGGCGACGGTTTCTGCCCTAACCTTGGTTAGATACGGCAGACTGTATTCATTACTGAACATGACCGCATCCACGCCCCCTTCCTGAAGAGCCCGCAAATCCTCCCTGGCCCTTTGAAGAACCCAGGCCATGCCCTTGGCGGAATCGTAATGCGGGTCCCCGGGCATTGCCTGCAAATGGCACATGGCTATAATAGGCTTTTCTGTACCCAATACTTCCTTTAACCAACTCACAACGGCCTCCTGCTAAGCCACGATATATGAGGTTTTCCGCTTTGTCAAGATTTATTTTGCATTTTTAGTTAATATTATGAGAATTTACTTATTTTTATGATTATTTCGAATAGGTTATACTGCATTTTACCCCGTAGAAAAGGCTGTTTTAAAGCTTCAGTTTTGTAACAAGCTCAGAAAACAACTTAAAAAATCACAAAAAAACAAAATATCCTTGCCATGTTCTAAAAAGTAAACTACACTGGCTCTATGTTCCAAATTGAACGGCAAGAGAAGATCCTTCGATTCATCAATGAATCAAAAAAAGCCAACACCGATGAACTGGCCGCCGCATTTTCGGTATCCAGGGTAACCATCAGGCGGGACATTGATCTTCTTGCCGGCAAGGGGCTTTTGCTAAAAACCCACGGCGGCGCGGTTTCGGTTAAGGGGGTTTTTTTCCGCGAGATTCCCTTTTCCGCCAAGGCCGGAATTAATGCCCCTGCAAAAAGGGCCATAGGCATGGCGGCGGCGCAACTGATAGAAAACGGAGAAATTATCATTTTTGATTCGGGTTCCACCACACTGGAGATTGCAAAAAATATTCACCATACCGATATTACTGTTCTAACCAACGACATTAAAATAGCCATGGAATTAACCAACAAGCCGGATGTTCGTGTTATCGTCAGCGGAGGCAGCCTGGACAGCACCGTTTTTAGCTTAACCGGCGCCAGATCCGTAAATTTTTTTAAGGGCATCCACGTTAATAAAACGTTCCTTGGCTGCGATGCGGTGGACCCGGAATTCGGAATTTCCGACAGAACCTTTGAATCATGCGATGTAAAACGGGCCATGATACAATCCGCCGACGAAGTAATTATGGTTACCGATAACAGTAAATTAAATAAACGGGTTTTTGCCCACGTGTGCGATATTTCGGCCCTTGATAAATTAATTATTGATAAGATTGACGAGCAGGGCAAAAAGCCCTATACGGACAAGGGGGTGGAAATTATTATCGCGGCCCCCGCGGCGCTCTAAATTACGGGAACCGCGCTGCGCCCTACACCCTCCGCAGCAATTCCCGGGGTTTTGATCCCTGGGCGGGACCCACTACCCCCTGGCGTTCCATTTCTTCCACCAGCCGGGCGGCGCGGTTATATCCGATTTTCAGCCGCCGCTGGATATAGCTGGCGCTGGCCTTCTTTTGTTGCAGCACCATCTCCAGGGCCTTTTCGTAAAGAGGGTCTTCTCCTTCGGAAAAGAGGGGGGCGTCCGCCTCTTCCTCCTCGTCATAGAAAATCTCGTCGTCGATATATTCCGGCTCCCCCAGGGATTTAACATATTCTACCACCCGCTCCACTTCCTCTTCGGAAACAAAGGCCCCCTGCATACGGACGGGGAAGGGATCCGCCGCGCCGGCATACAGCATATCCCCTTTACCCAGAAGTTTTTCGGCCCCCACCATATCGATGATGATACGGCTGTCCATTTTGCTGGCCACCATAAAGGCGATACGGCTGGGAATATTTGCCTTGATAAGGCCGGTAATGACATCAATGGAAGGGCGCTGGGTGGCCAGCACCAGGTGAATTCCCACGGCCCGGCTCATGGCGGCCAGGCGGGCCACGGTGGATTCCAATTCTTTGCCCGTGGTGGCCATAAGGTCGGCAAATTCATCTATCACCACCACGATATAGGGCATCTGTTCCGCCGCGATGCGCCGTTCCTTAATCCGCCGGTTGTAACTTTTTATGTCCCGGACCCCCATGGAATCCAGGCATGAATAGCGGCGTTCCATTTCGTAAATACAGTACTGCAGGGCCTGGAATGCCCGTTTTGGTTCGATGATCACCGGCGTTAAAAGGTGGGGTATGTCGTTGTAAAGCTTTAGTTCCACGATCTTGGGATCGATTAAAATTAACCGGCATTCCGCGGGCGAAAGCTGGAAAAGCACCGACAGGATCAAGGAATTAACGCAGACCGATTTTCCCGACCCGGTGGACCCGGCTATAAGAAGATGGGGCATTTGGGTTAAATCGGCGGTGATGGCTTCGCCGGTAATGCCCTTGCCAAGGACCACCGGCACCTCGGGCCTGCGGTTTTCCCGTCTTCCCTGGGCCAGTTCTCCTTCGATGATCTCCCGAAAGGAAACAATATTTCTTTTTTTGTTGGGCACCTCAATGCCCACCGCATGCTTTCCCGGAATGGGGGCCACAATACGAACACTGGACGCCGCCAAGCGCAGGGCAATATTGTCCTGAAGATTTACGATCTTTGAAAGCTTAACCCCCGGGGCGGGAAGAATTTCGAACATGGTAATTACCGGCCCCTTTCTAATGCCCGTCACCTCCGCCTGGATGCCGAATTCGCTTAGGGTTTCCTGCAGGGTCCGGGAAGCCTGTTTTGTTTCTTCGTCTATAATCCAGTATTGGCCGTCCGCATACTGGTTAAGAATATTTTCTACCGGGACCGCGTAAGCCCCCCTATGTTTTCGTATGTTTTTTTTTAACTCCAAGGGCGGCGGGACCTTTGACGGAAGGATTTCACCGGCGGTTTTTTCCGTACCCCCGCCCTCTGCGTCCTCTGCGGGATCCTCCGCGCCCTCCGCGGGGTCCTCTGTTTCGTCCGCGTCGTCCCCGGTTCCGCCCCCTTCGTCCGCGTCGTCCCATTCTTCTTCCGGAACTTCCGGGGTTTCTTCCGGTACAATCCCCGGGTCTTCGGCCAGGGGGTCTATCTCAAAAAAAGCCGTGCCGGCAAAGGATTCTTCTTCGCCGGAAAGAACCGGCTTATCGTCCTCCGCTTCCCCGGCCCCCCCGTGCACGGCTTCCACCGGGGCCGCTTTTCCAGGCTCCTCGTACACGGCTTCCACGTCCAGGGCCGCTTCTTCCGTATCCGCTTCATCGTCCACCGCCGCTTCTTCCCCCACGGCAATCAGCTCTCCGGCGGATGTAAAATCCACCTCGCTTTTCCCGGCCGGGGACGTAAACTGCCCTTCATCCTCCCCGGAACCGGCGGAGGGGCTAACCTGCGAATAGGGCGCAAAGACCGAAGGATCAAGAACCACCGGTTCATCCTTTTCCGGTTCCGGGGGAACAGGGGGTTCCACCGCCGGTTTCGGAGGCTTCCCGCGTTTTTTCTCTTCCATCTCGCGGAAGGCCGCGGAACTGGCCAGGGGTTTCCATTCGGGGAGCCGATCCTCCCGTTTTACCCCGGACCCCGGCGCCCCGGCCGGGGGCGAACCGGAAGCCGGCGCCGCTCTAGCAAAGGCCGCTTCCGCAGGGGCACGCGCCGGCGCGGGGGCTGTTTCCGCGGGCGCGAAGGCCGCTTTCGCAGCCAGGGGCGGAACCGGGGCCGGCGCCGCTTTAGCGGGCGCGGGGGCAAATTCCCCGGAACCGGCGATCTGTTCCGGGGCCGCGGCCTGTTTTTGAAGACCCCGGATGCCGGAAGCCGCGGCGCTAAAAAAGACCGAATGGAGGATAAGGATCCCCGTACCTTCCAGCAGGGTGATGGTAATTATCACCAGGCTAAGGCCGAATCTTCCCAGGGTTTCAAGAAAAATTAATTCCTGCCGGCGGGTTTCAAAATCCCGGACCAAGGAAAAGCCCAGAGCCAGGGTAAGAAAGGGGATGATGGTGGCCGAAAGGACAAAGATTCGTCCGGGCTTGAATACCGGGTTTAGGAGGATCCAGGCGGCCCAGAAAAGATATGCCGGGATCATAAAGGCAAAGGTTCCGTAGGCGGCGGTTAAAAGTTTTCCCGGGCCGGCGTTTATAAAGGTCCACCGGAAAAGGGCCGCCCCAATGGAAAGGCCCAACAGGATTCCCGCCAAAATAAATGTAACCGCGCCGAGTACAGAAGCCAGGCGCAGCTTAAAATCGGACCGGTTTATAAAAGATTCAAACGACAAACTATTCCCCTCAATATCGTGCTTCCCTATTTAAAAATATCGGCAACTACCTGGTGCATGGACATGCCATAATACAGAAATCCGTAGGCCGCGGCCGCGGCCATAACTCTTTTGCCATAATTACGGGTTTCGGCGATGCCGATGGTTTCTATAAAAAGATCCTCCGGCAGGGAAGGGGCCGCCCGGCGGAGCCGGCGTATGCGGCTTGGACCGCCGTTATAGGCCAACAGGGCCAGCATGGGGCTTCCCAGGCTGTCGGTTAGGTTTTTAAGGTAAACCGCCCCCATTTGTACGTTGATCTCGGGATCCCTAAGGTCTATGTTCCCGCCCGCGGAAAAATCCGGGCCCCCTCCCTTTTTGATGATCGCCGCAATTTCCGTGGCCGTGGCGGGCATAATCTGGGCCAGGCCCACCGCCCCCGCCCGGGATGCGATGTCGGGAATAAAAGCGCTTTCGGTCCGTATAAGGCCAAAGAAAACCTGCGGGAGAAGGCCGTTTGCGTGGGCATATTTTTCGATTAACGAGGTAAAGGGATTGGGATAGTACAGTTCCAGGTCAACCGTTTCCATTACGTAGCCGTCCCGGCGCATGTACATGCCCACTATTTGAATCGATTCCAGATACCGTCCCGCGTTGGCAAAGACCCTGGCCGTAGTCCGCAGTTCGTGCTTGGTGTAACGGTCCGCATTTTCCCGCAGATAGGTCATGGCGTAGGATGTCGCGCCAAATTCAAAAAATTTAACGTAAAATTCCAGTTCCTCCCTATTCGAATGCCGGGCGGCGGAAGCGCCGGAATTTCCGGCCTCCCTTTCTATGGGGCTTATGGCCTTTCCCAAATACGAAGCGGCCAGGGCCCGGTAATAAAACGAAGCGTTTCCCGCCTCGTAGGCAACGGTAAAATAATCCCGGGCGTCCATCCCCCGGCCGGAAATATACCCCAGGGATACGGCCCTTCCCACAAGATACGCGTACTTGGCCACGGTGGCGCCATCCTTGCCGTTCCGAATGCAGTCAAACACATCCTGCAGGCCCCGCCAGTTCTTTTCTGTCATTAGGTAACAGGAAAGCCTGTCCAGAATATCGTAAAAATCATCATCGTTATTCCAGCGGGGGGCATAGGTTTTAATAAGGGCCGGAACCGTTTCCGGTTTTTCCGTAAACGTAGAATTAAGGATATACCAGATACAGGCGTCTTCCTGAACCGCGTCCTGAGTAAGGGCCAGGGCCCGGGTAAAATAATCCACCGCCTCCCCGTGCTTGCCCTGCTGGCGGCGGATCCGGCCCGCATAAAAGAGCAGGGTGTAGCGGATCACTTGTACCCGTTCCTCCCCTAACGCCGGGGCGGGGCTGTTTCGTCCCGTCCGCAGGGCGCTTTCCCAGTCCGTAAAGAGTTTAACCCCCCCTTCCCGTTTTGAGGGAACCGCCGCATAGGAACGCCCCATGTCGCCCAGGAGCAGCGGATGCTGAAAAAGAAGCGGGGAATTCCTAAGGCTTTCAAAATGAACCAGGGCCTCTGAATAGGCCCCGCCAAAAACGGCAAGCCGCCCCGCGGCGGCGGTTTTTTCCACGGCGGGAAAGGGGGCCGGGGATTTAAGGATCTCTTCGTAGGCCCACCGGGAAGCGGCGCCCGCGGGAAAATCCAAAAAGAAATTTCTAATCTCCGCCGGAGGAAGGGCCCCCGGCGCCTGCTGTTTAAGGCCCGCCAAAAACCGGAAGGCCCTGTTCCATGGGGCAAGGTTTCCCGCAAGCCCCGGATCCGCCGCCGCCCCGGATCCAGTTTCCCGGAACAGGGAATTTACTTCCCCGTAACGGCCCAGCACATAGAGCGCGGCGGCTTTAAGGGCAAGAAATTCCTCCCCCGCGGCATTTTTATTTTTTTTCACAAGTACCAGAACCCGGTTTGCTATTTCGGGATCCCGCAGTTCCGCCAAAAGGGGAATAAGCCGGCGGGCCGATTCTTTGGCCACCTTTTGGATGGGGCTGTCCAGGGCCGCTTCAAAAAGATATGCCCCCCGCCGTTTGTCCCCGGCGCTTTCGACCAGCAGCCCCGCATAGAAGGGCGAGGAAGGATCAAGTTTCTTTAGTTCCCCTACCCGCGAAGCTTCCGCTCCCAGGATAAAACCAATGTCCCCCGCCTTAAGCCGCCGGGCGGCTTCGGTGCGGGAAATATCCATAACGGCGCTGGCGCTGCAGGAACTAAACGAGAACACCAGAAAAAAGGAAACAAAAAGAATTTTGCCCGCGGCCCCTTTAGTTTCTGGGGGGGATGATAAGTTCCGTTCCCGAAACAATAAGATTTGGATTAGATATCTTATTAAACCGGACAATAGCAGAATAAAACCGAGGATTACGATAAAAGGCCTCCGAAATGTCCCAGAGGGTATCGCCCCAGCGTACTTTGTAGGCCACACCTTCGGGAGGAATAGTTTGGGGAACATTGAATGAATAAACCGGCGCCGAGGGACGTTCTCTGCTAACCGGTGTTGTTGCGGCCTGCGGCGGTTTATCAATTACCACGGGCGGGGGGGGGCTGCGCGGAGGCGCCGCCGGTAGAGGCGCCGCCGGGGCGGCGGGGGCGGCGGGGGGCGGCGCGGCCGGGCGCCCGGGATCTGCCAGCACGGGGGGCGGCGCGGAAGGCGGCGCGGAAGGCGGGGCGGAAAGCGCCGGAACCCGGGAAATTTCCGCTCCCGGGGCCGGCGGCTCCCGGGGGGCTTCTGTCTGCGGGGCCCCGGGCCACCAGCGAAACAGATCGCCGCCCCTGCGGGTTAAAAGGTACCACAGGCCCAGACAAAGCAGAACCAGCACAAGCCCCAGGACGACAATCACCACCCAGGGGAATTTCCGTTCCGGCTCTTCGGCCTCTTTCGGCGTCCGGTTTGCCTCGCCGTCTACTTCAAAATCAGGATAGTCGGTTTTATCTTCTTCTAAGGATTCCAGGTGAACACTAAGGTGATGTTCATTTGAAGGATTTCCCAGGTCCACCGCATCGGCGGCAATCGAACCGGCCTTAGTAGAGGTGATGGTCATTTCTATGGAAGGTTCGCCTTTTTGTTTAAGGCTGATATTTTCTACAACGATGCTGCCGATGTACATAGCGTCCGCCATGGATTTGGAGGGGCTTTTGTACAAATCGATTTGAACGCTCTTTTGATTATCATGAACCGTGGTAAGAACAAGACGCTTTTTTACATCCGATTTCTCTTCTAAAATAGAATAGAAATCCCCATTGGCCTCCTTTATGCCGATACTTGCCGCCATTGGTCTTGCTCCTTTAAAACATTTTATTATCGGTATGTATTGAATACATCTTTAACTGTAGACAGGGGAAGCGGCGTTTGTCAATGGAAATTTTACCCTGGAGGAGGCGGAGCATCCGGCGCCGGGCTTAACGCTTCCGGCGCCGGATGCTCCGCGGGACGGTCCGGATCGATCAGCGCCGGGGAGCGGGCCTTGACCCTGACCGGCGGCGTTCCGAAGCGCCGGACCGGGGCTCCCTGTCCCGGTCGAACCGGTCCCGGGGGCCAAAACAGCCATGGCGGGGTCCGTATCCTTCCGAAGGCCTTCCGGCGCCAAAGGGCCTGCCCGCCTCCGGGGGGCGGGGAATATCATAGACCCGGTCTCCGATAGTAAGCTTGGTGGGGACTAAAAAACCGGCCGCTTCTTCTCCGGGGCCCTTAAAAACATAGCCCTCCAGACTTACCCGGGCCCCCTCTTTAAGGCCTTCCACAAAACCGACAAGCCGCTGGATGCCCCCCACATAGTACAGTTCATCGCCGCTTTTAAGGGCGATGCGGCCATTGGACAGTACAAGGTTCCCGGTAACCGTAACGGTCTCGATTTCCGGCGCCCCGGAGGGCGGAAGATTCCGGAAATTCCCGGAACCCCATTGACCGTTTTGGGCAAAAAGCCCCGTTAAGGACAGCGCCATTACCAAACAAATAATAAATTTTTTCATGCTATACTCCTTATTGCCGCAAACAATACCGGAATTACGGCAGAACCGCGATTTCGTCTGAGGCAGGCTCAGTACAAAGCATACCGCTTTATTTAATATATGCAAAATTCGTGCCAAGTTACGCCGGGGTCCGGCAAATTCGATTAAATACCCTGTAAATATACGTTGATAAAGCGCATGCCGGGTATAATCCCTTATTCCCGGGGATTTTAGGGCGCGCGGCGTACCGGGCGCCGAAGAACCATGAGCGGCCCGGGAAGAAAATTCTTCCCCGGAACGGGAAAAATTTACCCGCCCCCCCCTCGCGGGAAGCGTTACCGGGAACCTTTGGAAACCCAACCAGGGTTTCCAAAGGTTCCCTAGCGTAAATTCAGCCCTGTTTCGGCGTCCCGGTTAAACTGCCAGCCTATGCCAATACCAGGATGCAGCATCCAGTGGACTTCATGGCCCAGGGAAACAAACAAATCCAAGCCCCCTTCCGCATACAGACCCTTCCAGAGAAAGTACTGGGCGGAAAGGCCGGCATTTATGGAAAGGGGGATGTCTGATCCGTATTCCCCCCCGAAATCGTAGGGGTTGGAAATTCCTAGCCCCAGCCGGCCGCTTAGCTGCCAGGGTTCCGTAAGTTTTCGCTGGTACAGGAGCCCCAGGTGCACATGGCTCAAAATACCAACGCCCTCGGATCCGCCGCTCACCCATTCCCTCCTGTTGGGGTAATCCAGAATGTAGAAGTTTAGTTCGGCCCCCAGCTTGTTCGGGCCCCAGCGGTGGGGAAGGTACGCCGCCCGGAAGTAGGCCCCCAGAGGAGTAAAGGGCCACAGTAAGGTTGTCGTCCCATAGGGATTGTGCGCGCCGCTGTCGTCATATTCCATTCCCAGGGGAATCATCGGCGCCCAGCCCAGGGCCAGGGTAAATTCGTCCTTGGGGAACCCGCTAACCGGCGCCGAAGGATCTTCTCCCCGGTCCAGGGCCCTGGTTACCTTTGCCCATTCGGCCCATCTGCCAAACTGCCAGCCCAGGCCCAAGCCGGGCCGAAACATAAGATGGTTCACCCTGGTTATAAACTGTATATCCACGCCCCCTTCGACGTAAAGATTTTCCCACATAAAATACTGGGTCGAAAACCCAAGGTTCAACAGTATCCCAACCCCACCGCCGTCCCCATCCGAGTCGTATGGGTCGCCTATGCCTGCTCCAAGCCGCAGGTTATGCTGCCACCGTTCATTCACCGGAACCTGCAGCAGAACGTTAAGGTGGACTGCGTTAAACCCGGAAAACAATAAACCTAAGGCTTCCGTGTCCCCTTGAGTTTCCTGGGTTTTCTTGTTGTTAAGAAACATTAGCTGGGCTTCAAGGCCCAGCCCGCCTATCTTGGTTCTAAGGGGAACCCAGCCTAGCCTTACAACGCTTCCCCGCCAGTTAACTGCATCCAGCTTGTTCTTTGGTGTACCCTGATCATAATAAACCGCTTTGTCATAATCAAAGGCCGCTATCATGGGAGACCAGCCGGCGGACAGGGTCCACTCCATATTTTTTCTGGACCCTACTCGAACCTTGCCCAGGGTCGTCCACAGGCCGCCGGGGTTGCGGATAAAAATATCGTAACTTCCCCTTTTAAGGGCTTTGCCGCTAAAGTCCAAAACCGCCTGAACCTGTGAGCCCTCTATCCTGGTTATCTTTACTTCCCGGGGAATAATAGCGCGCCCCAGCTGGTCATAGCCCCGGTTGTGCTTTACCAGGGCAAATTCCGACTCTTCCGAAAAATCCCGGCCCGTGACGGTAATCCGGGGCTCTTCGGGGGCCATGTCGTAGTAGAGCTGGTAAAAGGGTTGATAGGTTTCCGCCACCGGTTCTACCGCGGGAAGGATCCGAAAATCCTGCCAATTCGACAGGCCCTCCAAAAGGTTCATCTGGTTGTACGCGGCAATGCGGTACCGGTATGAACCGGCCCTAAGGGATACCGTAATTGAGTTGGTTTCGGTATGCACCGGGTCCAGGGGCAGAAAGCTCCCCCCGGAGAACTGTTGTATTTCCACCTCATACCGCAGGGCTCCGGTAAGCGGAGGAAAAAAAAGCACCTGGGATATCTGGAATTCGTTGCCCGTCTTAACAACCTGGGTGGCGCTTTGGGGAAGCTCCGCGGCGTCCCCGGCCTGGGCAAAGACAGGGCAGGGAATCAAGGCGCACAGCAGGGCCGGAACAATATACTTACGGATGACCATACAACACTCCGGGATCGGCGGTGGGCAGTTGTCTAAGCGGTACGGAGCTGGTTACGGTAAAGCGGCTTGCCATGCTTGGCAGTTCCGGCCATGAGCCCTGGTCGTCGGGCTCAAAAACCTGCCATACGTATTCCCCCTCGGTTAAGTGGCCGGGCTTAGGCAGGGTAAAGAAAGCGGAAGAAACTGCCGTGGAAGAAACGACAAGTTCCCCGTTGGCCCGGTACAGGGCAAAGCGGTACTCCCGGGCCCCCCCGCTCCATATAAAGTTCATGGAAGGGGCGGATACAAGCTGTTCCCGTGAAAGAATATACCCCGCGGCCGGATAGGGGCCAAAAACCGTCCCCCCGCCGGAGACCCGGCTTAGGCGTTCCAGGACCGTCAGATCCGCCGGCGGAAGGGCCTGCAATACCGCCGGTTCCGGCGCCGGCACCGGCGGTTCCGGCGGTTCTGGTTCCGCAAGGGCGGCGGCAAGGATTGGCTCCACGGGCATTCCCCTTATTTCTTCTGTACCGGCGGGTCTCTCCGGCGCCGCCGCAGGCGCCGCTGCAAACGCAGGCGCGGCTGCAGGCGCCGCCATCGCCGCCGGCGCAAACGCAGGCGCGGCTGCAGGCGCCGCCGCCGCTGCAGGCGCCGCCGCCGGCGCAAACGCAGGCTCTGCATCCGCGGAAACCACGGTAAAGCGCCGGGCCGGGGAACTAAGGGGAACCGGAGCATCCGACAGGATCCGCCAGTACCAGGTTCCCGGAGAAAGAGACGCCGTACCGGAAAGGGTGTAGGAGTTCGGGGCTTCCGCGGGAGTATTTATCTCGGGGGAAGAAAAATCGTTCCGGGAGGATATCTGAAGATAGGTCCGGTAGGGTCCGGCGGATCGGAAGCTAAAGCGGAACCCCGGCACCGCATCGGCGGCCACAACGTAGTTGTCCGGGGGAAAAACAGCCCGTTGTTCATAGACGGTTTCCCTTACCGTAAAGGAACCTAAAGACGAAGCCGCGGAGGCGTTTTCGGTCCTGGCGGTAACACGCCAATAATAGGTTTCCCCCATCCGGAGCGCCGGGGGAAGGGCGCAATAATTCGAGGCGCTGTTCTGCGCTGCCAGGGGATTTAACATTTGAGGATTATCCGCCACCTCTACGGTCCAGAAGGCGGCATGGGCGTCGTAGGTCCATACCAGCCGGGAATGATCCGCGCCCACAAACCCGTTTTGAGCCGGCAGGACAAGGGCCGGGGTCTCCAGAACCAGGTCCCCCCGGGAAACGGAAAATTCGCCTACCTCCGAAGCGGCCCCCGCGCTCGCGGACCGTCCGGGATATACCGGGATCACCCGCCAATACCACCGCCCCGGCTCCAGCCCGGTCTGCAGCACCGAGTTTCCCTGAACCCGGCGGGATACCACCGGCGCCGCCATATCCGGGGCGGAAGAAATCTCGATTTCATAGGCCTCTACCCCTTCCATCGCGGACCAGGAAAGCGGGACCCGGGATTCGGCGGGAAAAGTATAATTTGCGCCCCGGGCGGGGCTTGTGATGCGCAGGGGATCGGCAAAGGCCGCCTCGATCCTGCCGGAAGAATACACCGGGCCCGCCGGTTCATTATTGCCGGCCGGGACCGGGTAGGCCCTCCACCAATAGACCCCCGGTTCTACGGACATGGAAACCGATTTAGCGCCGCTTACCGTCCGGGCCTGGTCAATGCGGGAAAAATTTTTATCCCGGGCAAGTTCCACTACCACCCGGGTGCCGGCTTCAAAGTTAGAAACATTCCAGGCAAAATCCACCGGTATGGCGGCCTGGGCGGAGGAGCCGAAAACGCTGGTGATTTTTCCCAGGGACGTAACGGTGATGGCCGGATTTGTATTACGAGTGCCGTCGCTTAAACCCGAAAAAAACTGGCCCGAATTAATTTCAAGCCCCTCGTATACCGCCTGTCCCTCCAGGACAGAAATTTCAAAACCCTCTGAACTTTGGTTTAAACCGGCGCTGCTGTTCTTCCCCAGTTCGGCGGCAAATGAACCGGCGGAAATATACACATTCGTATCCCCGGAAACCACCCCAAGGTTACCGGCCACAAAACCAATCCTGACGCCTTCGCTGTCATAAAAAACCTGTATCAGGGTATTTTCGGAAAGGGTTATATTAGTTACCTGATCCTGAAACGTAATTACCGCCTCGGATAATTCCGCGGTCCGGATCGTATCGCCGTTATATACCGGAGAAGCCTGCTTAAGCCTGTCCCAGGCCGTCCGGTCTTCGATCTTGCGGTGGGCGGTGCGGTTTTTAAACACAATAAGCCCCACGGGTTCTTCGTTCAATTTAACCAGGGTGCGGTTATACTCCTGCCAAAACGCCGTTCCGGAACCGGCGGCGCCGGCGAAGCAGAGGATCACGATAACCAGATCAATTGCCCTGGATTTTGTATTTTTTTTCTTCTGCATTTGTGTCTACCTTGCTGACATCGGGGGCCGGAATGCCTAAAAGGTTCCGCAGCTCCGAAAGTGTTTTAGGTCCCGCGGCGTCTTTTAAATTGATCACCGCAAACATCCGCACGGGCTTTTCTTTGCCCTTAACGCTTACCGGGGGCATTTCTTCGGCAATAAGAGCGCCTCCCACAAGGTTCCAGGTGTCCTCTGTAATAAGGATGTCCGTCCCCAGGGGCTTATTAAGGGCTTCGGTGCGGCTTGCCAGGTTTACCGGATCCCCAATCACCGTATACTCCATTCGCTGCTCCGATCCGATTTGTC
Source organism: Spirochaetaceae bacterium (assembly GCA_031278215.1). Lineage (GTDB taxonomy): Bacteria > Spirochaetota > Spirochaetia > Treponematales > Breznakiellaceae > JAISLT01. Next base: position 32,677 of record JAITKV010000017.1, read on the forward strand.
CGGCGGTAACAATCCCCGTATTAATGCCGCAGCCAATGCGTATATCGGGATTGCCCGGATCGTTTTTTGCCCGCCGGGCATTCATGTCTACCAGCGCGCCCCGCATCATCAGCGCGGCCTTAACGCAGTTAAGCGCATCCTTTTCCGGTAAACCCGCAGTAAAGGCCGTGCCCCAGTGGGCCATCACCGCATCGCCGATAAATTTATCCACCACCCCGCCGGTTTTTTCGACACATTCCACCATGCGGGTAAAATACTCGTTAAGCCACATGACGATCCGGTTAGAGGCGTCTTCGCCGAAGGTTTTGGTAAAGCTTTCGGACTTGGCGGTAAAGCCCCGGATATCGGAAAAGAAAATTGTAGCGTGCTTGGGAAGCCCCCCGGGTTTAATATCCCCCCGCATGGCCCTAAGGGCAATGTCCCGGTTGGTAAAACGCCCGAAGATCCCCAGGGCGGCGCTCATTTTTCCGAAACTTTCGGTTAACAAACCCAGTTCATCATGGGTCCTGGGGCTAAGTTCAATCTCGAATTCGCCCTGTTCGATCTGCAGGGCCGCGCCCGTCAGGGCCCGCACGGGATTGCTGATGGTTTTTGAAAAGAACCAAATAAACACAATCGCGATAAGAAGCACCGCCAGGGTAAGGAAAATATTCTGCCGGGTAAGGCTTTGAACCGCCTCAAAAACCACACTGTGGGGTATGGTGGTAATAAGCGCCGCGTTCATCGCCGAAAGCCGGTAATAGGCGCCGAAATATTTAATCCCGTCCCCGGAGCTAAAAGAAATTTGCCGGTTGTTGTCTCCTGTTTCCTGCATGGCCGCCACAATGGGCAGGGCAGAAACATTCGCGCCCCCTAATACCAGATCGGTGTCGGGATGGATAAGCACCGTACCGTCCAGATCGATCAAGAAACTTGTATTCGCGCCGGTTCCAAAGGTTTCGGAAAGCTCGTCCAGGGCAAAAAGAACCGCCACCCTTTCTTCTTCCTGCCGGCCCGGGCGGGTAAAAACCATGACCGTTAACGGAAACTGAAAATCCGGCGATGCATTAAAAAGCCGTATGAGAGCCCCCGCCGGCACAAGAGAACCGGCCCGGGCGGTAAAGTAAGATTCCGCCTGGGCCGCATCCAGATCGTTGGAAATAAAAAACTGCTCGTTGGTAATAAGGGCCCGCCCCCCTGCGGTAAAAACCGCAATAGCCGCCAGCCCCCGGTTGTGGCTAAAAAAGTAATCGTCCAGTTCCGGGCTTCGGCCCCCCGTCCCCTGGTCAAGCATTTCCAAGTACAAAAGCGCCGCAGCCTGTACCGAACTAAAGGAACCGTCGACCTGGGAGCCCGCCCGCCGGTTAACGGTATAGTTATTATCCTCCGCCGTCCGCTGAACATCCTGGGTGCTGAGCCCCGAAACAAGGATCGTCACCGCCCCCAGGGATACCAGCAGCAAGATTGAAATGATAATAACCAGTTTTGCCCCTATGGGAAAAAGGATCCGGGTTTTGTACAACTTTGCTTTTGCCATAATTACTCCATGGAAACTATAAAATTTTATCTTAAAACCTGTCAACCAGACTTGTTCCAAAACCCGGTTGGTTTTAAAACAGCCTCAACTACTTAGTAAAAGACCCCGGCGGGGCCGCAAAACAAAGCGCCGTTCCGTCAACCCGGTTTACGGCATTTGCCGCTTGGAACAGCTTGGAACAGCTTGGAATAGATGATAAAATAAATTATACTTGTACCGAATGAAGCGGATTTTACTGGTCACGGCGATCCTTATACCGGCTCTTTCCTGTATGGGGAAAAATCCCTCATTATACAAAACATATAAAGCCGCGGAACCGGCGGCGGGGGCCCCCGCCGAAACGGGTGAAACCGGTCCTGCATCCGGCGCCGCCTCGATTCAGAAACAACTTGCCCGGGCCATGGAACTGGCGGAACTGCCCCCGGCCATAAGCGGGGACATTGGGGGGAACAGCGGCGCCTTTGCGGGGGACCTCCAAGGGATCCTCGCGGAAGAGGACCCTTACCTTCGGATCCTGGTGGATAAGCGGCATCCCCTTCCCGAAGGCTATGAACCGAAGGATTTAATCGAACTGCGCTACGGTTCCTACCGGGCGGGCATTGCCGATCCAATGATGCTCCGGCGCAAGGCGGAGGAGGCCCTGGAAGAAATGGCCGCCGCGGCCAAGGCGGAGGGGCTGGTCTTAACGGTTTCTTCGGCCTACCGTTCCTACGAATACCAGATAGGGTCCTTTGACCGGTGGACCCGGCGGCTGGGGCTTCGGGAGGCGGAGCGGGTTTCCGCCCGGCCGGGCCGAAGCCAGCATCAGCTGGGGCTGGTGGTGGACTTTGGCTCAATCACCAATGAATTTGCCCAAACCGCCGCGGGAAGATGGGTTAACGCCAACGCGGGCCGTTTTGGCTGGTCCGTATCTTTTCCCCGGGGTTACGAAGAACTTACCGGCTATGCCTGGGAAAGCTGGCATTACCGCTATGTGGGCAGGGAACTGTGCGCCTTTATCGACCGGTGGTTTAACGGAATCCAGCAGTATGCCCTGCGTTTTATCCATGAATGGGAACATTTAGCGGCAAATCAGAGACAGGGTTCATGAAGCCCATTGTCCACACTATTCCCGAGCGCTGTACGGGGTGTAACCGCTGTATACGGGAATGCCCCGTCGAAGCCGGGAACATTAGCTACCTGGATCAGGACGAAGCCGTTAAGGTAAAGGTCAACCACGACCGCTGTATAGCCTGCGGATTCTGCCTTTCCGCATGCACCCATGGGGCCCGGTACTATACCGACGACACGGAACGGTTTTTTACGGATCTGGATTCGGGAAAGGCCCTGGCGCTTATTATCGATCCCGCGGTAAGGACAAATTTCCCGTCCTGGAAGCGGCTCCTTCGCTTGTTCCGGAACCGGGGGATCCGGGGTATCTACGACATGTCCCTGGGGGAAGACATCTGCGGGTGGGCAAGTATCCGGCATATCGAAACCCAAAAATCCCCCCCCCGTATTGCCCAATCCTGCCCGGCCATTGTGTCCTACTGCGAAACCTGCAGCCCCAAACTGCGGGACAGGCTTTTGCCGGTACAAAGCCCCGCGGGATGCCTGGGGGTGTATCTTCGGGAGTACGGCGGAATAGAGGAGGACCTGGCGGTCCTTTCTTCCTGCATTGCCCGGGGCAATGAATTTGAAGATTCAGAAATTATCCGCTACAACATGACCTTTTTAAAGGCGGCCGAATATCTGGAAAAAAACAACCTAAAGCTGCCCCGGGAAGAATCGGCCTTTGACCATGCGGCAAGCGGCCCGGAGGCCGTGCTTTCCATGCCCGGCGGTTTAACGCGGCGCATTGAGTGGTTTTCAAAAAAGAAGCTCCGGGTGGAACACGAAGAGGGGCCTGAGGCGTACAAGAACCTGGAACTGTCCGCCCTGACAGAAGAGAAACTGCTCCCCCGGGTTTTTGACGTGCTAAGCTGCGCCGGGGGCTGCCACCTGGGGCCGGGGGGCGCCGGTGAAAAAAATATTTTTAAAATTAAGGCGCTTATGAACCGCCCCTGCGATGCGGAGCCGGATGCGGATTACCGGGCCCTGTACCGGCGCTATGACGAAACCCTGGACCCTAAAAAATTCCTGCGCCGTTATGCTTGTGGGGAACAGGAAAAAGATCCGGTCTCTGAAGAGGCCCTGGCGGAAGCCTTTGCCGCCCTGGATAAGGATACGGAGGCAAAGAAAAATTTAGACTGCGGCGCCTGCGGATCCAATAGCTGCCGGGATATGGCGCGGAAGATCGCCTTAAAGCTTACTATTCCCCTTAACTGCATCTTCAAGGTCCGGGACGCCGCCAACATGGAACGGCAGCGTAATGTGGACCTGTACCGGAAGAACGCGGAGTACATTGAACTTGTTCGCGATGTGGGCGCCGCCCTGATGTCGGTGGCCAGTGATAATTTTGACCAAGGCATGTTCAACGCCCTGGAGGCTATATGCATTACCCTAAAGGGCGCCCGGGTCCAGCTTTGGCGGGCCGAAGACCGGGACGGGGCCGTATGGCTTAAGAAATTTTGCGCCTACCCCGCGGGGGAGCCGGGCATGGACATCTTTAGCGAAGAACACCTGCCCGGCTGGATCGAAGAACTTGCCGCGGGCCGCAATGTGGGCCGGAACCTTTCGATCATGTCGGACCGGGAAAAAGAGATCTTTCAAAAAGAAGGCATGGCATCGGTCATGGCCGTCCCCGTCCTGGTGCGAAACAAATTTTGGGGCATGATCCTGCTTGCCGGTCATGAGGAGCGGTCCTTTGCGGAGGCGGATGTGGAAACCGTCACCGCCGGGGGGCTTCTTATTGTGGCAGGCATTATGGAACGGGAGATGACCCTGCGGCTTATAGAGGCAAAGGAAGAAGCCCTGGCGGGAACCAGGGCAAAAAGCGACTTTCTTTCCCGGATGAGCCACGAAATCCGCACCCCCATGAACGCTATTATCGGCATGACCAAGATGGCCGAATTGACCGAGGATATAACAAAACTCCGGTACTGCCTTTCCACCATCAAAGCCTCTTCCACCCATCTGCTGGGGCTTATCAACGACATCCTCGATATGTCCAAGATCGAAGCGGGCAAATTTGAACTGGACAACGTTCCTTTTAACCTGCAAAAAACCCTGGACAAAGTATGCAGCATTATCAGCGAACGAATCGCGGAAAAATCCCAAACCTTAACCCTGCATATCGATCCCGGCCTGTACCTGCACTACCAGGGCGACGAGTTGCGGCTTTCCCAGGTAATTACCAACCTGCTTTCCAACGCCATAAAGTTTACCCCCGAGGGAGGAGCGATTACCGTCCGGGTCCGGGGTTTGGAGGCGGACCGGCTGCGTTTTTCCGTTGCCGATACGGGGATTGGGATGAACCGGGAGCAGATAGCCCTGCTGTTTATGCCCTTCCAGCAGGCGGATAAAAACATTACCCAGCGGTTTGGCGGCACCGGACTGGGATTGGCGATTTCCAAGTCCATCGTGGAAAAGATGAACGGCCGTATTTGGGTTGAATCCGAATCCGGCAAGGGATCTGTTTTTTATTTTGAAATTCCTCTGATGCGCCAGGATACCAATGTCATCCGGGCAGAAACGGAGGAAAAGATCCATAGGGCAGAGGCGGTGGACTTTAGGGGCCTGCGGCTTCTGCTGGCAGAGGATATCGAAATAAACCGGGAGATCTTTAAGGCGCTTTTGGAAAGCACGGGGATCTCCATCGACATCGCCGAAAACGGCAAACGGGCCGTGGAGATGTTCCAGAAATCCCCCGGCAGCTACGATCTTATCATCATGGACGTTCAGATGCCCGAAATGGACGGCCTTGAGGCCACCAGGACAATCCGCGCCCTGGGGACCCCGCAATCGGCGGCCATACCCATTGTAGCCATGACAGCCAACGTCTTTAAAGAAGACATCGAGAACTGCCTGTCTGCGGGGATGAACGATCACTTACAGAAGCCTATCGACGAGAAAGCCCTAATCGAGAAAATAACTTTTTTTACCGGACGGAAATAGCTTTTGCGGCAGGCTTAAAGCCCGCCGGCATATAACCTTAGCTTACCAGTTACCGCCGGAGTTTGAACGGCGGGGTTTATCCATTGCTTCGTTTACCCGGATCTGACGCCCTTCAAATTCCTTACCGTTGGTACCGTTAATAGCCGCAGCGGCTTCATCATCGGTGCCCATTTCAATAAACCCGAATCCCTTGGAATTACCGGTGTCCCGATCAAAGATAATCTTCGCGGAGGCAACCGTACCAAACCCGGCGAAATAATTTCGCAGTCCGTCTTCGGTGGTGTTGTAAGAGAGGTTGCCGACATACAGTTTCTTAGCCATTGAACAAATTTCCTTCTCCCGGAATTTACGGCCTCCGGGCGGGCCAAAGATCCGCCTGAAAAAACAAGCGCTTTAAGAACAGTATCCCAGTTTAGACTTGTCGTCAAGCCGGTTTTAATTTATATTTTTTTCCATGGTTTTCGGTAAAAATTTTACTGTTTTGTTCCTCTTCTTTTTTTTAATACCGGCCTTTAGCCAAAGCCCGGCGGAAAAGGCGGCCCCGGCGGCGGCTTGGGAACCCGCCTCCGGGGCCCAAAATCTCTACGATCCCGAAAAAACCATGCGGGCCCTGGCCGCGGCCTATCCCGGGGCCATAAGCAGGGTGGAATACCGCCAAGGGGACTGGGCGGTACTTATGCGGGGAAAGTGGTTTTACCATGCCGGCGGGCGGCTTTTGCCGGAAGAACACCGCGGCCAGGCCGAATCCTATGCCCGCCAATCCTTTTACCGGTATTTTCCGGGGCTGCCGCCCTGGAAAGAACCGGAAGGGGAGCTGGCGGAACGGCTAAAGAATACCCTCGCCGCCAGAAGGGCCAATCCCCCCCGGCGGGATCCGGAATTTTACGATACCCTGTGGCAGGCCCATACCAGGGAAGAGGCCGCGGCCAATCTGGTTCAAATTCGCTTTTTAGGTAAAAGTCTGGGGGTCCACAGGGAACTGGCGGCGCCGCTGGCTAAAATAGATTTCCTTATCCGGGAGGCGGCAAAGACCGATCCCGAAATCCGCCGCTGGATAGGGGGCATTGGTTCCATAGGGGCCTGGAACTGGCGCAACGTGGCCGCCACCGTTTCCCGAAGCTACCACTCCTATGCCGTGGCCCTGGACATCCTGCCCTCTTCCCTGGGGGGGCTTGCGTCGTACTGGCAGTGGACCGCGGAGCGTAATCCCGAATGGTACAAGACGCCCTACACGGGCCGTTACCACCCTCCCCTGCAGGTTATAGCGATCTTTGAACGCTTTGGTTTTTGCTGGGGAGGCAAGTGGCCCCTGTTTGATACCATGCATTTTGAATACCGGCCGGAAATTATGATACTCCACGGTATGAAGGTGGAAAATTAACATGAAGCACGCCGAAAGAACACAGGTGGTATCGGCCCTGGTAGAAAACAGGGCCGGAACATTAAGCCGGGTATCGGGGCTTTTTGCCCGCCGGGGCTTTAACATAGACAGCCTTACCGTGGGCGAGACCGTGGATAAATCCATTTCCCGTATGACCATTGCGGTTACCGGCGACGACGCGGTACTGGAACAGATAATCAAGCAGTTGGGAAAACTGGTGGACGTTATTGCGGTGCGGGAACTTGATCCCGGCGCCTGCATGCGGCGGGAGATTATGCTTGTTAAGGTGGGGGCCAACGAAACCACCCGTCCCGCCGTAATAGAGATTGCGGGAATATTCCGTTCCCGGGTGGTAGACGTATCCCTGGATACTATTACCATCGAAGCCACCGGGGACACGGAAAAACTTAACGGCCTGGTGATGCTTCTTTTGCCCTACGGCATACTGGAACTTGCCCGTACCGGCATGGTGGCCCTGGAACGCGGGGCCAGGGTAATGTCCACGGAGGAGCCGTCGGGAGGGCCGTCGGGAGGGCCGCCTTTAAATACCGTACCGGAGAAAACAAAATGACCAACAACGAAACCAGCCGGCGGATCATTGTATTCGACACCACCCTTCGGGACGGCGAGCAGGCGCCGGGGTGCAGCATGAACCCCCAGGAAAAACTGGAAGTGGCCCGCAGGCTGGAAAAGCTTGGGGTAGATGTGATAGAAGCGGGCTTTCCCGCCTCAAGCCCCGGAGATCTGGAATCGGTTAGATCCATTGCGGGGATTATTAAAACCAGTACCGTGGCGGGGCTGTGCCGGTCCCTGGAAAAAGACATAGACGCCGCCAGAACGGCCCTGGCCAAGGCGGGACAGCCCCGGCTTCATATTTTTTTGGCCACCAGCCCCATCCACATGGAATACAAGCTAAAGATGAAGCCGGAACAGGTGCTGGCGCAGACCGCCGCGGCGGTGCGGTACGCAAAACAATTCTGCTCCGACATACAATTCTCTGCCGAGGACGCTTCCCGCAGCGATCCCGCCTTTGTATGCCGGGTATTCGGCGAAGCCATAAAGGCCGGCGCCACCACGGTAAATATTCCCGATACGGTGGGCTATGCCATGCCTTCCGAATTCGGGGCCCTGGTGGCGTATATTAAGGAACATACCCCCGGCGCGGAAAAGGTTAAATTTTCCGTCCACGTTCATAACGATCTGGGGCTGGCGGTGGCCAACAGTTTAGCCGCCATAAGCGCCGGAGCGGATCAGGTGGAATGCACGATAAACGGCATAGGCGAGCGGGCGGGAAACGCGTCGCTGGAAGAAATTGTCATGGCCCTGCGGGTTAGAAAGGATTATCTAAAAGCGGACACGGGGATCGACACCACCCAGATTTACGGCACAAGCCGCCTGGTAACCCAGGTAACGGGGGTAAAAGTCCAGCCCAACAAGGCCATCGTGGGGGATAACGCCTTTGCCCACGAAGCGGGGATACACCAGCACGGGGTCCTGGCAAACCGGGCCACCTACGAGATCATGACCCCCGAATCGGTGGGAATTTCCACCAACCTTATGGTCCTGGGCAAGCATTCGGGCCGTCATGCCTTTGAGGATCGGCTTAAACTGTTAGGCTTTACCGTGGATGCACAGACCCTGGAAAAGGTCTTTACCGAGTTTAAACTTCTGGCGGATAAAAAGAAGGTTGTCAACGACCGGGATATCGAAGCCCTGGTAATGGGTTTTGCCGCCGCGGCCCCCGAGACCTGGAAACTCGACCACTGGGCGGTAAATACCGGCAGCGCCCTAGGGGCCAGCGGCACCATACGGCTTCAGCATAAAGACGGCGCCTTCCAAAAACTTGTTTCCCTGGGGGACGGCCCCATCGACTCAATCTATAAGTCGATCAACCAGATCATAGGCAAGGAACCGGAACTGGAATTATACGAGATTGGCGCCATCACCGGCGGTTCTTCCAGCCAGGGCGAAACCATGGTAAAAATAGCCTGGGACGACAGGCGCTACAACGGCCGGGGGGTTTCCACCGATATTATCGAATCTTCCATAAAAGCCTACCTGTCGGCAATCAACGCCATGGAATGGGATATTAAGGAAAGCATGGCCCGGTAGGCGTTCCGGGTACGCCTTCCGGTAAAGGGGGCCCATCGTGCGGGGCTTTACGCCGGCGTACCGGTCCCCTCCTGCCCCGGGGAACCGGAGGGGGATTTACCGTCCTATCCGCTGCTTTTCCTAAACACCAGCCCCTTTTCGGCCTTGTCCACGCCGACCACATCCCCTTCGGCGATCTTGCCGGCAATAATCGCCTTTGCCAGGGGGTTTTCAAGTTCCGCCTGGATCGTCCGCTTCAGGGGCCGGGCGCCGAAAAGGGGATCGAAACCCCGGCCGGCAAGGTAGCTTTTTGCCCCGGGGCTGAGTTTAAGGGTAATCTTCCGTTCCGCAAGACGCTCTGCGAGGCGGGCAAGCTGGATGTCCACGATTTTTCCGATCTCGTCCCTGCCCAGGCGGTTAAAGATCACCGTTTCGTCAATGCGGTTAAGGAATTCAGGGCGAAAGCTCTGTTTTAACAGTTCCGTCAGGGCCGATTTTAAATCTTCCTGTTTTTCCGCCCCCAGGATCAGATCCGACCCCAGGTTGCTTGTCATGACGATGATCACGTTCTTAAAGTCCACCACCCTGCCTTGGCCGTCGGTAAGTCTTCCATCGTCAAGGATCTGCAGGAACACGTTAAACACCTCCGGGTGGGCCTTTTCGATTTCATCGAAAAGGATCACGCCGTAGGGCCGGCGGCGCACCGCTTCGGTAAGCTGCCCCCCCTGCTCGTAGCCCACATAGCCCGGCGGGGCGCCGATAAGCCGGCTTACGGAGTGTTTTTCGCCGTACTCGCTCATGTCTATCCGGGTAAGGGCCTTTTCGTCGTTAAACAAAAAATCCGCCAGGGTTTTTGCCAGCTCCGTTTTGCCTACCCCGGTGGGGCCCAGGAACAAGAAGCTCCCCAGGGGCCTGGCCGCGTCGGAAAGCCCCGCCTTGTTCCGCCTGATAGCATCGGCGACGGCTATAACCGCAGGGCCTTGTCCTACGACCCGCTGTTCCAGAACTTTTTCCAGTTCCAGGAATTTTTGCAGTTCCCCCTTAAGCATCTTCGACACGGGGATCCCCGTCCAGATGCTTACCACCTGGGCGATATCTTCCTCGCTTACCTCTTCCCGAAGCAGCGCTCCCGCGCCGCCCGCATCGTCTCCGGCGGCGGCGCGCTTTTTTTCTATCTGGTCCGTCAGGACCTTAAGTTTTTTTTGGGCCTCGGGAATTCTGCCGTGTTTTACTTCCGCCGCCTTGGAAAGGTTTCCCTCCCGCTCCCAGCGGGTTTCTTCGATTTTAAGTTCTTCTATCTGCTGCTTGATTGCCCGGATCTTTTCAATGTCCTTTTTCTCCCCTTCCCAGCGGGCTTTCATCGCGTCCCGTTCAGAAGCGGTGTCGGCAATTTCTTTTTCCAGTTTGCCAAGCCTGTCTTTGGAAGCGGGATCTTCCTCCCGGGCCAGGGCCTGCTTTTCGATGGAAAGCTGCAGCAGCTTTCGTTCAAGTTTATCAAGCTCCGTGGGCCGGCTGTCCAGTTCCATCTTAAGCCGGCTTGCCGCCTCGTCCACCAGGTCGATGGCCTTGTCGGGAAGAAAGCGGCTTGTGATATACCGGTCCGACAGGGACGCCGCGGCTACCAGGGCCTCGTCTTTAATCCGCACGCCGTGGTGAACCTCGTAGCGTTCCTGAAGGCCCCGGAGGATGGCGATGGTGTCTTCTACGCCGGGCTCTGCGGTATAGACCTGCTGGAAGCGCCGTTCCAGGGCCGCGTCTTTTTCGATATGCTTGCGGTACTCGTCCAGGGTCGTGGCCCCGATACAGCGCAGTTCCCCCCGGGCCAGCGCGGGCTTTAACAGGTTGCTGGCATCGGTGGCCCCTTCGGCGGCCCCCGCCCCCACCAGGGTATGAAGCTCGTCGATAAAGAGGATGATCTTCCCCTCCGCGGCCTGAACCTCGTGGATCACCGCCTTGAGCCGTTCCTCAAATTCCCCGCGAAACTTTGCCCCCGCCACCAGGGCCCCCAGATCCAGGGCCAAAAGCTTCTTCCCCTTAAGGCCCTCGGGGACGTCCCCGGCGACGATACGCCGGGCAAGACCCTCGGCGATGGCGGTCTTCCCAACCCCCGGCTCGCCGATAAGAACGGGGTTGTTTTTGGTCCGCCGGGACAGAACCTGCATAACCCGGCGAATCTCCTCGTCCCGGCCGATAACCGGATCAAGCTTTTCCTGCCGGGCCAGCGCGGTAAGGTCCCGGCAGTACTTTTCCAGGACCTGGTACTTTTCTTCCGGGTTTTGATCGGTAACCCTTTGGTTCCCCCTAAGGGCCTTGAGGGCCGCAAGTATGGCCGGCTTGTTGACCCCGGCGCGTTTTAGTACCGCCCCGGCCTTTCCTTCCGAAGCGGCGATGGAGACGAGTATGTGTTCCGCCGAAACATACTCGTCCTTTAGGGCCGCCGCTTCTGCCTCGGCCTTGGCCAGGACCTTTCCGGCGGCGCCGGAAAAGTACAGCTGGGCCGCCTCGCCGTAGACCTTGGGGACGGCGGCAACCAGCATGTCCGTTTCCTGCAAAAGCTGGGCGGGATTGGCCCCTATCCGCTCGATGATGGGCCCCGTAATACCTTCTTCCTGTTCCAGGAGGGCCTTAAGAATATGCTCTGTTTCTACCTGTGCATGATCGCTTCTTTGAGCGATGGAGGTAGCCTCGTTTAAGGCCTCCTGGGCCTTGATGGTAAATTTTTCATAATCCATAATGTACCTTCACCGTACAGCATAGGGCTCATGCTACATAAGTTTCCAGTACCCGGCGGGATGCGCTGCGCTGCAGCCGGACCAGGGCCTTTTTTTCAATTTGCCGGATCCGTTCTTTCGTCAGGTTAAAGCGGTCGCCTATTTCTTTAAGGGAAAGGGGCGGCCGGTTTCCAAGGCCATAGCGAAAACGGATAACATCCGCCTCTTTTTTGTCCAGCCGGCCCAGAACATACTCAATGTCGTCGTACATAACCGCATCCATGGCCTGAGCCTCCGGGGTCCGGTAATTCGAGGCTTCGACAAAGTCCCCCATGGTGGAAGAATCTTTTTCGTCGTAAATCGGGTTTTCCAGGGATACCATATCCCGTGAAATCATTACCAGGTCCTCCACATGGGCTAAATCCATGTTCAAAAGCCGGGCCACTTCTTTTAACTCCGATTCCCCCTCCTGAACCATCCGGCGGGCTTTTTCGATTTGTACCAGTTCGTTCGCCCGGTTTAGGGGCAGCCGGATCATCCTGGATTTTTCGCAGATCGCCTTTAAAATAGCCTGTCTGATCCACCATACGGCGTAGGAAATAAAGTGATATCCCTTATCTACATTATACCGCTTAATGGCGTTAAGCAGTCCCAGATTGCCTTCGCCAATCAGATCCTCCAGGGTTATGCCCTGGCCCTGATACTTTTTGGCCACATTTACCACAAAGCGCAGATTTGCAGTAACCAGCTTATGCTGGGCCGCGAGGTTCCCCGTGGCAGCTTCTCTGGCGCACTTTTCTTCTTCGTCCCGGGTCAAAAGGGGAATGGTGTTAATCTCCCGTAAATACATGGCCAGGGTGTTTTTGTCACTTTTTGTACTGATTTTTCTTTTTGTCGCGGTCATTCTTGCCTCCGTGTTCTTTGTTATTTGACGTTTATCGTTTGGCGTACTTCTTACTACATGTAGTAGCAAATTCCGTGCCAAGTGGAGGCAAATTCGAAAGAATTCGTAATTCCTTATTATATAAGGAATTAGGTAAAAATAACTCCGCCGCATTGGGTGGTATTTCTTGCCGTGTCTAAGAATTTGGGTAATTTTGACACATTATCGAAAAATCAGATTATTCACGGGTCATTATGACACAAAAAACCCGGCCCTTAGACGGCCGGGTACATTCGTGCGGCGGAAGCGTGGCGGTAAAATTTTCATTTTAAAGCCGCGGCGGCGCTTATTCGATAACCGCCACCACATCCTGCATTTTTAGAATTAAATGCTCCACACCGTCGATTTTAATCTGGGTCCCGGCGTATTTATCGTACATTACCTTATCCCCGGTTTTTACGGTGATCTTTTCTTTTTCCGTCCCCGGTCCCACCTCCACAATAGTTCCCTGCTGCGTCTTTTCCTGGGCCGTATCGGGAATAATAATTCCGCCGGCGGTTTTAGCCTCATTCTTTTCCAGTTTCACAATAACCCGGTCTGCCAAGGGTTTAACCTTCATATCTTCCTCCTGATGACAAGTAATAATAGTTTGGATTGCCTCTAATATAAAAAAACTACGCCTGCGCGTCAAGATATTTCCGGGGCATTCCCGAAACGCGGCTTCCACGGAAATTTACGGGACGAGGAGCGGTTTTTATAGAAGATTTCTGCCGCTGTCCAGGCGGCGTTTTTCCAGGGACGCCTCAAGGTTTTCCGGATCCAGGTCCAGGGCATAATCCAGGGCCCGCAGGCTGTCTTGCTCCCTCCCCAGGACCCGAAGAATTCCCGCAATACGGGTCTGTATCCTGGAGGCGTCCCGCCGCTCTAAAGAGGGTCCCGCCGCCGGTATACCCTGTCCGGTACGGAGCTCTTCGTCCAGTTTCTCCGGGCCCGTCAGGCTTTGCCCCCCGGAAAGCTGCCCCATGGCAATTTCGTAGTACTGCAGGGCTTCCCGGGGATCCTTCTTCATATCCAGCACAAGCCCCAGGTTTGCGGTGGCCTGCCACAGGGGCTGCTGCCTTCGGCCCGGGACGCTTTGGCGCCGGCCCTTTTCCGGGGTCCGGACAATACTCCGCAGGGTTTTTTCGGCTTCCTCAAGGTTCCGCTCCCTTAGCTGGGCAAAAGCCCGGTGCAGGCCCGACCAGGGCCCTTCCACCCGGTTGATCCCCGCGTTCCGCAGCGCCAGGGCCGTTTCATCGTAGCGGCGCTGGAAGTTAAAGTACCACGCCGCCCATTCAAAGAGCCTTTCGTCCTGGGGATGGTTGTTAAGGAGCAGCCAGGTTTCCGCCACCGTGCGATCCACGGTCCAGTCCTCGCTTTTTCTTCGCAGCAGTTCCAGGGCAAAGAGCCCTTCGTTTTGATCGGTCTGGCTTAAAATAGTTAAGGCCCGATCCGGGGGGACCAGCCGGGAATACCGGATAATGGCAAAGATCCGCCCCTGGGGATATGGGGAATCCAGGGCAAAGAGCTGTTCCAGCCACCGGCCTTCTTCCTGGACATCCCCGGCGCTGGACGCCAGGTTGTAAAGAACCCGCGCCTTAATTACCAAGGGGTCTTCCGTAAAATCCTGCCCCCCCGGCGGACCCCCCGCCGGGGCCCCCGCCGGGGCGCCGCCGCTTTCCTCCCCGGAAGCCGCGGCTATTTTCCACAGTCCCCGGGCCTGTTCGATAAAGCCGCCAAGCCACAGGGCGTCTCCCTGGCGGGCAAGAAAACGATCGCTGGTAAAAATCGAAAATAATTCGGCGGTCCGGTAAAAATTTCCGTGGTCATAAAAAAACTCCCCCCCAAAAAGGTAGGTTTCGGAGTTTATGGCGCCGCCGGAATCAAACAGGCTGTTGACCATGGCTTCGGCTTCGTTTAGCTCCCCTTCCAGGAGGATTCGGATGCAGTAATTGACCAGGTAGGCTTCCCGTTCTTCCCCCTGGGCGAAGGAGCAGAGCAGGGGAAAAAGCTCCCGGGGAAGCAGCCGGGCAGAGGCCGGATCCCCCATGGCGCCGGAGTAGACCGAAAAGGCCAAGGCCAGGTCCTGCAGGGCCCCCTGGGACATCAGCGCCGCCAATTCCTGCATTTCCGCCGCGGCTTCCCCGGAAAGGGCCTGTCCCCGGCTGTTAAGGATGATAAGTTCCGCCCCCAGGGTTCCCAGCTGGGCGGAAAAGGGATAGGCCTTGCGGGCCCGGCCTACCGCGCCGGCATAGGCGGAAAAGTACGGTTCCCGGTCTGCTTCGGCGCCCAGGACCAGGGCCCGGCGGCGCTTAAGCACCGACAGGGTATTTTCCGTGTCCAGGGCCTTTTTTTCCAGTGAATCCAGCAGGCCGTTCCGCTGCCGGGCGGCCATATCCGGGTTTTCCCGGACCCTGGCGTCATAGTCCGCCAAAGCCCGGCTAAAGGAATCGCCCCCCGGCCCGGAGGGGGAGAAAACCGGAACCCCTCCAAAATGGGAGAACAAAAACAGGGCCCCCATAAGAACCAGGGAAACGATAAGCCCTAAAAGGCACACCCCCCGCAGAAGGGCGGCGGACTTGTTATCCATCCTGCATTCCACCCTGAATCGTTTTTCGCACCCCGTCCAGTACCCCGTTGATAAACCGGTAGGAATCGCCGGAACCGTATTGCCGGGAAATGTCTACCGCCTCGTCAATTACCACCGACGGAGGAACCGCCGCCTGAAACATCAATTCATACACACTTAGGCGCAGCAGGGCCAGATCGACCAGGTTAAGCCGGGAAAAATCCCAATGGGCCAGATGCCGCCGGATCATGGCGTCAATTGTTTTTATATGTTCCGCCGTCCCCGTTACCAGAAGCCGGGAAAAATCCGCCGTATTCCCCAGGGCGTTCCCCTGTTTCACCTCCGCCCAGGAAAATTCGAGCAGATCCCCAAGATCGCCCCCCTTCCCCGCCATTTCCCAGGCATAGAGGGCCTGAAAGGCCAAAATACGTCCCCTTCGCCGCGACCCCATTACCAGGTTATTTTAGTGTAGGTATCGTCCAGAATTTGAACGCTGCCCCGCTTTCGCAGATCCGCCACCAGTTCTTCCGAAGCCTGCTGCAAAACGGTCATAAACCTTCTTTGAACCTCCGCCGCGGCAATGGTCTGCCGGACCGTCCGGGCGTTGGGGTCTTCCAGGTTGTAAATATCATCCAGGGCAAGGATCTTTCCGCGGTAGGTTTCCATAACCTTGACAATATAAAAACCTTCGGGCCGTTCAAGCAGCCGGGAAACTTCCCCCTGTTTTAGGCCAAAGACGGTATCGACCAAATTGGCCCCCATGGCCTGGCGCATCCTGTCGTGTTTGTACACAAAGGTGTCCGCGCTTATATAGCCCGAATTGGGCTTGCGAAAATCCCGGGCCGCTTCGTCAAATCTGCCGGCGTCGCTTCCTATTTGCCGGGAAAGGTTGTTTGCCGTGGTTTGGGCGGCGCTTTTTTCGCCGGCATTACGGATAGGAACCACCAGCATCCGTATCCGGGCCGCATCGGGGCGGGTAAAACCGTTTTCGAAGATGCTCTTGCCCTTTACCTCGTTATATACGGTTTGAACCTCGGTCTCTGCGGGGGGCGCTATGGCGTCAAAGAGGGGCTGCTTTTTAACCTTTAGGTAATTTTCGGTTATCAGGGTCCGCCTCATCAGCTCCCGGTAGCTTGCCCGGCTCATTCCCGTCCGGTTTTGCAGATGCGTATTTATTTCCGCATCCGTGGGGGTATGTCCCAATTCCTGGGCCAGTCCGCCGGAAAAGGCCGTGATGCTCTGATCAAAATATTGGTTTATTTCCCGGTCCGTTACGGTGATTCTTTCCTGTTCCGCCGCCTGGCAGGCTAAAAACTGATTACTCAGTTCGTCCAGGGCCTGCCGCCGTTCGGTTTCCGTAAGCTTGGCGTTGGCGTTTCCGGTGGTCATGGCCTTGGAAATGGAAAGCCAGCTTACATATTCCTTGAATTGTTTGACGGTAATCTGCTCTGTCTTGGAAAGCCGGACAATGGCCACCGCTTGAAGATCGATCTGCCCAAAACACAGCCCGGTTACCAGAAAAAAAATAGAACCACATACTATAAAATACTTCATAACTACTACCTTATCATAAGTCTAGTATATAAGGGAACCGCCGGAAACCCCCGGCGGGGATCCGGTAAATAAAAAGCTATTCCAGCGCCGCCCGAATCCGCCTGACCCCGGCGGAAGAGGACTGTTCCTTCTGGATCCTGAAACGGCCCATGCCGCCGGTGCGTTCCACGTGGGGGCCGCCGCAGACTTCTTTGGAAAAGAAATCCGCGGGGCTTTTACCGACGGTGTAGACCTTTACCTGGGATTCGTACTTTTCCCCGAACAGGGCCGTGGCCCCGGCGGCCAAAGCTTCGTCCAGGCTCATCATTTCCATGGTTACCGGAAGGTCTGCGGCGATTTGTTCGTTGACGATGTCCTGGACTTTTTTAATCTCTTCCGCGGTCATGGGGGCGGGGTGGGAAAAGTCAAAGCGCATCCGTTCCGCGGTAATGTTGGAACCTTTTTGGGCCGCGTGATCGCCCAGGACCATCCGCAGGGCTTTGTGGAGCAGGTGGGTGGCGGTGTGGTATTTGACGGCCATTTCGCCCTGGTCCACCAGGCCCCCCTTAAAGACCTGGCCCCCCTGGGCCCGGGAAAGTTCCTGGTGCTTTTTGAACGCCTCGTCAAATTCGGCGCGGTTTACCGTCATCCCCTTTTCCGCGGCCAGCTCTTCGGTAAGTTCAACCGGAAAACCGTAGGTGTCGTAAAGCTTAAAGGCGAGCCGTCCCGACATAAGCTTTTTGGGATCTTTTAACAGATTGGGAAGGAGTTTTTCAAATTCATGCTCCCCCTTCTGGAGGGTTTCAAGGAACCTTGCCTCTTCCCGGCCCAGTTCTTCCATAATCGAAGCCCTGTTCGCCGCCAGTTCCGGGTAGGGGCCGGCGAACTTGTCCACGACCGCCTGGGCCACGGGGACCAGGCTTTCAATGCCGAGCTTCCGGCCGTGCCGCACGGCCCGGCGGATAAGGCGGCGGAGCACGTAGCCGGCCCCGACGTTGGAGGGGCTTAGCGCCTTGGGGTCTCCCAGCACAAAGGTTGAAGAACGGACATGATCGCAGATGATCCGGATCGATCTGTCTTTGTCCGGGGAATCTTCGGATTCCCCGCCGCCGTAGACATGACCGCCGGGCTTCATGATTGACGTTACCGCGGCGATGACCGGGGCAAAGACCTCGGTATCGTAGACGGATTTTTTGCCGTTAAGGATCGTGACGGTCCGCTCTATGCCCATGCCCGTATCGACACAGGTGCGGGCCAGCGGCTCGTAGGTTCCCGCCCCGGTCTTGTTGTACTGCATAAACACGTCGTTCCAGATTTCAAGCCACTTTCCGCAGGCACAGCCCGGCCCGCAGTCCGGCCCGCAGGGTTCTTTCCCGATATCGTAGAACATTTCCGAATCCGGGCCGCAGGGGCCGGTGCTCCCCGCGGGGCCCCACCAGTTGTCTTCTTTGGGCCGGTAGCTGATCCTGCTTTCGGGAATTCCCAGCTCTTTCCAGACCGCGGCGGATTCTTCGTCCCGGGGGGCGTTTTCATCCCCCGCAAAAACCGTTATGCCAAGCTTTTCCGGGGGAATTCCCAGCCATTCGGGGGAGCTAAGGAATTCAAAGCTCATCTTAATGGCCCCTTCCTTAAAATAATCCCCCAGGGACCAGTTTCCCAGCATCTCAAAAAAGGTTAGGTGGCTCGAATCGCCGACGCTGTCTATGTCGCCGGTACGGATACACTTTTGGTAATCCACAAGCCGCTTACCCGCGGGGTGGGGTTCGCCGAGCAGGTAGGGCACCAGGGGATGCATCCCCGCGGTGGTAAAAAGCACCGTCGGGTCGTTTTCCGGGATCAGGGACTTCCCCTCGATTTGGGCGTGGCCGTGCCGGGTAAAAAATTCAATGTATTTGGAGCGCAGTTCATCGGAGTCCATGGGTACTATAGTAGTAAAAAAGCGCCCGCCGGACAAGGGTATTTTTACCGTCCCTACTACGCGTACAATTCTTGCATCTTTGTCTTTCTTATGGATATAATGAAGCCATGGGACGAATAAAGAGCGCTCTGGAAATTGCCATGGAAAAAACCGAAGCCGTTAAGGGCGACAGGGCCAGCATAGATCTTTACGCCGCCAGGCAGCAGGGAAAGCGGCTGGCCAATCGATACCTCGCGGGAGAAATATCTTCGCTGGGGGGCGGCGAAAAGTCCAAAGAGGGAACACAAAAAGACCGGTCGCAGAACGATACGCCGCCGGAAGAAGACAAGGCTATCCGCCGGGGCTGCTTTGATGTTTTTATTTCCCAGATTACCCTGCCGGTGGTTCCGGAAGATTTAAAGCGGCTGGAAACCCTGGGCAGGGGGCTGGCGGAAATTATAGGCCACCGGGGGTTTTCGCAACTCTACCAGCAGTACCTTTCTGCGGTTTCCCAGTACCTGAACGAAGCCGCCCAGTACGAAGAAGCGGTAAAACGGCAATACGCCCCCAAACTCCGGCAGAAAGAAGAAGATCTGGCCCGCCGTATTGGCCGGCATATAAAGCTTGACCCCTTCCAGGATCCCGAATTTGTGGCCTTCTATACCCAGAACATGAACGCCCTCAAGGCCAACTACGAAGGACTGGCCGATCAGGTGCGGGAACAGGCCCGCTTACTCTTTGGCGAGGAATAGCCTAATGGCGCTTTGCCCAATCCCGTATCCGTTCCAGTCCCTCTAAAAGAAGTTTGCGGGGACTTGCCGCATTGATCCGCGCATACCCGGCCCCGGCCTTGCCGTAAAGGCTTCCATGGGTAATCTTTACTTTTGCTTCCTGTTCAAGACGGCTTACCAGTTCCAGATCGGTTTTGCAGCCCCCGCGGGTAATAAGGTCCTGTATGCCGGCCCAGAGAAGGTAGGTTCCGCCGGGAACCCAGGCCTTGACTCCGGGAATGCCGTTTAGAAAAGCCGCGGCTTCTTCCAGGTTTTGTTTAAGGTAGGGCTTAAGTTCCCTTAACCAGGGCTTACACCGGGTATAACAGGTTTCTACCGCGAGCTCGGCAAAAACATCGGGCTCCCGGTGGGATCCGGCCTGAAGTTCCGGGCTAATGGCAGATTTAAGTTTTTGATCCCTCACGATCATGTGTGAAACATGCAGCCCCCCCAGGTTAAAACTTTTATTGGCCCCCGATACGGTTAGGAGCCGATCCGCATAAGCGGTACACAGGGCCGTGGATACAAAGCCCCCGGACCCCGGCTCTGGAGAGCTGGGACCTTCCCCGGCATAGACAAAGTCGCCGTGTATTTCATCGGCCACGGCGATCATGTTCCGGTCCCGGACAAAGTTAAGAAAGGCTTCGATTTCCGGTTTGGTCCAAACCCTGCCTCCGGGATTATGGGGGGAGCAAAAAATGACCAGGGGGGCCGTTACGCCCAGGGCCGCCGCCTTATCAAGGGATTCTTCCAGGACCGCTCTGTCAAAGATAAACCGGCCCTCCGGGTCCTGAACCATGGGGGCCTCTACAACTTTCCGGTGATTTTCCAGGATAAGCCGGTAAAAGGGGGCGTAAACCGGCGTCATGATCAGCACCCCGTCGCCGGGCCGGGTAAAGGCCCGGACCGCCATTCCCAGGGAAAGCACCGTCCCCGGACAGGGAAGGATATCCTGAATCTCAAGAGCTACGCCGTACTGTTCCCTATACCAGGACAGAATTGCCTCAAAATATTCCGGGCGGCGCCGGTTGTACCCGTAAAAGGGGTGGGATATCCGGGCCGAAAGAACCGCGCATAGTTCCGGCGGGGCGGCAAAATCCATGTCCGCGACCCACAGGGGTATTACGTCTTGGGCAACACTGTCCCATTTGTCGGAACCGCTCCCCCGCCGGTGGACGGGGGCGTCAAAATCATAGCTCATGAAGCAAGAAAAGCCGCACTGATCCCCGAATAATCGTTATCGATCTTCAAGGAATCGAGGATCTGGGAAATCTGTCCCCGGTGGTGGGTATTGTGCACCAAAAGCTGGCTAAGCATGAACGAAAGGGGCGTCTCTGCGGGTTTGCCCCCGTACCAGTCGGTTTTAACGGGAATACTACAGTCGGCCCCGCTTAAAGCCGCGGCCATATTTACATAGGCCCCGTCCACGACCGTAAGAGCCTCCCCAAGCTTTTTCCACTGTTCATCTCCCAGGGGCCCTTCGGGGATGGACAGGCCGTCCAGAACCGCCAGGGCGTCCGCCGCCCTGCCCTGTAACACGCTTCGGTACATTCCCAGAAAAAACCAGGAGCCCCCGATAATATGCCTAAAAAGACCGGAAAGGCTTCCGTAATAACTTCCCCTGTCCTTTTCCCGTTCTTCGTTGCTCAGGGCGCTTAAGAGCTCGTATATGGTCCTGTTCCCCGCCTGGTTATACCGCGCATACATTACTGTTTCATTCATTTTGTTCCTCCGTACCTAGCACTATATCCGAAGGGGCCGGTTGGGACAATCCGGAACGGGGCCCGGGGGAACCCGCCAGGTCCCGGGTAAGCCGGTAAAAGCGGTCGAGTTGCCGGGGCGGGGAAATTACCGTCCGTTTCCCGTTCATAAACACGGGATAGGGATCCACGTACACAAGCCGGGTTTCTTCTTTTTCCCGGGGCATTAAAAACCACAGGACAATAAAAAGCCCCTTATCCCCGCCGGGGGTATCGTCCATTTCGTTAAACACATAGTCCCCCAGGGACCAGAAAACCGGCTTCCCCAGGACCCACTCAAAACCCTGTTCCACATGGGGATGGGTGCCGATAACCAGATCCGCCCCCGCGGCCACAAGGTCCGTATAGAGATTCCGGGTTGCCGGATCGGGATAGTCGGCGTACTCAATGCCGCCGTGGAACAGCACAATGTCAAGCCCCGCCCCGCCGTTAAATTCGGCGTCTTCGGCGGACTTCGCGGCGGCGGGGTCTGCGCCGGTACCGGGATTATTTTGCAGCAGGGCTTTGATCGCCGCGGCGCCCCCTCTTTCGGCATGGAGCAGCCCCGGGGTGTTCCCGTCCGCGGCAAAGGCCAGGCCGTCCCAGCCGTTCCGCTCCCGGCCAAAGCTGGCGACGCCGAAAACCCGCACCGGAAAGGCCGCTTCCCCCGTTACAAAGGGAGCGGCGGCCGCGGCCCGGTTTAAGCCCCCCCCCAGGACGGCAAGTCCGGCCCCGTGCAGGTGATCCAGGGTATCGAGGAACCCCTTAAGGCCAAAGTCAAAGGCATGGTTGTTGGCGACTAGGGCCGCATCAAACCCCGCATTCTTTACGGCGGCCGCCACCGGGGGATCAAAGCGGAAGATATACGCTTTTTCCGCCGGTTCCCCCCGGTCCGTCACCGCGCCCTCCAGATTTATTACGGATAGATCCGCCTCTTTAACAAGCGCCGCGGTTCCCCCCAACACGGCTTCCGGCCCTTCGGCAAAAAGAAGCTCCTGGACCCCCCGGCCCAACATGACGTCTCCCCCCGCCGCAATACGGTAAAGCCGGGGTCTTTCTTCGGCCTGCGGTTTGTTATGCTCCCGGATCAAACGAAAAAGGGCCGCCGTGTTTTTTTCGATCCGCCGGCGGTTCCGGCGGCCTTGCAGCCCCGCCCCGTTATAGTCGAACAAAAGCCCCCCGGTTAAGACCAGCGGATACCGGGGATCCGAAACATCCCGGCCCTGGACCTTAAGGGCCACGTAGGGGGGGGCCAGATCCCTTAGGGGAATTACCCTGTCCCCCAGTTCCCGAACCCGGCCTGTGTTCCCTTCAAAAACAAAACCCCGGGCCTCTTCAAGACTTATCCCGGTCCTTCCTTCCCAAAGTTCAGCGCGGGGAACCAGGGCCGTCCGGGAAAGAGGATAAAAAACGCCGGAGGCGGATAAAACTTCCCTTTCCGAATCATCCCAGGTGCTAAGGCGGAATTCATAGCGCAGGCGGATCGCGCCGGGCGCCGGCCCCGCCCCGGGAACAAAGCCGGACTTTCCCGGCGCCAGAATTCCGGCCAGGGAGGAGCGCAGGGGTTCGGGGAAGCTGTTATGGTCTACCCAAAGAGGGTCCGGCCCCCGGCAGGAAACAAGCAGGGCCGCGGCCAGGATCCCCCTGGCCGCGGCGGAAACCCGGCGCCGAAGATTAACAAATTTACCGGGGACATCCATAATCCGCATCCTTTCCATAGATTTTTATACTAGCCCATAGAATTGAATTTGTCAGGAGCGGCTGCTTTAAAATTTCAGTTTTTGGAACAAGCTCAAGAAGATTTACCACGGAGTACACGGAGGAAGAAAAAGCTGTCTAGCAAAAACTTCGTGTTACTTCGTGTTACTCCGTGTTACTTCGTGGTTAAGCTCTTTTTCCCCTTCTATTTCCAGTTTACCGGAATATCGGGATAGTCGCTTAAACCGGTACAGCCGTAAAACGTGTTTTTGTCATTGGAAGGCGTCGCCCCCGCAAAGCCGGTAGTGATAGCGGTATTTCCGAAACCGGTCAGCTTGGCGCAGAGGTAAAAAGTCGCGTACATATTATACGAATGGCCGTTTAAGCGGGCGGCGTCCATGAGGGGCTTGCTAATCAGATCGGTAATATCAGCCTCCAGGCTGCTGCAGCTGGAAAACATATAGGAAAAAATATGGCTGGTCCCGTTAGGAACCGCAGGCAGGCTGAACCCCGCAGGCAGGCTTGCAAGGCTGCTGCAGCCGAAAAACATAGCGCTAAAAATATCGCTGGTCCCCTTAGGAACCGCAGGCAGGCTGAACCCCGCAGGCAGGCTTGCAAGGCTGCTGCAGCCGAGAAACATATCGTAAAAAATATTGCTGGTCCCGTTGGGAACCGCGGGCAGGCTGAACCCCGCGGGCAGGCTTTCAAGGCTGCTGCAGTCGAGAAACATACCGTAAAAAATACCGCTGGTCCCCTTAGGAACCGCAGGCAGGCTGAACCCCGCGGGCAGGCTTGCAAGGCTGCTGCAGCCGGAAAACATACTGCTAAAAATACCGCTGGTCCCGTTAGGAACCGCAGGCAGGCTGAACCCCGCGGGCAGGCTTGCAAGGCTGCTGCAGTCGAGAAACATACCGTAAAAAATATCGCTGGTCCCCTTAGGAACCGCAGGCAGGCGGAACCCCGCAGGCAGGCTTGCAAGGCTGATGCAGTTGTAAAACATAGCGGCAAAAATATTGCTGGTCCCGTTAGGAACCTCAGGCAGGCGGAACCCCGCGGGCAGGCTTGCAAGGCTGATGCAGTTGTAAAACATACCGCTAAAAATATCGCTGGTCCCCTTAGGAACCGCGGGGAGCAGGTTCGCGGAAACTTCGTTCAAATTGGAGCAGCCATAAAAACAAAACGCCCAGGCGCTGGGAAGCGCCGCGGCGCTGGTGTTTTCCTTGATGTGCCCCAGGGCCTTGAGCAGCTTTTCTTTGTTGGCCGGCGTATTGGAGCCGTCTGTGGTAGCGGAGAACCCAAAAGCCCCGTGGCCCGTAAGCCCCTGGGCCCGGATCGATATCGTGTATTCCGTATTGCCGGGGAAAGCATGGCTTATGCCGCTGTTCACCGCGCCGGTTCCGGTTTCACGGGCCTCGACCGTGCCGTCCCCCCAGTCAATGTACCAGTCATAGTCCCAGGCATTGTTGGTGGGGATGGTAAAGCTTTTATCGGCCCCCGCATTGATCCGCAGGATCAGCGCAGATTCGCCGCCGCCGCCGCCGGCGGGATCGCCGCCCCCACCGGGGTCGCCGCCCCCGGCGGGACTGCCGCAGGCTGCAAGCAGCGCGGCCGCGGCTAAAACTAAAACGGTGTGGATATTTTTCATTGTCTTTCTCCTGTGGGATTGAGCGAGCAGGTCAAGAACAGGGGTCCCCTTCGCGATAAAGGGGCGCCC
>JAITKV010000052.1 GCA_031278215.1 Spirochaetaceae bacterium
TTCCCGGTTTTGGCATAAAAATTCTCCCCAAATCCGGGAAGGTTTCCCTTGACGGCTTATTTTTGCCACGATATGGTCAACCAATACCATTTCAGGAGGTAAAATATGAGAAAAGATAGTATATCGGGCTTGTTTAAAACAGCGGGGGCCAAGGTTTTAAAAACTGAGGTTTTGAAACAGTCTCTGGTGATAACCGGGTTTCTTGCGCTGGGCCTCCACTTCGCCGCCTGCGACAATCCGGCGGCTTCCGATCCGGTTGCCGTTACGGGGGTAAGCCTTGACCAGACAAGCCTTGTCCTTGCGGTGAACGGCACGGCCCCACTGGCCGCCACGGTAAGCCCCGATAACGCGGCAAACAAGGCCGTTACCTGGGCCTCAAGCGACAGCGATAAAGTGGAAGTTGGCCAGGACGGCGCGGTTACCGGGAAGGCGGTAACCGGGACAAGCCCCGTCACCATCACCGTCACCACGAATGACGGCGGATACACGGCGTCCTGCGCCGTTACGGTTAAAGCCCTTGACCGCATCGCCGTCAAGAATCTCCCGTCCGTTACCACGTATCCCATCGGCGAAGACGCGGACCTGTCCGGTTTGGTGATTACCCTTACCTTTACCGACGAAACCACGGAGGACGTAACGTACGGCGGGGCCAACGCGGAAGACTTTACGCTTACCGGCTACGACAAAGACCAAAGCGGAGACCAGAGCGTTACCGTCGGCTACGGCGGCAAAACCGCAACGTTCACCGTTACGGTAGACACCATAAGCGTCAGCCTTCCCGCCCTTGAAACCGGCAAAGTAGAACAGCCCATTGCAGACAAGACAATTTTCTGCGGCGCGGGCGCGGTCTTTACCGCCGGGGGCATTTCCCCCCAAACCGTAACCTGGACGGTAAACGGCACAAACCTTAACCCGGGGACAAGCGTTACGGGCGGCGTTTTGGCCGTAGCCGCCGCCGACCACGGCAAGCAAATTACCGTAACGGCGAAGAGTACCGCGGACGGCGCACAGTCGGCTACCACAGCGGCGTTTACGGCGGTGTCCGTAATGCCTTCGGCCCTGTACGGAGAATGGTTTTGGGATGGCTCTTCTTATGACATAACCGATGTCATTTCCGCCGTCAGGTTCAGGCGGGACGATACCGATGGAGATTATCACGAGATAGCCCTTACTTTATGGGAGGCGGCTGCCAACACCGACAGCGGAAGCAAAACCGACTACCCCGCGGGCTACAGGGTAAGCGGCACGATGACGGCCAATAAGGCCTATATCCTTACGGATAACCTAACATTCTTTCTCTCGGACAGCTTGCAATCGTACCGTTATAAAACCGACAGCAAATCCATTTTACCTGATGTTCATGTCAAACAAGAAGGAGGAGAATAATTATGCCGCTTGATCCTATGACATTAAAGCCGGGGCAGAGCTATGCCAAAAAAGATTTTGACATCGCCTATTCTGCCACGGCATGGCAAATCGTGATGGGGCAATGGCTGTTCTTTGCGACCAAAAAGGGCGTCAAAGGCTACCGTAACGAACTGCAATCAGACGGCCTGATCTATGAAACAAGCCCCAAAGCCGCCAACGAACTGGTTCCCCATAAAACGTCCCGCCCCTGTTACGTCCATGTGCTGTACCGGATAAAGCCGCAGGATGATTTTACGTATCTGGGGCTTGCCCAAACCATAGCGGGGTATGACCCGGGGCGTAACAAGCTGGTTTTTATGCTCCCCTCCTGCGTCCAGGGCTTTATAGGGCCATAGGGCCCCGCTGCCGTATGCCCCGCGGAGAGCGGAACGGCGCCCCGCGGGGCGGCACGCACCGGGTGTACCGGGGCGGACTTTTTAAAAAATTCCCAAAAACCCATTGACTACGGGTGTATTTTGGGGTATATATACCATGGTATCAATATAGTAGAGTCTATGATGATGCAATAATATGTATAATATGTTGCATAATATGTATGGAAGAAAGAAACGCCACCTTAGCTCAGTTGGTAGAGCAAAGGACTGAAAATCCTTGTGTCTAGAGTTCGATTCTCTGAGGTGGCAAAAAATTACCCCGGGTTCTACTGGCGCGTTTGGGCTTTGCGTTTAAGGCCCATGTTTTCAATTTCTTTCGTATTTGTCTCATAATGGTGGTGGGTATCCAGGTTTGTCAAGTAAAATGTGTATTTTTCCACGATTTATTTTACTTTTCCTTATTTTGTTGACAAAATAAACCGGCAAAGGTATATATGTAGATGGGAGGATATATGCCCTTAACCTTTGCAGAAAAGATTAAAATCATCATGGGGCGCCGTAGTATGTCTTTCGTTGACCTGGCGGTAAAGATGGGAACTACACGGCAAAATGTTTCAAACAAGATGCGCAGGGGAAATTTTTCGGAAGACGCCATGAAAAAAATTGCGGATCTGCTGGACTGCGATTATGAAGGCCCGACACTGAAAATGCGGGACAGCGGAGAGGAAATATAACCCCGGACCTTAATTACCGCCGTACAACTGCCCGCCAAAAGCGGTTCTGCCGCTGGATCCGGCGGGTAAAAAATTCCTGGAAACGGGTTGACAAGAGGACCAAGGAACCGTAATATGTATCCAATGTTTCTATATAAAGAAACGTTAGTACCCTAGGGCTGTTCCCCGTCCGGCTTTGGAACCAGCGCTAGTATCTACAAGGAGACTGCTATGAAAAAGAAAATTCCGACCCGGCTCTACCTTTCAGAGGATGAAAGGCCCCAGTGCTGGTACAATCTTCGGGCGGATATGCGGGACAAGCCCGACCCGATTCTGCATCCGGGGACCCTAAAACCGGTTTCCGCTGCGGACCTTGAGGGGGTGTTCTGCAGGGAATGTGTTAAACAGGAACTGGACGACGCCACCAGGCTTATTCCCATCCCCGAGGGCATTAAAGAATTTTACGAGGCCTACCGTCCCGCCCCGCTAATTCGGGCATACTTTCTGGAAAAGGCCCTGGAAACCCCGGCGGAGATCTACTATAAGCACGAAGGGACCAATACTTCGGGCTCCCATAAACTGAATTCCGCCGCCGCCCAGGCCTTCTACGCGAGGGAAGAGGGGCTTACATCTTTGACCACCGAAACCGGAGCGGGCCAGTGGGGAACGGCCATGGCCATGGCCAGCGCGTTTTATAATATTAAACTTACGGTATACATGGTTAAGATAAGCTCGGAACAAAAGCCCTACCGCAAGGCTCTTATCGAAACCTACGGGGCGGATCTTATTCCCTCGCCTTCAAAGACCACCGAGGCGGGCCGGAAGATCCTGGAAGCGAATCCCGGTACCGAAGGCTCCCTGGGCTGCGCCATTTCGGAGGCCATCGAAACGGCGGTAAAAACCGATAAGTGCCGTTACGTTCTGGGAAGCGTGCTAAACCATGTGTTACTTCACCAGTCCATCATCGGCCAGGAAACCAAGACCGCCCTGGATAAATACAATGTCAGGCCGGACATCATCATAGGCTGCGCCGGAGGCGGATCGAATTTCGGGGGCCTTATTGCGCCCTTTATGGGAGAAAAGCTTGCGGGCAAGTCCCAGGCCAGGTTTATCGCGGTGGAGCCCGCCTCTTGCCCTTCCTTTACCCGGGGCCGCTATGTCTACGATTTCGGCGATACGGGAAAGACCACGCCGCTAATCAAAATGCTTACCCTGGGCAACGGTTTTATGCCTTCGGCAAACCATGCCGGCGGGCTCCGGTACCACGGCATGAACTCGACGCTGTCTAAGCTTTACAAGGACGGTTTTCTGGAGGCGGTTTCCTATGTACAGTCCGATGTCTTTGACGCGGCGGTACAGTTCGCCAAGGTTGAGGGCATACTCCCCGCGCCGGAATCGTCCCATGCCATTAAGGCGGCGATTGATCAGGCCCTGGAATGTAAACGAACCGGCCAGAAGAAGACCATCCTCTTTGGGCTTACCGGAACGGGCTATTTCGACATGACCGCCTATATGGCCTACAATGCAGGGACCATGACCGATTATATACCCAGCGATGCGGATCTGGAAAAGGGCTTTGCCACCCTGCCGGATATTCCCCAGAATAAGCTGTAAGCGCTTGGCTGCAGGGGCGGAACCGGTAAAATCGCTCCGGTAAGGATCTAGGGAAGCACTAAAAAACGCGGATGGTGTTTTTTGTGCTTCCCTAGGGACCTTAGAAACTTAGCTTCAGATCAACATAAAACACGTTGGTGATCTTACTGTCGCTTAGATCCCCTGCGACACCGTAGTAGTCATTGGCCGCCGTTTCAAAGTTTATTACATCGCCGATCTCAAGGACGGTCTTGGAGTCAAAATTGATTTTTACCGAAGGCCGGGCGCCGATAACAGACCAATCCTTGTTGTTGCCGCTTACCGGAGCGTAGTTTTTACGGCCGTATTTTCCGTCTTCGTCGTTATCGGAACCGTCAACCTTCCCTCCGATAAAGTACACCAGGTCAAGCCGGGGAACGATCTTGCCGATGGTATAACTTACCCACGGATTAAACCGGAGCCCTATATCGCTGTCGTCTGCCTGGGACAGGTACTGAACGGCATTTAACCCAAAGTTTAGCGAGTTAAGCTTGTACCCCAGGGTTTCGTAGAAATTAATCTTTCCCTTGGTATCAAAATCTTCTCCCAGTTCATCTACTTCAACTTCTGCAATGGCGGTTAGATTTTTTACCATAAAAAGCCGGGCGCCGATAATCGACTTCATGGTTTCGTCCCTGTTGGTACTCCCTCCCGCATCGTTGTCGTTCCTGAACGTGGCGGTAAGTTTAAAGACCTCCGGGAACGTGTAGCCGATGTTAAAAACGTATTTGGCATAGTCCCAGTCGATTATATTTTTGTTTAGTCCGCCCGCCAGGGCATTGTTGTCTCCGCCGCCCAGGGCCGAAACAGCATAGGCCCCGAAACCCAGATCCAGGCCCGATACGGGAGAAGCCTTTAAAAGGAGGCCCAGGCCCTCTCCCATATCATCGTCCAAAATGGCGCCGCCGGAAGCCCAGGTACCGTCATCAATAATACCTGCATTCAATGTAAACATATCGGCAAACTTTACCCAGCCCAGGGCTATGGGGACCCCTATATCCATGATGGGGAGGCCGCCCCCGGGAGTGGTGTCGGTACGGTTCTTTGCCTGTGCCTGAAACCGGAACTTGGCGCCGGCATTACCATCGGCATTAGTATAGGAGCCGTTCAGCCGGAACCGGTAGCCGTACTGTTCGGCGTCCACGCCGTAAACGGTAATGTATGGATCGACCGATCCCTCATTGTCTTTCCGGTTGGTAATAACCAGGCCAAGACCGCTGTTGACATACCCGTCAAATTTGAGTTCCTGGGCAAATACTACTCCCGCGGTTATTGCAAGAATAAGTACCGCCGTTATTTTTTTCATCATAGTCTCCTAATCGTTAAATCGGTAGGGAATTTTTATCCCCAAAGGCCGACGGCCCTTTTAAAAACGTAAAATTGTTTTGACCCGGGGTTTACCCCGTTTTAAAACTACAGAGAAAGTAAAATTGATCTGTTAAAAAAAGATGTGAACCGGATAAAAAAAACAATAAACTTAATACGCGAAAGGCCGGCCAAGGGGGGGGGCTAAGGGACGCCGGAAGGCGGCGGAAAACGAATAAGCGGGGCCCTGTTTCTATCTGCCCGGAAGAAGACTCGAACTTCCATGCTTTTAACGGCACTGGTACCTGAAACCAGCGTGTCTACCAATTCCACCATCCGGGCAATTGTAGGCAGTATATGGTTTTGCCCCCGGTTCGTCAATACCTGCTTAGGGTTTGTTTTGAAGCATCCCGGGCCGCCCCGCGGCCGCCGGCGGGGTTGCCGGGAATTTACAGGCCCGCGGTTTTCTTCTCTAACTAAGGCCGGCGCCGTGCTCTACGGCGGCTTGTCAGGATACGGCGGTTTCCAGGGCTACCTCCATCATCCGGGTAAAGGTGCTTTGCCGTTCCTCCGGCGTGGTAGCTTCCCCGGTAACCAGGCTGTCGGAAATGGTCAAGATAGACAGGGCCTCCCGGCCGAATTTGGCGGCCACGGTATACAGTTCCGCGCTTTCCATTTCTACCGCCAGGGCGCCGTATTCGGCCCAGAGTTTCCATCCCTGGGGTTCCTCGGAGTAAAAAAGGTCCGTGCACAGGATATTTCCCACCGCAGGCTGCCAGTTTCTGGAAATCGCCGCTTCGTAGGCGGTTTTTAGGAGGCTCCACGTGGCGGTAGGAGCGTAGTCTTTGCCGCCAAAACGCCTTCGGTTGACCCCCGAATCGGTGGAGGCGGACATGGCCAGAACCAGATCCCGGATTTTGACCTCTTCCCGAAGGGCCCCGGCGGTGCCGATGCGGATTGCCCGTTTAACCCCGTAATCCCTAAAAAGTTCATGCAAATAGATCGAAATTGAAGGAATTCCCATTCCCGTCCCCTGGACGGAGACGGTCTTTCCCCTGTAAGTTCCGGTAAATCCCAGGATATTCCGTATGTCGGTGTACTGTTTGGGGTGTTCCAGGTAAGTTTCGGCGATAAATTTGGCCCGCAGGGGGTCGCCGGGAAGCAAAATTACCTCGGCAAGCTCCCCGGGCTTAGCGGCTATATGGGTAGACATGGTTATACTCCCTTGGTATCATGGAATTCAAGGCGCAAACAGGGTTAAACGCACCGTGTTTGCGAATAATACTCGATCGGGGGATCTGTTTCTAGTATTCCCGTGTGGGGCGGTTCAAAAGCTTCGGTTTTGGAGCAATTCCTTTGTCCGGACGGCAAAATTGGCCGCGGGGATGTTTTTCCGGTATTACGGTCCCGGTATTGACACAATCTTGATTTTTTGTTAGTTTCATAAAATCATAGGGGAGGTATCTAATTAGAGCCTGCCAATAAGGACCATAGTGGCACGTAATGATAGTCTTTCGCGGCATGATTTTTACGGCATACGGCGCGGTTGCGGCGCGGTTACGGCACGACGGCACGACTATAGAAGAAAAACGCCCTTGTAGCTCAGTTGGCAGAGCATATCCATGGTAAGGATAAGGTCATCAGTTCGATTCTGATCGAGGGCTATAAGCAACCGGGTTATTGAACAAGTCCAATAAAAAGCGGTGCTTTTTTGGGCGGGGGGTTTTGCCTGTAAAACCCCGGGATATTAATAGGGGAATTTGTCCGAATTTTAAGCGGAAAGGGGTAGAAGATGGCCAGTAAAAAGACCGCGGTTGAACTTATTGCGCTGCAATGCACCGAATGTAAAAGAAGGAATTATACAACCAAGAAAAACCGGCGTAATACCCAGGAAAAACTGGAATTTAACAAGTATTGTCCCTTTGACAGAAAACATACCCTGCATAAGGAGACTAAGATCAAATAAGCGGTAGAATTCGTACCTAGGCGTATAGCTCAGTTGGTAGAGCGGCGGTCTCCAAAACCGCAGGTCGTGGGTTCGAAGCCTACTGCGCCTGGATGTTTGACAGGATGTGGAGAAGCAAAGCGAGGAGTAAATGGGAAAGGTAATCCAATTTTTTAAAGAATGCTATACGGAACTTCGCAAAGTAGTATGGCCCAGCAGGGATGATGTTGTCAGCTCCGTAGGGGTAGTAGTTGTTTCTACGGTTCTTGTGGCCGCCGTGCTGGGGCTGGTGGATTTCCTACTGCTCCTTGGGGTGCGGGCAATTTTCTAAAAACGGGTAGAGCATGGCAGTAGGGTGGTATGTCCTTCATACCTATTCGGGGTATGAAAATAAAATCGAAAAGATTATCCGGCTTATGATTGAATCGGGGGATCTGAACAAGGATATTGTAAAAGATATAAAAATACCCCAGGAAGAAGTGGTGGAGATCAAGGACGGCAAGAAGCGGACCCAGGCTAAAAAATTTTTTCCGGGTTATGTTCTTGTCGAGATGGATTTGCCCCTCCAGGAATGGAAGGAACCCTGCTCCAAAATAAAAAAGATCCAGGGGGTTACGGGATTTGTCGGAACCCCCGCCGACAAGCGGCCCCAGCCCCTTTCGGGGGACGAAGCCCGGGGGATCCTGCAAAGATCCGGGGAGATGAAGGGCGAAAAGCCCGTCCGCTCCCGGCAGAGTTTTAATGCGGGAGAACAGGTTAAGATTATCGACGGTCCCTTTGAATCATTTACGGGGGTCATTGAAGAGGTAAACCAGGAAAAGAACAAACTTAAGGTTATGGTGCAGATTTTTGGCCGGAGTACTCCGGTGGAAGTCGATCTTTTACAGGTAGAAAAAATCTAAAAATGTCCGGGAGGAATGTACAAAATTCCCCGGCGTTTTTGGCAGTAAAAGTGGGAGGGGAATCTATTCCCCGCTAAGCCGGGATGCCTTCCGGCGCCACCACAAAGGAGAAATATATGGCAAAGAAAAAAGTTGCCGCCTACATTAAGCTTCAGTGCCCCGCGGGAAAGGCCACTCCGGCCCCTCCGGTGGGACCCGCCCTGGGGCCCCACGGCGTCAGCGCCCCCCAGTTCGTTCAACAGTTTAACGACCGGACGAAGTCCATGGAGCCGGGGCTTGTTATACCGGTGGTTATTACCGTGTATGCGGATAAGTCCTTTACCTTCATCCTAAAAACCCCTCCGGCGCCGGTGCTTATTAAAAAGGCCATAGGGCTTGAAAAGGGTTCCGCGGAATCCCATAAAATCAAAGTGGGAAAGATCCCCCTGGCCAAAATTGAAGAAATCGCCAAGCTTAAGATGCCCGATCTTTCCGCCAACGATGTGGAGGGGGCGGTAAAGATAATAGCCGGCACCGCCCGATCCATGGGTGTGGAGGTGGAAAAATGAAGCGGGGTAAAAAATACAAAGAGAGCCTTAAAAAATACGATTCCGCGGGATCCTACGATCTTGGCGCGGCCTTGGATATGGTTAAGTCTATGGCCTATGCGAAATTTGACGAAACGGTGGATCTGTCGGTAAAGCTGAACCTGAAAAAAAGCCAGTCCGTCCGGGATACGGTGGTGCTTCCCAACCAGTTCCGGGGCGAAAAGCGGGTTCTGGTATTTTGCAAGGCCGAAAAAGAAAAGGAAGCCCGGGAAGCGGGGGCCGCCTACGTGGGGGCCGAGGATCTTATCGAAAAGATCAAGGGGGGCTGGCTGGATTTTGATGTGGCGGTGGCCACACCGGATATGATGAAGGACGTGGGTAAGTTAGGCATGGTTCTGGGCCGCCGGGGCCTTATGCCCAACCCTAAAACCGGAACGGTAACCTTTGATTTAAAGGGCGCCCTGTCGGAACTAAAAAAAGGACGGGTAGAATTCCGGGCGGATAAAACCGGGGTGGTCCATCTGGCGGTAGGTAAAGTTTCCATGGAAAGCGGCAAGGTTAAGGAGAATGTCCGGGCGGTTATTACGGAGATTAAGCGAAAAAAACCCGCCGATGCCAAGGGGGAGTTTATTCAAACCGTTTCGGTGGCTTCCACCATGGGACCGGGGGTATGGGTGTCCTACAAGGACGACTAGATACACCGGCGATTTGAATTTGTCGGGGAAGAAGCTTTTGGGGTTTTGTTCCCCGGAGTTTGGTTTCAAACTCCGTAAAGAAAACCGGCCAACGATGTATTTGCCGGTTGGCGTATGCGAGGAGTTACTATGGCAATTGTAGCAAAAAAAGAACAGGAATATAAGGTTAAGGCCGTCGGCGAGTTAAAAGAAATGTTCGGGGCCCTGTCGAATGGAAGCCCCGCGGATTTTCTCTTTACCGATTACCGGGGGCTTACGGTGGCCCAGATCACCGCCCTGCGCAGGCAGCTTAGGGGCAAGGAAGCGGCCTTTAAGGTGGTAAAGAACAACTTTGCCCGCATCGCGTTTCAACAGCTTAAGGCGCCGGATGTATCCGGCTATCTAAGGGGCCCCACGGCGGTGGCCATTGCGTTGCGGGATTCCAACGAGGTTGCAAAGATACTTCTGGATTTTGCCAAAGAAGCCCCCGTCCTTAAGGTTAAGGGGGGGCTGGTGGGAAATACGGTTTATACCGGCGCCCAGGTAGAAGCCTTTTCTAAACTGCCCGGCAGGCTTGAACTTATTTCCATGTTTATGTCGGTGATAAACGGTCCGGTCCGTAATTTTGCGACGGCGCTGAACGACATACCCGCGCGGCTGGTTCGGACGATAAAGGCGGCGGCCGATAAAAAATCGGAATCTGCCGCATAGACCCGGATTTGCGGGGAAAAAACAGAATGTTCCAGAATAGGGTTGTTTAAAAACTTACGTTTTTAAACAACCTCCGCTAAAAAACAGCAAAATGCGGAACATTTGGCAAGACTTGTGAGATAAGCAACCGGGTTATTGGACAAGTCCAAATTATTGGACAAGTCCAATATATAAAAGACCGGTCAGGCTTCGGTGTAACCATGTTCAATAAACCATGTTTAATGAACCGGGTTCCAAGCTGCCGTTCCTGCCGGGATATACCGGGTTTACCCGGGGGCATTTCGTATGAAGTGTCAGTACATAGTAAGGAGAAGATAATATGGCAGCTACAAAAGAAGAAATTCTGGAGGCCATTGCTTCCATGACGGTTCTGGAAGTTTCCGAATTGGTCAAGGCCATGGAAGAGAAATTCGGCGTATCCGCCGCCGCCCCGGTGGCGGTGGCCGCAGGCCCGGTTTCCGGTGCGGCGGCGGGGGCCGAAGCCGCGGAAGAAAAGACCGAGTTTACCGTGATCCTAAAGGCCTATGACGATTCCAAAAAGATTCCGGTTATAAAAGAAGTCCGGGCGGTAACCAGTCTGGGTCTTAAAGAAGCCAAGGACCTGGTAGAGGGGGCGCCTAAAACCTTAAAGGAAAATGTTTCCAAAGAAGAGGCGAACAAAATTAAAGAACAAATCACCGCTGCCGGCGGTACTGTGGAGATTCAGTAGTCCCTGGGGCGGCGGGCAGAACGCCTGTCCGCCCTGGGGTTAGAAAATTATCGGGGGCAGGAATGGTAAAGTTAAAGAAGGGCGCTAAAAGATCCTATGTGGGCAGGGATATTCAAGATGTGATGGAACTGCCGGATCTGATCGATATTCAGCTTTGTTCGTATGAGCGGTTTCTTCAACGTTCAA
Organism: Spirochaetaceae bacterium; assembly: GCA_031278215.1. Taxonomy (GTDB): domain Bacteria; phylum Spirochaetota; class Spirochaetia; order Treponematales; family Breznakiellaceae; genus JAISLT01. The sequence goes on from JAITKV010000052.1 coordinate 11,047, forward strand.
GAATTAAAGCCGGCGAGTCTCCTAAACTGCAGGGGCTTGAAGAAGTTTTTAGATCCACCTTTCCTATCGAAAGCCCCAACGGAGACATGGTACTGGAATATGAATACTACACCCTGGACGACGATCATATCAAGTTTTCCGAAATGGACTGTAAACAAAAGGGCATTACCTATTCGGCGCCCCTAAAGGCCCGGATCAATCTGATCTTTCAGCAGACCGGCGAGATCCGCCAGAAGGATATTTATATGGGGGACATCCCCATTATGAACGAGCGGGGAACTTTTATTATTAACGGCGCGGAACGGGTGGTGGTTTCGCAGATCCACCGTTCGCCGGGGGTTATCTTTAGCCACGAAAAGGGAATTTTTTCTTCCCGGATTATTCCCTACCGGGGTTCGTGGCTGGAATTTGAAATTGACCAGAAGCGTGAAATGATTTACGCCAAGATAGACCGTAAAAAACGGATCCTGGGGACCATATTTCTTCGGGCCCTGGGCTATGAAAGCAGGGAAGAAATTATTAGGGCCTTCTATTCCATAGAAACCTTTAAGGTTAAGGACGATAAGGATACCAGGGAAAAAATTACCGGCAAGGTCCTTGCTTCTCCGGTTTGGGTCAAGGCCGCCGAAAAAGACGGGGAAGAGAATCAGGAAGAAAAGAAAAAACTGTACCGGACCGGGGAAAAATTACACCCCCATAATGTGGACGAACTTCTTGCAAACGGGATCAAGTCCATTGAAGTAATAAACTTTACCGCAGAAGAATCCCTTAACTCGCCCATGCTGTTAAATTGTTTTGACCGGGAAGAAATTAAATTCAGCAAAGAAGATTCCGCCCGGGACGAGCCTTCCAGGGAAGAAGCCCTGGCCGCGGTGTACTCTGTGCTTATGCCCGGGGAATCGATTACCGTGGAGGCCGCGGAAAAGGATCTGCTGGGAATGTTTTTTACAAGCCGCCGCTACGATCTGGGCAAAGTGGGGCGCTATAAGCTTAATAAGAAATTTAACTATGCGGAACCCTTGAATGTTTTTACCCTGACCAAGCAGGATGTGATTGCAACCATGAAGTACCTTATCAAGGTTTTTGTGGGGGACGAAGCCATCGACGACATTGATCACCTGGGGAACCGCCGGGTTCGTTCGGTGGGGGAGCTTATGGCCAACGCCATGAAGATCGCCTTTAGCCGGATGGAACGGATCGCCAAGGAGCGGATGAGCCTTAAAGAGACCGATACGATTAAGCCCCAGGATCTTATTTCGATCAAACCGGTGGTGGCGGCCATTAAAGAATTTTTCGGGTCCAGCCAGCTTTCCCAGTTTATGGATCAGGTGAATCCTCTGGCGGAGTTGACCCATAAACGCCGCCTTAACGCCCTGGGGCCCGGGGGCCTTTCCAGGGACCGGGCGGGCTTTGAGGTTCGGGATGTTCATTATACCCATTACGGGCGGATGTGCCCCATTGAAACCCCCGAGGGGCCCAATATTGGCCTTATTGTTTCCCTGGCCAACTATACCCGGGTAAACGAATACGGCTTTCTGGAAACCCCGTACCGCAAAATAATTAAGGGCAAGGCCACGGTCGAGATCGAATATCTTTCCGCGATGGATGAAGACCGGTACTATATTGCCCAGGCTTCGGCGAAGCTTAATGATAACGGCACCTTTGCGGACGACCAGGTTTCCTGCCGCCGCCAGGGGGACTATACCACCCGGGCGCCGGAGGACATTCAGTACATGGATGTATCCCCCAAGCAGATCATTTCCGTATCCGCCTCCCTTATACCCTTTCTGGAACACGACGACGCCAACCGGGCCCTCATGGGGTCAAACATGCAGCGTCAGGCGGTGCCGCTGGTTTTTCCGGAGGCCCCGCGGGTGGGGACCGGCATGGAAGGAAAGTGCGCCTACGATTCGGGGGTGCTGGTTAAGGCCCGGCGGGGGGGGGCGGTGATCCGGGTTACCGCCGGTGAAATTACGATCAAGCCCGACAGCAAAACCGGCGCCGGCCCCCAGACGACGGCGGATGGCATGGACCTGTACCGTCTTGCCAAATACCAGCGGACCAACCAGGACACCTGCTATAACCAGCGGCCGGTGGTTAAACCGGGGGACAAGGTTCTGGCCGGCCAGGTTATTGCCGACGGGCCCGCCACCAAGGACGGGGAACTTGCCCTGGGCCGGAATATTCTGGTGGGCTTTATGCCCTGGAACGGCTATAACTACGAAGATTCGATTCTTATCTCCGAACGGGTAGTGCGGGAAGATATGTTTACTTCTATTCATATTAAGGAATTTATTACCGAGGTTCGGGAAACCAAGCTGGGACCGGAAAAAATCACCCGGGACATACCCAATACCTCGGAAAAGAGCCTGGACAACCTGGATGCGGAAGGAATTATCTGCGTGGGGGCCAAGGTATGGTCCGGGGATATTCTGGTAGGAAAGGTAACTCCCAAAAGTGAAACCGAAACCACCCCGGAATTCAAGCTCCTTAATTCAATCTTTGGCGAAAAGGCAAAGGAAGTCCGGGATTCCTCCCTTAGGGTTCCCCACGGCATTGAAGGAACGATTATCGATATACAGCGGCTTAAGCGGTCCGAAGGAGACGATCTTAACCCCGGGGTTGACGAAGTGGTAAAGGTGCTTATTGCCACCAAGCGTAAGCTTCGGGAGGGCGACAAGATGGCGGGCCGTCACGGCAATAAGGGGGTGGTGGCCCGGATCCTGCCGGAAGAAGATATGCCCTACATGGAAGACGGGACCCCCCTGGATATATGCCTTACCCCCCTGGGGGTTCCCTCCCGGATGAATATAGGCCAGCTTTTGGAAACCGAACTGGGCTGGGCGGCCAGTACCCTGGACGAGTGGTATTCCACTCCGGTATTTCAGTCCCCTTCCACCGAAGACATTGAAGAAAAACTTAAAGAGGCGGAACTTCCGGTTACCAGTAAAACTATCCTTAGGGACGGGCGAACCGGAGAACCCTTTGTGAATCCTATCTTTTGCGGGATTATTTACTTTCTTAAGCTGCATCACCTGGTGGATGATAAAATGCACGCCCGGTCTACGGGGCCCTATTCGCTGGTAACCCAGCAGCCCCTGGGGGGCAAGGCCCAGTTTGGCGGCCAGCGCCTGGGAGAGATGGAAGTGTGGGCCCTGGAAGCCTACGGGGCGGCCAATACCCTGCAGGAGCTGTTGACGATCAAGTCCGACGACATGACGGGACGCTCCAAGATATACGAAGCCATTGTCAAGGGAGAACCGTCCACCACCGCGGGGATCCCCGAATCTTTTAACGTGCTGGTGCAGGAACTGAGGGGCTTGGCGCTGGATATGACCATCTATGACGCCAAGGGTAAACAGATACCGCTTACCGAACGGGACGAAGAGCTTATAACAAAGAGCGGCTCTAATTTTTAGGGAACCCGGCGGGCAAATTTTAAAGACGGGGAGAAAAAATGCGGGATATACAGGATTTTGATTCCATTATGATAAAACTGGCTTCTCCGGAGATGATCCGCGCCTGGTCGTACGGGGAAGTGAAGAAGCCCGAAACGATTAACTATAGAACCCTTCGGCCCGAAAAGGACGGTCTTTTTTGCGAGCGAATTTTCGGAACCACCAAGGAGTGGGAATGTTACTGCGGAAAGTTTAAGTCTATCCGCTACAAGGGGGTTATCTGCGACCGGTGCGGCGTAGAAGTTACCCACTTCAAAGTCCGCCGGGAACGGATGGGGCACATAGAATTGGCCGCTCCGGTTTCCCATATTTGGTACTATCGTTCCGTGCCCAGCCGTATGGGGCTCCTGTTGGATCTGCCCATGGCGGCCCTGCGTTCCATACTGTACTACGAAAAATATGTGGTTATTGAAGCGGGGGACACGGACCTGAAGAGGAATCAGCTTCTTTCGGAAGAAGAGTATTTTGAAGCCCAGGAACGGTACGGCGGGGCCTTTTCTGCCGGCATGGGGGCAGAAGCGATTAGGACCTTGCTGGAAAACATTAACCTGGACGAAATAGCCGCGGAACTGCGGGCCAAGATGATCGAAAAGGGCGCCAAAAGTAATAAGCGGCTTCTTAAGCGCATTGAAATTGTGGAGAATTTCCGTAATTCCGACAACAACCCGGAATGGATGATCCTGGATGTTATTCCGGTCATACCCCCGGAACTGCGCCCCATGGTGCAGCTCGACGGGGGCCGTTTTGCCACCTCGGACCTTAACGACCTTTACCGCCGGGTGATCAACCGGAACAACCGGCTTAAGCGGCTCCAGACCCTTAACGCCCCGGATATTATCATCCGCAACGAAAAGCGGATGCTCCAGGAAGCGGTGGACGCCCTCTTTGACAATTCCAAGAAAAAACGGGTGGTTAAGGGGGCCAGCAACAGGCCTCTTAAATCGATCAGCGACATGCTTAAGGGTAAGCAGGGCCGGTTTCGGCAGAACCTGCTGGGTAAGCGGGTGGACTATTCGGGCCGCTCGGTGATCACCGTGGGGCCGGATTTAAAAATGTGGCAGTGCGGGCTCCCTACAAAAATGGCCCTAGAGCTGTTTAAACCCTTTATTATGAAGCGGCTGGTAGATAAGGATGTGGTTTACAATATAAAAAAGGCCAAGCTTCTGGTGGAACAGGAAACCCCGGAGGTTTTTGCAATCCTGGACGAGGTGGTACAGGAACATCCGGTGCTGCTTAACCGGGCCCCCACCCTGCACCGGCTGGGAATCCAGGCCTTTGAGCCGGTACTGGTGGAGGGCAAGGCTATTAAACTCCATCCCCTGGTCTGCCATGCCTTTAATGCGGACTTTGACGGAGACCAGATGGCGGTCCACGTGCCCTTGACTCAGGCGGCCCAGATGGAATGCTGGACCCTTATGCTTAGCGCCAGAAACCTTCTTAACCCCGCCAACGGTAAGACCATCGTGTTCCCTTCCCAGGACATGGTGTTGGGGATAAATTTTCTTACCCGGATCAAGCCCAACGCCAAGGGAACGGGGCGCCGCTATACTTCCACGGAAGAGGCGCTTATGGCGGTGGAAGCAAAGGCCTTGGATTGGGAAGCGGCGATTAAAGTACGGGCCCCAAAAAAACTGGTCTGGGAAAAAGTGGGCAAGCCCATGGAACTTGTTCCCGGCTCTCTTGTGGAAACCACCGCGGGCCGGCTGATGTTTAACGAAGAGATGCCCGGAGAAATTCCCTTTATTAATTACGAACTAAAGGATAAGGAACTGCGGGCCCTTATCGAACATATCTTTACCGAAAAGGGATCCTGGACCACGGTAAAAATGCTGGATGCTATCAAGGCGACGGGGTACCGGTATTCCACGATCTTCGGGGCCACCATCGGAGTGGATGACATTGTGGTGCCCAAGGAAAAGACAGAGATGATCGACAGGGCCAACAAGGAAGTGGAGTCGATCCAGAAACAGTACCGGCTGGGACATATTACGCAGGAAGAACGGTACAACCGGGTAGTGGAGGTATGGTCAAAGACCAACGAAGACCTTACCAATATTATGATGAAAACCCTGGAAGCGGACCGGGACGGCTTTAATTCGGTTTACATGATGGCCAATTCCGGCGCCCGGGGAAGCCGCAACCAGATCCGCCAATTGGCGGGGATGCGGGGGCTTATGGCCAAGCCTTCGGGGGATATTATCGAGCTTCCTATCAGGTCCAATTTTAAAGAGGGCCTTTCGGTTATTGAATTCTTTATTTCCACCAACGGCGCCAGAAAGGGGCTTGCGGACACGGCCCTTAAAACCGCCGAAGCGGGCTATCTTACCCGCCGGCTTGTGGACATTGCCCAGGATGTGGTGGTAAACGAGGATGACTGCGGCACCATTAACGGTATTTCCTATTCGGCCATTAAGGACGGCGAAGACATTGTGGAACCCCTGCGGGACCGCATTGTGGGCCGCTATACCCTGGAACGGGTAAAGCATCCTATTACAGGCGAATTGATTGTGGACGTTAATGAAGAGATCACCGAAGAAGTCGCCAACCGGATCGACGAGGCAGGGGTTGAATCGGTACGGATTAGGACGGTCCTTACCTGCGAGGCAAAGCACGGGGTCTGCCGTAGATGTTACGGCAGGAATCTGGCCACCAACCGCTCCGTGGATATAGGCGAGGCGGTAGGAACCATTGCCGCCCAGTCCATCGGACAGCCCGGCACCCAGCTTACCATGCGGACCTTCCATATCGGGGGGGCGGCCACCAAAATCAGCGAAGAAAACCGGATCTTCCTTAAATACCCCGTTTATGTCCGGAATGCTTTTGGGGCCCATGTGGAACTGAGAGACGGGGTGTCTTCCGGCCGTTGGCTCTTTACCCGCAAGGGCTATGCGGTGGTTAACAGGGTAATGCGGGAATATAAGATTGAATCCAAGGACGAGCTTTTGGTGGAAGACGGAAAGCGGATTATCCGGGGGGAACCCATTATCCGGCACGGCGCCAAGGATATCCTTTCTCCGGAGATCGCCTACGCGATGGTGCTGGACGGACAGGGCCGCGGCAGGGCGAAGACCCTGCTGCTCATCGGGCAGGATCAAAAAATTGAGATCCGCAACGGATCGGAATTTTTAGTGAAGATAGGGGATGTGGTAGAGGCGGAAAAAACCATCGCGACCTTTGATCCCTTTAGCGATCCGATCATAGCCGAAGAAAGCGGCGTCGTAAAATACGAGGATATTATTCCCGGCACCACCCTTAAAGAAGAAATTGACGAAGAAACGGGGAATATTGAAAAACGGATAACCGAGTTCCAGCTTGAAAGCAAGCAGCCCCGGATCTTTATTACCGACGATGACGGCAATGAGCTTGCTTCCTATTTCCTGCCCGGGGGGGCCTATATCCAGGTGGATGAGGGGGAAAAGATCCAGGCCGGCCGGACCATAGCCAAGACCCTTAAAGAAAGCGCCAAGGCCATGGATATTACTTCCGGCCTTCCCCGGGTTTCCGAACTTTTTGAAGCCCGCAAGCCCAAGAGTCCTGCGGTATTGGCCCAGGTTTCGGGGGTTGTGGCGTTTAAGGGTATAATCAAGGGCAAGCGAATTCTGGTGGTCAGCGACGCCTTCGGCAAGGAATACAAGCACCTGGTGCCCATGGCCAAGCGGCTTTTGGTTCGGGACGGCGATTCGGTGGAAGCCGGGGAAGCCCTGTGCGTGGGTTCCGTGAATCCCCATGATATTCTTTATATCCTGGGAGAGGCAACCTTGCAGCGGTATCTTATGGACGAAATCCAGCAGGTATACCGGCTTCAGGGCGTGTCCATCAACGACAAGCATATCGGGGTAATTGTCCGCCAGATGATGCGGAAGGTGGAAATTGTCGCCGTGGGGGACACCCGGTTTATTTTTGGCGCCATGGTAGACAAGTACCGTTTTCACGAAGAAAACAACCGGGTTATCGCCGAAGGGGGGCAGCCCGCGGTGGCCCGGCCCATGTTCCAGGGGATCACCAAGGCGTCTTTGAATATCGATTCTTTTCTTTCCGCGGCAAGCTTCCAGGAAACTACCAGGGTGCTTACCAATGCGGCCATTGCGGGGTCCACCGACTCCCTTCGGGGGCTTAAAGAAAACATTATCATCGGCCATCCCATTCCCGCGGGAACCGGCATGAGGCGCTACCGGGCGGTTAAGCTTTTTGACGAAGACAGCCAGGATCTGGAAATCCAGATGCAGGAGATCCTGGAACAGCGAAAACTTGCGGCCCTGGCGGAAGAAGAGATAATCGCGGCCGAGGATGGACGGCCCGAAGAACCGGAAACCGAGGCGGAAGATTCGGAGGACTAGGAAAGAGGGGGCCGCGGTTTAGGGCCTCCGAAGCCCCGGCGGGGTTAGCCCCGTCGGCCCTTACCGATTGCGGTATTTGCTGTAAAGCTTTGTCAAAGGATTTTACGCCGTCCGTTCCCACCACGTCGAGTTTTCCGCAGGAAAGAAGGGCCGGGACAAGCAGGGCGGCAAGCGCCGCCGCGTAAATTATTGTTTTGTCCGTTTCATGTTGTACACTCCTCTTTTTTTTCGAAGCCGGGTCAATACCCCGCCGCGGCCTCTAAGGTTTCCTGCGGCGCCTTGGCCCTTCCGGGGGCCTTAAACCGCTTGAGCCGCAGGGCGTTGGTCAGTACCGATACGGAACTCATGCTCATGGCGGCGGCGGCGAATATCGGGTTCAAGAGGGGGCCCCCAAAGAGATAGAGCGCTCCGGCGGCGATGGGAATACCCAGCACGTTATAGCCGAAGGCCCAGAACAGGTTTTGCCGTATGGTGCGGATTGTCCGCTTGCTCAAGGTTATCGCCGTGGGCACGTCCATTAAGTCGGAGTGCATCAACACGATATCGGCGCTTTCCATCGCCACGTCCGTTCCGCTGCCGATGGCGATGCCGATGTCCGCCTGCGCCAGTGCCGGAGCGTCGTTAATACCGTCCCCGACCATTGCAACCCTGCGTCCTTCGTCCTGGAGCTTTTTTACCTCCGCGGATTTGTCCTGGGGCAGCACTTCGGAAAGCACCCGGTCAATGCCCGCCTGTTTGGCGATGGCCGCGGCGGTCTTTTTGTTGTCCCCGGTAATCATGGCAACTTCGATGCCCATGCTGTGAAGGCGCCCAATGGCGGCCCGGCTGTTTTTTTTCAACACGTCCGCCACCGCCACAATGCCGGCAAGTTTACCGTTCATGGCGATGTACATCGGGGTTTTACCCTCTTCCGCCAGGCGATCCGGCGCTTCTTCAAGTTCCACAAGGGAAATTCCCCTTTCTTCCATAAGTTTCCTGTTTCCCGCCAAAATACGGCGTCCCCGCCCTAGTTTGGCTTCGAGGGGGCTTTGCAGACTTACGCCGTCTCCGCCGCCGTCCACGACCGTGATATCTGCTTCAATGCCCCGGCCCGGGAGGGCCAGAAAATTTTCGGCGGCAAAGATCCCCAGTCCCCGTTTTTGCGCCCCCCGCACAATGGCCTGCCCCAGGGGGTGTTCGCTGCCCTTTTCGGCGGAGGCCGCTATCCGCAAAAGATCGTTTTCCTTAACCCCGGAAGCCGTTACAAGATCGGTAACTTCGGGCCTGCCCTCGGTGATGGTCCCGGTTTTGTCAAGCACAATCGTGTTGATCCTGTGGGTGGTTTCGAGGGCCGCGCCGCCTTTAATCAATATGCCGTTTTCCGCCCCCTTGCCGGCGCCCACCATAATAGCGGTGGGAGTGGCAAGGCCCAGGGCGCAGGGGCAGGCGATAACCAGCACGGAAATGAAAATCGTTAAGGCGAATTCAAGCGTCGACTTGCCGGGAGGCAGCGTTACCAGGCCCGCGGAAGCGGCGGCGAACCATGCGATGCCGGCGGCCGCGGCGATGGCGCACACGATAGGCACAAAGTAGCCGGATACAATGTCGGCAAGCTGAGCGATAGGGGCCTTGCTGCCCTGAGCGTCCTCCACCAGTTTGATAATCTGCGCCAGAGCGGTTTCTTCGCCGACCTTTTCGGCCCTAAAGCGGATCACGCCGTTGGCGTTAATTGTGGCTCCGAACACCTTATCGCCGGGGTTTTTGTCCACGGGCATACTTTCACCTGTAAGCATTGATTCGTCAATGGCGGTTTGACCTTCGGTAACAACGCCGTCCACGGGAATTTTTGCGCCGGGTTTTACGATGATGATGTGGCCGGGAATTACCTCGTCAATGGGGATTTCTTTTTCCTCCCCCTCTTCGACGATGATTGCCGTTTTTGGCGCAAGGCCCATGAGTTTTTGAATCGCTTCGCTGGTGCGGCCTTTGGACAGGGCTTCCAGGGATTTGCCTAGCAGGATAAGGGCGATAATCACCCCGGCGGTCTCAAAGTACAGCGCGTCGACGGCGTTAAAATTGCCGT